>CAZENI010000617.1:0-4775 GCA_964513055.1 uncultured Opitutus sp.
GCGCGCGCGGAAAAAGGTAGGCGTCGCGCTGAAATCTTGGGCCTGACGAGGTCGCGTTCTTTTCCGACTGTCATGATGGCTTGAGAATGATCCCCGCCACCATGACCTCATGCGAGGGTCTGATGCGCTGCCACAAGGCGGACTTAAAATGGGGAGCGGGTGATGCCGAAACCTGCCACGCAGCGAGAACTTCCCGCAGTTTGAGATCGGAGATTTCTTTCATCGGGTTGAGAGGTTTCTCCGGAAATACGCGGCGGCGGGACGAATCCCTTGGGTTTTTACGTTAGCGTGTTTAGCCGATACAAAAGCGGGCTCAGCCGATACAGCCGAAATCATTGCCGCTACGTTAGAAGGGCCGTCTGCGCCGTGATCCACAGGCTTCACGCAACCTCTTGATCGACGTCCTGTTGCTCGGGTGCGGATACGCATCGTGCCCAATCCGCTCACCCTGTTTCCCGCAACCAACGGCTATCGCCGCCGGCTCTTCCCCGGTCGCGTGGTGAGCGCCTACTATGATCATCACGCGCGTAACGAATGGGCCGAGCATACGCGCGAAGAAGAACAGATTTCGGCTGTCCTGGATGAAGCCGTGGGCTTTCTGAAATGGAAAACGGCCGAAGGCGAGTGGCGCGAACTCAGGCTTCAAGGGCCTACGGCTTGGATTATACCGGCCGGCACGCCTCACGCCCTAGTTTTAACCGACCCGGCCGAAATGGTGACACTGTTCATGGAACGAAGCTACGCCGCCGAGATTGCGACGCGGGCGCCTTCGAGTGTCATCGTTGCAACGCTCGGCCACTTGAGCGGTCGCGATACCCTGATTGGTCAACTTGCGAAAACGTTTCGACGTTTGTGTCGCGAACTCGGCGACCAGAATGCCTGCTACATTGAATCCATCGGGACCTTGTTCGGATCTCATTTGCTTCGCGGTCTCTTGAGCGCGCATACGCTGCAAAATCACTGCCCTTGTTTACCGACCGAGGTATTACAGCGGGTTACTTGCTACATCGATGAGCACGTCGGCGAGCATATCGATCTGGCATTGCTCGGCCGGGTAGCAGGCTTCAGCCCCAGTCATTTCGGCCGGCTCTTCAAGGCGAGTATGAACATGACTCCGCATGAATACGTCATGTGCCGGCGAGTGGCGAAAGCGGAGAACCTCCTCGAGCAAACCGACATGAAAGAGGTCGAGATCGCATTTCTGTGCGGATTCTCCGACGATACCTTGATGGCGCGATGGTTTCGCCGTGTCTTGTTGTGTCGCCCCAGCGAAGTTCGATCGCAGCGGGTGCAGCGAGTTTAGCCGATATTCTGCGCGGCGCAGCCGATTCTAGGGGGATTTGGTATGGTAATATAGGTAAGCTTCAATCCAGCCGTGGGGCATACTTTGCTCCGCGTTTTCACTCGACCGCCAATCGTGGAAAGCCCCTTCCACGTTAACATCACCTCCTATGCTCCATGTCTCAACGCTCCCGTTCCATTCGTATAACGATTATCTTTGATGCCGCCGATTATCGCATATTTGTCAGCGCCGCGCGCCAGTTGCGGCGAATCATGGGAAGTAACGCCCCAGATGTGACGGCGCTGATCGGCTTTAACCTCCAAGATCGCGACGCCACGGGCCTCGCCGATGACTATTTGGATGCGATGCGATGGCCGAGTTCGAGGGGCCGAATCGTCTCGCTCAGGCTACGGACGACTCCGACCAGCCGCGAACCGCGTGCATCGCGACTGACGTCGCGCACGCAAGCGCTGCGCCCTCGTGCGCCAGCCGATCCGTCGCGAAACTAGGCCGAGTGCCGCGTGCGCAGTTGGGTGCAAGACACGCGCCTAAAATCAGCCTTCGCTCGTGCGCGGATTGGACTCGTTCGCACGGGTGAACGAGGTGAACGGCAGTTTCCTTAAAAGTGGTTTCCCCGTTCGGCGGGGATGCTTCACGAGGGCCTTCCCGTCCGCCATTGCCAGAAATGCGGTGGGCTTGAACCACGGTTCGTCCGCCGGTTGCCAGTTGCGCGAGGTTCGACCGCTGCTCACGCCTCCGCTGTATTTTCGGATTTCCCGTCCGCCCATCTTCTCGGAGAGAATCTTCGCGCCCTTTTCGTCGGCGGCGCGAAAGTGGATCTGCGTCCGGAGATTCGCCATAAAGACATCGGCCTTCCGCTCGGTCTCGAACGCGGCGTAAAGCGAAAGCGGCGTCTGCGTGGCGGAAATCAGACTGACGCCGGCCTCGCGGAGTTCATCGACGGTCGCGTGATCCGAGAACCCGTCTTCGGAAACGAGTGTGGTCTTTTGGCCTTCATCGAGCACGAGCGCGATGAGGTTGCGCCGTCGCATTTCGTCGGGCTCGAGATCGAACCGCCGGAATGCGTGCAAAAAGAAAAGCTGCTTGAAGAGCAGATTGAGGTAACGCCGCTCCACTTGATAGGTCTGCGGAACCGAAAGGCAGATAAGCCGGCCGTCGTCGACTTCGGCCAGACTGAAGTTGGGCGTGATGGAACACACGACCTGGCGAATGTCCGGCGGAGTGTAGGGGCGCAGGTAGTTCGCGACGGTGTAGACCGTGCCGCTCTTTTGCTCGGGCGGCTGCGCCGCAAAGTCGCTGAAATACTGTCGCTCCACTTCCGCCGCCGGACCGGGATGCTCCGCCAACCGTGCGAGCAGCAGGGCCGTCTCCGAGGAAATGCAAATGGCGTCGTGGACATTCGCGAGCGTCACGGGCAATTCCGCGGCCTCCAACGCGTGCATCGCGTGGGTGATCGCGTCCCGCGCCGTCTCTTTGAAAAAGGCCTGACCGCCGCGCTGGCCGGAGGCTGTGGCGGTATCGACAATAATTTTGGCGTAGGTGCTCCACGGCACGGAGGCGTCGCCCAGGATGTTCAGGCGAAGTGGGGGCGTCCAGTGAGCCGGCGCGATGTGCGTCGGGCGAACCCGAATCAGCCGGAGGCTTTCCGTCTGTCCGAGTTTCTCCGCCATCGCTGCCAGCGGTTTCCAGAGAGCGCCTTTGGAATCGACGGCTAGAACTCCAGTATCCGGCAGCGTCGAGCGGAGGCCATGCACGACTGGCACGACGGCGCGCGCCGTCTTGCCAGTGCCGGTGGCTCCAGTGATGAAGAAGTGGCAACATGCCTCGTCGCGGGTCCACTCGAGTCCCCACAGACGGAGGACGACCGCCGCCTTGGCCTCGAATCCGGCGATCAACGCAGTATAGGACAGCCAGCTACCGACTCCCACCGCCAGCACGGCAAACCAATATCCGACCGGTGCCGCGACTACGAACCTGACCATCACGCCCACTCCGAAGCAGACGGCCGCGAGGGCAAAAATGCGCTGACTCACGCGAGCACTACGATGACGGCAGAAAGCACGCCCGCCGTGACACCGACCAAAAACGTCGCGAGGAATTGGCGCCGCTGCGCCGTCTGGAAACTGCGGGCGAGCGGCGCGAGCGTTTTCTCCAACGCCTGGAGCCGGGTCAGTGCATCGGCCACGGGTTGGGTGAGCTTCGCGTCCAGTTGGGCCTCCAGTTCGGCGGGCTTTTCCTCCAAGGCCACCTGCACGTCGGCCAGCGCATCATTGACGCCCGCGACGGTTTCGGCCGCTTCCGCCAGGTGCCCGATCCGGTCGTCGAGCGCCTTTTTGATCTCCACGATGGCGGCCTTGAGGGTGTCTTCCGATTGTTTCACTCGCCGCCAATGCCACGCGATGAGCAGATAGACAGGGTCAGTCGGATGCAGTTTGAAGTGGGCCGGCACCCACTTTAAGTCGTCCGGGAAATTTCCCGGCTCGAGCAAATCCTCGGGCTTGAGTGCGGCACTCACGGCAGGAGCAGTTCCCGCGCTTTGCCGAACTCCTCCTTCATCCGATCGTGAAACCGGATACAGCGCGAGCGATCGAGCAGGTGTAGCGCCTCGGATTCGCGACCCCGGCCGACGGTGAGGTTCGCCTGCTGCAAACGGTTCTTCGTGACCTCGGCGAGGCACGGCACATCGACCTCCACCGCGCCGCAGTCTGCCAGCCGTTTCCGGGCGTTGCTCTGGCCAAACAGATCGAGATTACCGCCGTCGCGAAGATTGCGGGCAACAAGCCAGCGCACCCGCGAACCGTGAGAATCGAGCAATTCCGCGATCTGGGAATTCGCATCCTTGTCGTCGGTCGCGATCACCGCGAACACCAGCGTGCAACCAAACTCGGCCTGCAACTCCGGCAGCCGCGTCTCATCGAGGTAGGCGATGACCTTGCTGCCGCCAGTCGCGCGGTTGTCCACCACAACGACATCGGCCTCGGGCAGAACGTGCACGATCCGGTCGAGCACGCCGAGCTTGTCGGCATCGACGTCCGTGTCGATGAACTCGGCCTCGGGCACCAGTCGGTTGAACGTGGAGTTGGCGTGATCGAGGTCGAACGCTTTTAGGCGGACCCCGGCGTCGGTCAGATAGTCGTGGAGCAGGGTGGCGACAAAGCTCTTGCCGATGCCGCCTTTGTCCTGGGGAAAGAGAATGATCCGTTTGGTGGGCATGGTTGAGCTCAGTAGTTGTCGCGGGCGATTTTCGGCCCGCGTCGACCGGAGTTGGGTTCGACCGGGCCGGGCACGATGACCGGTGGAACCGTGACGGAAATCCGGGTGGGAGGGGCCGGGCGCGCCGTGACGCGGGCCTCGCGGCGGGCACGCTCGATTTCGGCCTTGGTGAAGTGGCCCCGGCAATAAACACCGACGCCGGCCGGCGAGACCCTGATCCCATGCGAGTTGAGCGTGGCCGCGATCTGCTCGTAGCTCA
>CAZENI010000618.1:0-1077 GCA_964513055.1 uncultured Opitutus sp.
TGCTCGAAGCCATCGAGGCGGTGCGTTCCGAATGGCCGGAGGAACTGCCGGTGTTCGTGCGCATTTCCGCGACCGACTGGATCGAGGGCGGCTGGGACATCGAGAGCAGCGTCCAGCTCGCGCAGAAACTCAAGGCGGGCGGCCGGGTGGACCTGATCGATTGTTCGACCGGCGGCATCGGCCAGCCGCGGGGCATCAGGATCCACCCGGGCTATCAGGTGGAATTCGCCTCGGCGGTGCGCAACCGCGGCGGTCGGATCATTGACTCGCCGAGGGATGTCGGCGGGTGGCCAGCTTATCGTTCCGCCGAGGCGCCCGTGGATTCGGATCGCGACGGCGTGCCGGACGATTGGGAAGTCCTGCGCGGGCTCGACCCGCGCGATCCGCGCGACGGCGCGGCGACCGCGCCGAGTGGATACACGTGGATCGAGGAGTATCTCAACGCGCTGGCGGCGGGGGCGTCCCGTTAGAGCGGTCTTCGTTCTGCTCGCGGGCGCTCGCAACCACTCCAGCCGTGGCCCGGCACTATCGCGGCCGCAGCAGGCCTTCGAGGCCCGCGCGCGCCGCGGTGCTGAGGAGGATCTTCCACAGGCCGTTGTTGGCCTTCTCGACGGTGCCGGTCACGGGGAACGCCACGCTCATGGGATAGTAGCCCTTGTCGTCCTGCGTGCCGGAGAGGACGTGGAGTTCGTTCAGGAGCTGCGCCATGAAGTCCTTGCCAGCCAGCCGGAACTCGAACTGGAAGGGCCATTTCTCGAAGGAGGTGTCCTTGAGGTAGGTCATCGTGCCCGTGCCGGTGAGCCGCTTGTTGGGCGAGAGAAACTCGATGGTGCTGAATTTCATGTTCAACGCCGCATCGCGCTCGATGTGCATGCTGAAGCTCTCGAACTGCATCTCCTCGAGCTCCTGGCCGAGGCGGCCGAGCGCGACGGTGTTGCCCGAACCGGCGAGGGCGCCGGCGAGGCCCAGCACCGAAGAGACGGTGCCGACGGTCTCGCCCTTGCGGCCGAGGGCGCGCAGGACGCCCTTGCCGCCGGAGACATCCGCAAGCTCTCCCTGCCCGGGCTGCGCGAGGAG
>CAZENI010000618.1:1087-4772 GCA_964513055.1 uncultured Opitutus sp.
CGGAGACATCGAAGACGCCGTAGGTGCGCTCCGCGAGCTGGGCGACGTTCGCGCCGGAGCCGTTCAGCCGGGCGGTGAGCTTGACCTTGGTCTCGAGCATCGGCTTCTCGCCGGGGTTGGCGGCGCGCAGGAGTTCGCCGACATCGAGGCCGACGACATCGGCGGCTCCAGTGAGTGAATACGGCTGCGCCTGGTTCGCCGCAAAGGTGATGCCGGCGTTGAGCTTGAAGACGTTCTCCTGCATGCGGCCCTCGAGGTTGTCGAGGGCGAGACGGGTGTCGGTGACGACGGCCGCGCCGCGCAGGCCGGTCACGGTCTCCTTGCCGTAGGCCACGCGCTTCAGATCCACCTCGAACTTGCCGTTCACGGCGGCCCAGAACGGCTTGGTGTCGCGGGTCACGGGCTTGGCGGCGGCGGGACCGGCCGCGGGCCGCGGCGCCGGAGTCGGAGCCGGGCGCGGCGTGGCGGCGGGGGAGGCGGTGGGCTTCGGTGCTTCGCCCGCGGGGGCGAGGATGGCGAGCGCTTGAAAGTCGTCGACCACCAGGTTGGCGCTCGAGATCTTTCCCGTGAAAAGAAACGTCTCCTTGTTCGCCGCCTTGCCGAAGGCGCCGACGATCGAGAGATCGGATTTGCGCTGCGCGCTGGTGAGCGTGAGCGGGAGCGTGATCAAGCCGCTGCCGTCGGGCTTCAGCGTGGCGTCGAGCGTGAGCTCGAGATCGCCGAGGGTGCGGTTGTCCTGTTTTGCCACGAGGTTCTTGGCGGAGACGACGGCCTTCGCCTGGATGGCGTCGGCGAGGTTGGCATCGAAGGCGGCCGTGAGCCGGCCGCGCGAAAGCGTGGCGAAACCGGCGGCGGCGGGCTGCCTCATCAGGGCGGCGACGTCGGCGTCGAGGGTGCCCTTCGCCGCGACGTTCAGCTTGGTGCCGAGCCTGGCCTGGCCGGCGACCGCGAGCGTGGCGAGCGAGGCCCCTTCCCGCTTGAGTTCAAGACGGCGGACCTCGTAGGCGATGGCGTCGCCGCGCTTCGTGGCGGAGAAGCTGGCGGTGACATCGAGGTCCTGCGTCATGGGCTTGCCGTCCAGCGTCGCAGTGACCGAGTTCAGGGCGAGCGGCTCGGTGGTCGTGATCGTGAGATCCTCGAGCGAGCGCAGCGAGACATCGAACGTGCCGCCGGCAATCGTGCCGTCGAGCTTCGCGTTGGGAAGGAAGGTCTCGCCCCACGCGAGCGGAATCTCGCCGAGCTTGAGCCGGGCGGCGGGGGCGGTGGGATTGGCCGCGGTGAGGGTGGAGTGCTTCAGGTCGAACGTCAGCGGCTGCACGAGTTCGTAGGAGGTCAACAGCTTGCCGCCTTCGCGGGTGATCGACGACGAGGATTTGTTGACCACGATCGTGTCGCCGTCGATCCGGCCCTCGGTGGAGAATGCGGCGGTGTGCGGTCCGGTCGCGACTTCCAGGTCGGGACCGAGCGCGGCGACGACCGTGACCTGCACTTGCGTCGCAAACGCGATCACGGGCTTGGGCGCGAGTTGCGTGATGTCGGCGCTCACGCTGCCCGTGACGGTGATCGCGGCGTTGAGCGGGCCGTTGGCGATGGCGAGGTAGGGATTGAGCGCGGCGACGAGCTTGACCTGAAGCTGCGTCACAAACTCGATCGCGGGGTTGGTCGCGAGCGGTGTGATGTCGGCGCGCACGCCGCCCGTGACGGCGTCACCGGTCGGCAGGTAAAGGCTGAATTCGCGGATCCTCGTGACGACGCGCGTGGCGGTGTAGTCGATCGTCGGGCTGGCGGAGAGCGTGAGTTTCTCGACCAGGGCCTTCTTGTGGGCATCGCGGATCGTGACGGCGCGCAGGCGCAGCGGTTCGGTCGCGCGGACGGTGATAAGGCTGCCATCGTCCGCGGCTTCCACGACGAAGGCGAGCGACAGGTCGCCGCTCTCGACGAGCATCGGCCGCAGGGCCGGCTGCGCCCAGGCGAGTGGGAGTTCTCGCAGCGAAAGGCGGGCGATCGCGGCCCTGGGATCGGCGAGGGTGACTTTCTTGTCCGTGAGGCTGTAGGTGACTTTCTGGGTGATCGCGATCTCGGCGAACTTGCGGCCGTCGGCACCGGTGATATCGAGTGCGAGCTTGTCGAGTCGGGCGAGGTCGCCGGCCATACCGCCGTCGAAGGTGGTCTTGAACTGCACGGCGCCGACGGCCTCGAGGGCGGGGGAGAGTTTCGTGAGCTGCGACACCTGGCCCTGCAGATCGCCGCTGGCGGCCACGGAGTGGGTGTCGGGCTTGAGAGTGAACTTACCGGCGCCCTGGGCCTCGACTTCGGGTAGCCCGAGGCCGGCGAGCAGCGCGGCCAACTGCTCGCTGCGCACGGCGAGATCCCACGCGCCGGCGATCTCGCGCGTGGCGACGAGATACTGCGCGCTGAACTTGACGAGCGGTTCGACGGCGGCGCCGCGCAGGAGCGCGACCTGGGCGGAGTAGCCTTCGTTGCCGCCGGGGGTGGGCTGCTCGACCTTGACCGTGAGCTTGACGCGATCGGACGGAAGCTTGGGGCCCATCGCGGCGGCGGTGGCGTCGATCTCGACGAGGTCGATGCGGCGATCGGCGGTGATGTGGGCGACGGCGGTGCCAGTGGTGCGCAGGGCGCGCAGCGGCGCGTCCTTCGTCGCGTCGGCAAAATCAACCGTCCACTCGATCTTGCCGCGTTGTCCGCTCTCGATGCCGGAGCCCTTGACGTCGAACGCGACAGTCTGATCGGCAGGAAGGAGCGCGCGGCCGTTGGCGCTCAGGCTGGCGACGCGGACGTCAAAGGGGAGCTGGGCTTGTTTGAGCAGGCCGTCGAACGGGCTCTTCTTTGCGGGGGCAGCTTGGGCAGACCGGGTCGGGGCCTTGCCGCCCGCCGCGGGTGCGGGGGTGGGCGTCGAGACGGCAGCGGTGGCGGCCGCCCTCGCCGCGGGCTTGGTTTCGCGCAGGTCGACGACGACATCCTGGACGGCGACGGCGTCGGCGTTGATGCGTTTCTTGGTCAGGTAGTCCCAGGCGGAGTAGTTCGCGGAGACGCGCTTGGCGGTGAGGACGACGCCGTTCTGCACGACGCGGAGGTCGGTGATCTCGGCGGCGGAGAAGCCGGCGGAGACGCGGGCGACCTCGATGGTGAGGCCGGGCTGGCCGGCGACCGCCTTGCGCACGGCCCACGTCTGCACCCCCGGGGTCAGGGCCAGCACCATGACGAGTGCGAGCAGGACCACGATTCCACCAACGACGACGGCGACGATTTTGAGACCTTTCATAACGAACCTTACACCGGACCACCAAGGAGGGCCGTCCGACAAGCGAAATTTCCAACCCCCGGCGGGCGGCGTGCGCCGGACTGACGGCGCAGGTTCCGAAATGTTCCGATGCGGGTCTGGGGAAATGGGCGTGCGGGCAGGGGGCGCTGGCGGTGCGGTGCCGCGATGGGGTCGACGAAAAACACCAGGCCGTGGCATCGGGAATCGGCCGCGGTCCACGTCGCGGCGGGAACCGGCGGCTGATTCCGGCCACAATGCGGGGCATGAAATCAAACCCCTCTCTCGCCGGCCACGCCGGCTCATTTCGGCTGGGCGTCGCCGGTCTGGCGACCTGCGTGGCTGTGTTTGCCGTTACGCTGAGTCCGGCGCAGGCCGCGGACCGGACTCCGTCCGGGCAGTTGT
>CAZENI010000619.1:0-4758 GCA_964513055.1 uncultured Opitutus sp.
GTCCCCGCCGAGCCGTCGCGACTCATGGGATACACGGCTCGGCGGGGACGCCTCGCCCTACCGCAGTGGCCGTTGGGTGTCGGGATTTGCGGCGGACCATCCTAGCGACTTTCTCCCGCGCCCGGCGCGAGCCGGCGGTGCTGCCGGAGGATTTCCTGCACGCGCGGCAGCGGCAGGGCTTCGGCGACGTGGTCGTCGCGGCCGGTCATGCGCTCGCCGGCGACGAGGGCGTTGACGATCGCCTCCTCGACGGCGGCGACCGTGCTCTCGAAGAGCGGACTCATCGCTTCGTTGGTGAGCGCGTCGAAACGCGAGGCGCGGAACTCCGCGGCGCCCTCGCCGGGGTTGCCCTCGCGGGCGGCGGCCGCGGCGTTGGCGGTGGAGAAGGCGAGGAAGAGATCGCCGGAACCGTTGCCGGAGACGGCGCCCGTGCGGGCGAGGCCGAGCGAGGCGCGGCGGGCGAGGCGTTTCAACTGGTGCGGCAGCAGCGGCGCATCCGTCGCCACAAAGATCAGGATCGAGCCAAACTCGCCGACGCTGACGCCGGAGGGATGCTGCGGATCGGCCCCGGCGAAGCGGCGGCGGCCACCGCCGATCTCGCGGCCCACGGGCACGCCGGCGATCGTGAGCTGGTTGCGCACGCCGTGGTTGGCCTGCACGAGGACGCCGAGCGTGTAGCCGCCAAGATCGGCGGGGAGCCGGCGCGAGGCGGTGCCGATGCCGCCCTTGAATTCGTAGGCGATCATGCCCGTGCCGCCGCCGACACCGCCCTCGGGCACGGCGCCGCCGCGCGCGGATTCGAGCGCAGTGAACACGTGCGCGGGCTTCACGTGAAAGCCGTTGATGTCGTTCAACCAGCCATCCCAGGTCTCGGCCACGACGGGCAGCGACCAATAGACGTCGGGCAGGCCGCGGCCGAGTTTGCCGACGCGCCAGGCGATCACGGCGTCGCGCACGACGCCGACGCTGTGGGTGTTGGTGAGGAGGATCGGGCCCTCGAGAAAACCGGACTCCTCGATCCAGGCGGTGCCGGTCATCTCGCCGTTGCCGTTGAGGGAGAACGTGCCGGCGAGGACGGGTGCGGCCTGCGGGTCCTTGCCGCGCGGGAGGAGGGCGGTGACGCCGGTGCGAACGGGGCCGCGGCCGATCTCGAGTTTGCCCTCGCCGGAGATCAAGGTGACGTGGCCGACCTCGACGCCGGCGACGTCGGTGATGGCGTTGAGCGGGCCCGGCGTGCCGTCGAAGGGGATGCCGAGTTCGCGGGCGCGGGGCTTGGCGCAGAGCGCGCCGGCAGAGAGAATCAGGGAAACGGCGAACGCGACATGGCGAAGCATGGGCTCGGAGCTAAACGCAAAGTGGCGAGGGCGAGGAAGCGCAAAAGCGGCCGTGCCCTCGTGGTGGCGACTCGTTCCGTTCGTGTCGGCGGATGCGCCGGCAAGAACGCGACTGAATCGCGCGCGCGGGCGGCGGAAGGTCAGGGGCCCGGCGGGGTTGGGCCGGCGGCACCGTCGGGCGCGGGCACCATCACCACGTGGAGCGGCGTCGTGGTGGCGAGGTGCACGTCGCGCTGCGGGAAGGCCATGACGATTTTCTCCGCGGCGAACACCTCCGCGATGCGGTGCCGCAGCTCGTTCTCCGTATCCAGGCGATCCTTGAGACTCGCCCAGAAGTAGACTTCGAACAACAAGGCGCTCTCGCCGAAATCGGCGAACTTGACGAGGGGCTGAGGCTCCTTCCGCACGCTGGCGACCCCGACCAGGGTGCGTTGCAGCAGTTCGGCGACGTGGCGGGTCGGCGAGCCGTAGGCCACGCCCAGCTTGATCTGCTGGCGCACGACTTCGTCGGAGAGCGTCCAGTTGATCACCGGTTGCTCGAGCAGCCGGCTGTTCGGCACGATCACGTGGGTGTTGTCGAGGGTGCGCACGATGGTGCTGCGCGGCCCGAGGCGCTCGACGGTGACGCGCCGGCCGTCGACCTCGATCACGTCGCCCTGGTTCACCGGCCGTTCGATCAAGAGGATGATCCCGCTGATGAAATTGCCGATCAAGTTCTGGCTGCCAAAGCCGATGCCGACCGCGAGCGCGCCGCTCACGACTGAGAACTGCGTGAGGGAGATGTGAAACTGATTGAAGGCCACCACGAGCACCACGAGGAAGAGCGCGTAGAACCACAGGGTCTCCCAGGCCGCGCGCCGGCCGGTGTTGAGTCCCAGCCGCCGGAACAGCGTGCGCGAGAGCATCGCGCTCAGCCAGCGCGACGCGTGATAGCCGAGCCCGACGAGCAGCAGGACCGCGAGGATTGCCTTGATCCGCACGGGCGCATCGTCGACGGAAAACACCTCGTAGTTCCAGGCTGCGACCAGCGATTCCCGCGCGACCAGCGTGCCCTCGCGCCAGGAAAAGAGATTCACCCGCCCGCCGATCTCCTCCTGGAGCCGGGAACGGGCGGTGCGCATCTGGTCGAGGTCGGCGACCTCCGCCGCGCTCAACTCGATCCACTGCGCCAGCCGCTGCACGCGCTCCACGGACCAGGGCGGACTCGTCTCGCCCGCGGCGGCCGCGCGCGCGAGGCGGCCCTGCCATTCCTGCAGGTCCTTCCGGTTCCTGAACAACTCCCGTCCCACGGCCCGGCGTTCGCGCGCCAGTTGGTCCAGGGCCTCCTGATTCTCGTCCGCCAGGGTCCGCATTTCCTTGGAGGGCATCCCGCCCGACAGCACGTGCCGCCGCCACGCGAGCACCTTCGCCGCCTCGGCGAGCCGTTCGCGCTGGGCGGTGAGCACGCTGACCGTGAGGTTGGCCGCCTGCCGGTCGGCCCGACGCGCGTCCAGTTCCTCGAGGTTTTTGTCCGCGGCGCCACGGCGCTCGGCGGCGATCGCGGTCTGCGTCACGGTCTCGGCCGCTTCCCGGGCCGCGACGAGCGCGAGCTCGAGTTCGGCGGTGCGTTTGGCGTGGAGCTGTTGCCATTCCCCGGTCTCCTCGGCGGCGAGGTTCAGGTTGGCCCGCAGCCAGTCGAGCCGGGGTCGCAGGAGCTTCTGCTTGGGCGCGAGCAGGGACTGCTGGAGTTTCAGGGTCCGGAGCGCCTGTTCCCGGAGGCGCAAGGTCTCGTGCGCCAGCCGGCTCTCGAGCTCGGCCAGCCGCAGGTTGCCCGTGGTCTTTCCGCCCTTTTTCACGGTCTCGATCGCCTGGCGCACGGCGCGTCGCGCGCGGTCCTTTTCCTGCTGGATGTCGCGGGCATCCTCCAACTGGGTCTCGGCATTGGCCACGTCCCGTTTCAGCCAGTCTTCCGCCTGTTCGAGATAGTCGCGTTCGGCGTAGAGTTGATCGAGCAGCGCGATGCCGTAGGGCGGTGGCAGCGTGGTTTCCACGGGCCGGCGGTTGCGGGTGCGCGCCTCGACGTCGGCGGCCTCCTTCGCCAGATCGGCGGCGTGCTGTCCAGTGCGCTGCTGTTCCGCGTGAACCGCATCGAGGCGCTCGAGCAGGGCGGTCTCCTGGGTGAGCCAGCGCGCCGATTCGTCCGACATGCCCTCGGGCAGTTTCGCCAGCTCGGCGCGGGTGGCGGCGATTTCCTGCTGCACGGCGTCGCGCCGGGCTGCGACCGCGGCCGGTGCGGTGTCAACGGTGGCCGCGGTGACCGGGGGTGGCGTGGCGGCGGGCTGGGGGAGGGTCGGGAGCGCGGCCGAAAGCGGCGGCAGCCAGCCGGCCCACGTGCCTACGAAAAGGCCCGCGCAGAGAAGGTGCGACCGGGTGAGGCGGAGCGGGAGCATGGACGCAGGCGGCCGGAGGAGACAAAAAAAGCCGTCGGGCGACGGCTTCGGAGGGGTGACGATCCGACCGGGAGGGTCGTCAGGTCTTCATGATTTTCAGGCCGGCCGGACGTTTCTTGACGGGGCCTTTGCCGCCGGTGGTCTTGGCGGCGCGGTTCTTGGCGGCGGTCATTCTGCCGCCTCTGCTTTTCTTAGCCATGGGATTGGTCGTTTGGAGGGCTGGAGGTTGCTGACGTTTCCTGTCGCGCGCAGCATGGGGCCAATACGGCGGCGCGTCGATGGGGTGTAGACCCACCCCGGCCGCCGGCGCGGCGGTCCGAGGATCTGATTGCCTCGTCGCGGCGCGGAGCTATGGAGGGGCATGCCTCACTCCAGCGATCGAGGCGCCGCCGACTCCCCTGCGGCCGCCGCCGGGAGGGTCGTGCCCGCCGGGCCGGGGCGGGGGCTCGAGGCACTGCTCGCGAACCTGCCGGGCATGGCGTATCGCTGCGGCAATGACGCGCGCGGGACCGTGCTCTTCGTGAGCGAGGGGAGCTGCGAGCTGCTCGGGATTGCGCCGGAGCGGTTCGTCGGTCCGGGGGCGGTCGACTACGAGGAGCTGGTGCACCCGGACGAGCGCGCCGCCGTGCGCGGGCGCATCGAGGCGGCGATCGCGGAACGGCGCGGCTACGAGCTGCGCTATCGCATCCGCACCGCGGCCGGCAGGGAGAAGTGGGTCTCGGATCGCGGTCGCGGCGTCCATGCGCCCGGCGGCGAACTCGAGGCGATCGAAGGTTTCGTGTCCGACATCACGGAGCTCAAGCGCACGGAGGCCACGCTGCGGGAGCACGACGAGATGCTCACGCTCGCGTTCAGCAACGCGCGGGACATGCTGCTGCTGGCGCGGGTGGAGCCCGGCCCGATCTTCCGGGTGCAGTCGGTCAACCAGCGCTACCTCGAGGTGGTGCAGGCCGCCGGGTTCGCGATCACGGCGGAACGGATCGTGGGGCGGACGT
>CAZENI010000620.1:0-4756 GCA_964513055.1 uncultured Opitutus sp.
ACAGGATGCCGTTCGACGCGTGCAGGTTGTAACCCTCGCGATAATTCACCGTGAGCCAGTGCGCATACATCTTGGCGCAGCCATACGGCGAACGCGGCCAGAACGGCGTGTCCTCCGTCTGCGGCACCTGCTGCACCTTGCCAAACATCTCCGACGACGACGCCCGGTAATACCGGCACTTCTTCACGAGCCCCGCCTCGCGGATGGCCTCGAGGATGCGCACCGCGCCGAGTCCCACGACATCGCCCGTGTATTCCGGGATGTCGAAGGAAACGCGCACGTGCGACTGGGCCCCGAGGTTGTAGATCTCGTCGGGCTGGAGCTGGTAGAGCAGCTTCACCATCTGCACCGAGTCCGCGAGGTCGCCGTAGTGTAGGAAGAGCCGCACGCCGTTCACGTGCGGGTCGCGGTAAAGGTGGTCGATCCGGCTCGTGTTGAAGGTCGAGGCCCGGCGGATGACGCCGTGCACCTCATACCCTTTGTCGAGCAGCAGCTCGGCGAGATAGGAGCCGTCCTGGCCGGTGATGCCGGTGATAAGCGCTTTCTTCATGCAACGAAACGCGACCCTACCGAGTGCAGCCCGCGGCGCGCAAGCCTGCGCACGGGAAAGACCGCCCGTCCGCCTTCCGCCCGCGGCGCCGCCACGGCCCGGACTCCCGCCGGCACGCTTCGTCACCCCGCCGCCCCGCCTCGCGGAACGCCGGGATTATCGGGTTGTTTCGCCGCGCGGCGCCGCGCCACACTGCCGGGCGTGCCGCCTTCCCCGCCGCCCGCCGGGCCGACGCCCGCGCCCGTCCCGCTGCTTCGCCTCGGCATCTTTGGCGGCTGGCTGCTGTTCACGTTGATGGTGGTTGCGATCACCTGGGGCGGAAACGTGGTGCGCGGCCGCCCCCTGGATGTCGGCGCGGTGCTGCTGTGGAACCTCGGCTGGCTGCTGTGGGCCGGCGCGACCTTCGCGGTCGCGTGGCTCGCCCGCCGCTTCCCGCTCGAACGCGGTCGCCTCGCCCCGGGCCTCGCGATGCACGCCGCGCTCGGCCTCGCCACCGGCGTCGCCCTCCTCGGACTCGAGTTTCTCATCGCCCACGCCCTCGGGGCCGTATGGCCCGGCGCGCCCCGCCCCAACGCCTTCCTCGGCTTCATCGTCTACAAGTTCCACGTCTACTTCCTCATCTATTGGATGATTCTCGGCGCCACGCGCGCCTACGACTACCACGCGCAGTTCCGCGCCAGCACCCTCCGCGCCTCGCAGCTCGAGGCGCAGCTCGCCCACGCCCGCCTCCACGCGCTCCAGGCACAGCTCCAGCCGCATTTCCTGTTCAACACCCACCACGCCATCGTCAGCCTCATGCTCAAGGCGGACAACGCCGCCGCGATCCGCATGCTCACGCGTCTCAGCGACCTCCTGCGCGTCACCCTGCACCGCGCCGACCAGCCGTTCTGCTCGCTGCGCGAGGAACTGGAGGCGCTCGAACTCTACCTCGGCATCCAGCGCGAACGCTACGGCGGCCGGCTCGACGTGCAACTTGACGTCGCGCCCGACACCCTGACCGCCGCCGTGCCCTGGCTCCTGCTCCAGCCGCTCGTCGAGAACGCCCTCAAGCACGGCATCGACGCCCGCCCGGCCGGCGGCGTGCTCCACCTCGCCGCCCGCACGCAGGACGGCCGGCTGCACCTGGTGGTGCGCGACAACGGCCCGGGCTTCCCCGCGGACTTCGCGCCGGAGCGCGCCGGCGGCATCGGCCTGCGCAACACCCGCGCGCGCCTCGCGCAGCACTACGGCGCGGCGTCGACCCTGGAGCTGGCCGCCGCGCCGGGCGGCGGTGCCGAGGTGCGGCTCTCCCTGCCCTGCCGCGCGCATGCGCCCGCTCATGAGTGACGCCGCGATCACAACCATCCTCGCCGACGACGAGCCGCTGGGCCGCGATCTCGTGCGCCACATGCTGGCCGCCCACGCCGATTTCCGCCTCGTCGCCGAGTGCGGCGACGGCGAGAAGGCCCTCGCTGCGCTGAAGCGGCACGCGCCGCGCGTCGCGTTCCTCGACATCGCGATGCCCCGGCTCGATGGGCTCGCCGTGTTGCAGCGGCTCGAGACCGCCGCGCGGCCCCTCATCGTCTTCATCACCGCGCACGACTCCTACGCGATCAAGGCGTTCGAGGCCCACGCGTTCGACTACCTGCTGAAGCCTTTCGACCAGGAGCGCTTCGATCAAACGCTCGCGCGCCTCCGCCAGCGCCTGCAGCAGATCGACGAGGCCCGCCTCGGCCAAAGCGTGCGCCATCTGCTGGGCGGCGGGCCGCCAGCCGCGCCGGCACGGCCCTTCCTCGAGCGCATCGTCGTGCGTGAGAGCGGGCGCGTGTATTTCGTGAACGTGCCGGACGTCGAGTGGCTGGAGGCCTCCGGCAACTACGTCGCCCTGCACGTCGCGTCCGGCCGCACCCATCTCGTCCACGAGACGATGGCCGCCCTCGAGGCGCGGCTCGACCCGGCCCGCTTCGTCCGCATCCACCGCTCCACCATGGTGCGCGTCGATCGCATCAAGGAGCTCCTGCCGCATTTCAACGGTGAATACGTCGTGCTGCTGCACGACCAGACGCGGTTGAAGCTCAGCCGGAGCTACCTCGAGCCGGCGCGCCGCGTCCTCGGGCTGGGCTGACGCCTGCCCTCGTTTCGTCCCTTCGCCCGGGCGTCCCGTCCCGGCGCTGTCGCCGCGCGCGGCCGTTTCGCCCGGAGTGCCGCCGTTCCCCTCCCCCATGCAACGCCGCACCTTCCTCACGCACAGTCTCGCCGCCTTCGCCGCGTTCGCGTCGGGCGCTCCCGCCTTCGGCCAAGCCGACGCCCGCCCGCCCGCGCCCAAGGCCGGCACCGAGCCCGCCCGCCAGCCGCAACTCGCGCCCTCACTCGTCCGGGAGTTCGTCGGCGCCGGCCACGCCAACCTCCCGCGCGTGAAGGAAATGCTCGCCGCGGAACCCGCTCTGATCAACGGGAGCTGGGACTGGGGCGCGGGCGATTTCGAGACCGCGCTCGGCGCCGCCTCGCACGTCGGCCACCGCCCGATGGCGCTGCTCCTGCTCGAGTCCGGCGCCCGGCTGGACGCGCTGTGCGCCGCCATGCTGGGCGAGACGGAAATCGTCACCGCGCTCCTCCGCCTCGCGCCGGCCTGCGCCAACACCCGCGGGCCGCACGGCTACTCGCTCCTCTACCACGCCGGCTACAGCGGCCGGGTCGCGCTCGCCGAGGCGATCGGCCCCCACCTGTCCACCCGCGCCCGCGACTGCAACCAGGCCCTCCAGACCGCCAGCCTCGCCGGCCACGCCGATTTCGTCGCCTGGCTGCTCGCCCACGGTGTCGACAATCCGAATACGAAGACCTTTGCCGGCAAGACCCCGCTCGACCTTGCCGTCGGGAGAAAGCACGAGAAAGTCGCGCAACTCCTCCGCGCCGCCGGCGGCACGACCACGCCGTGAGACCGCGCCCACGGGACCCGGCCCGCCGTGAAAACCACCGTCACCGGCGGCGTCGGGCTACGTCGCTGAGGACCCGGTCCCGACCATCGTCTCGAGGAGGCCCACCGCCATCGCGTTGTAGGGCGTCGGGATCCCGTGCTGGCGCCCGAGCCGCACGATCACGCCGTTGCGGGCGTCGAGCTCCATCGGCCGGCCCGCCAGCCGGTCGGCGTGCATGGAGTTGAGTGAATCCGGCGGGTTGCCCCGGTAGATCTCCAGGACTTCGTCCGCGAGGCTGTCCTCGAGTTTCGCCCCCTCGGCGCGCGCCACCGCCACGCACTCGCGGACCAGCGCCCGCGCCAGCTCCGCCACGCGCGGCTCCGCGAACACCCCCGAAGGCTGCAGGAGAATCGTGTTGAGCACCCCGACGACATTCACGCCGATCTTCCGCCACAGCGCGGTCTGGAAATCCGCGCACGGCGTGACCGCGACCGGCGTCCCCGCAAAGAGCGCGGCGAACGCACGGCCGGGCGCATCGTCCGGCACGTCGATGCGCGCGGCCCGCCGCTGGCGCATGTGCGTGGGCGACGTGCGCTCCGCAGGACAATACAGGAGCACGGGCACGACCAGCTCCGCGGCGACCCACGGCGCGAAGAGCGCGCGCTGCTCGACGCCGTTCTGCAGCACCGCCACGGGCGCGCCGCTCGCGCGCAGGCCGCCGAACCACTTCGCCGCCGCCGCCGAGTCGTAGGTCTTCGTCGCCACCAGCACCCAGTCCACCGCGGGGACGTCGGCCGGATCGGTGAACACGCGCGGCCGCGCCACGATGGTCTCGCCGGGCGTCTCGACGACCAGTTCGCCGAGCGGCCGGCGCGCGCACACGATCACCTCGTGCTCGCCGGTGCGGCCGAGCCACGCCGCCATGATTCCGCCGATGGCCCCGGGGCCGACGATTGCAATGCGTGCCATCGCGCGATTTCCGCGCACGAAGCCCGCGCGGTCCATGCAAAACAGCGGCGGAAGGCCGCGAAAATTATTGTCGCCGGAGCGGCGCCGACCTGTTCGCCTCACCGGCCCAGTTTCTTGTGAGCCCGGAAAATCAAACCCCCGCCCTCGCCGTGATCGACGGCACGCTCTGTCAGTTGACCCGCGCCGGCGCCCGCGCCGCCGGGCACGCGCCGCTCGCGACCGCGGTGGTCGAGTTCCGCCACGGACCGCTGCGCTATTATGTCCGCGAGCATCCGTTCGGGCTGCTGCCGGGCCTGCCGAATCTCTACTGCCTCGATGGCGCCTTCCGTCTGCAATGGATGGC
>CAZENI010000621.1:0-4755 GCA_964513055.1 uncultured Opitutus sp.
TGGCCTGGGGGAGACGCAGCGCATCATGCTCGCGCAAAACCGGCTCATCGAATCGATCCCTGAAGTGGCAAGCGTCATGGGCAAGATGGGCCGCGCTGAAACCGCGCTCGACCCGGCGCCCATCGGCATGATCGAGACGGTGGTGCTGTTGAAGCCATACGCGGAATGGCCGACGCATGAGATCACGCGACCCGATGGCAAGGTGGAGCACCGGCCGCGCACGCTCGCAGAAGTGCGCGCCGCCCTCGCCGCAATCAGCGATATTCCCGGTGTCGCGCCGAGCTGGCTGCAACCGATCGAGACGCGTGTCGTGATGCTCTCGACGGGCATTCGCAGCCTGATCGCCCTGCAGATTCTCGGCGATGACACGGATGCGCTCGAACGCTTTGCCGAAGCGGCCGAGAAAGTCATTCAACCGACCCCGGGCGCCGCCGACGTCCAGATGCAGCGCGAGGGCGGCAAGCCTTATGCGGAGATTCGGCTCGATCCGGCGAAAGTCGCTCGCTTCGGGCTCAGCAGCGAGCAGGTCATGAAGTCGGTCGAGAGCGCGTTCGGCGGCATGGCCGTGACGTATTCGGTCGAAGGCGCGCTCCGCTATCCGATCCGCATTCGTTACCTGCGGGAGCGGCGCGACGATCCTGACGAGCTGCTCCAACTGCAAATCCCCGCCGCCGTGGGTCACGGCGCCATCCCCATCACGAACCTTCTCGCGATTCCGACCGTGCACACGCTCGAGTTTGCGGAGACCGGCTCCGACGCGGATGCGCTGCTCAGTCGTCTGCCGCTTGCGGCGCAGCGCAATTTCACGATTCTCACGCCGCGCCGTGCCGAGTTGACGGTGCCCGCGGGCGATCCCCTGCCCCGCGAAGTGCGTGACGCCATCGTGGGACAACAGGTCCGCGTGTCGCGCGAACGTCCGAGCGAAGCCGGTCTCACCTACACGATTGGCCCGATGGCCATCCGCTCCGAGGGCGGGAAGCGCACCCAATACGTGCTGCTCAACGCTCGAGGTCGCGGCGAAGTTGAAGTCGTGCAGGATGCCGACGCGCGGGTCCGAGCGGCGCTCGCCGATGGGCGGCTGGAATTGCCGGCCGGTGCGACTTATCGCTGGGTCGGTCGCTACGAGCAGAAAATCAAGGCGGACAAAACGCTGCGCTGGATCATCAGCGCGTCCATGCTCGTCATGGTGATGCTGATCTACATCGGCACGCGTTCGTGGCTCATCACTGCGATCATAATCCTGGCGAACGCGACGGTGACGACGGCCGGCGGGTTCTTCTTTGTCTGGCTCTGGGAGGTGGAGATGACGACCGCCGTGGTGGTCGGCTTCCTCGTGCTGCTCGGCGTGATGTTCAACGACGGCATTCTGCTCGGCACGTATATCCAAGAACAGTTCAAGACGCATCCCGGCACCGTGGCTGAAGTGCATCGCCGCGTCTTCATCGCCGGCCTGCGGCGTCGCCGCCCGGCCATCATGACGAACATGACCGCGCTGCTCTCTCTGATCCCCGTGCTGTGGTCTACGGGCCGCGGCTCCGAACTGATGGTGCCGATGGTTCTGCCGGTGGTAGGCGGCATGGTGTTCGACGTGATTTCTCTGTTTTCCGTGCCGGTGTTCTTCACCTGGTATTGGGAACGCAGGCTTGCGCGCGAAGCAGAGGCGGGCGTGAGTGTCGCTCAAGCCGAGCCTTCGACTTCGTGACACACCTCTATTCACGCACTCGTGACCTGCATCTGTATGCCGGATTGTTTCTGAGCCCGTTTGTTCTGCTCTTCGCGATCAGCACGGTTCTGCTGAATCATCCCAGCCGCCCGGCGCCGGGAAAGCCCCCGGCGAAGCGGCAGGCGTCCATCAAAGTGCCACCGGGAGAGATGGGCTCGATTCCGCACGCGCGGGAAATTCTCGGTCAGCTCGGCGTGACCGGCGAAATGGATTACGTGCGACACAACGCCAAAGCGGAAAAGCTCCTCATCCCCGTGTCCAAGCCCGGCGAAAGCACGCGGGTCGAAATCGATTTGAAGACGGGGACCGCGACGATCGAGCAAGAGCAGCGCGGCCTCGGCGACGCGCTTAACTACCTGCACAAGATGCCGGGGCCGCACAACGTTCGCTTCCGCGGCAACTGGACCTACATGAGCTGGTGGGCGGTGACGACCGATGTTGTGGTGTATGGCATCCTGTTTCTGACCATCTCGGGTCTCTACCTTTGGTGGAAATTGAAAGCGGAGCGAACGGTCGGCTGGGTGCTGGTGGGCGGCGGCGCGGCAACGGTCGCACTTCTCGTGGGCGCAATCGTAACGGCATGAACGCGGTGGACACTACCTCGGTGACACCTCCGCGCCGGGCGTGGAAATCGTGGAATCAGAAACTTCACATTTACCTGGGCCTCTACTTTCTGGTGTTTCTGTGGCTCTTCGCGGTGTCAGGTCTGCTGTTGAATCATTCGTGGCGGTTCGCGGAATTCTGGGCACAGCGTCAACAGACGAACCGCGAACAGCGCGTCACGATGCCAAATGCAGACGTGGATTTGCTCCGCGCGCGGGATTTGATGCGCCAACTGGACCTCGCTGGCGAAGTCGAATGGACGGCGACCCGCCCCCCTCCGCAACGATTCGAATTTCGTGTGCAGCGTCCCGGTCGCACCGTCGACGTGCAAGTCGATGCCGAGAAGCAAATCGCGACGATCCAGGAGATTCGGGTCAACGGCTGGGGGATTTTTCGCACGCTGCATACGTTCACCGGCACCCGCGCCAATACACCTACCGCCGAGCGCGATTGGTGGCTCACCAAGCTTTGGAGCTTCTCGATGGATGCCTTGGCCGTCGGCCTCATTCTGCTGGTGGCAACGAGCGTGGTGCTTGCCATCGAGCGCCGCGACAAATGGTTCGGCAGCGCAGTCGCGCTTGGTTTCGGGGTCGCGGCCTGCGGTTTCTTCGTCTTCGGTCTGCGGTGGTTGTAAACGCGGGCTGCCTATCTCTCTGAACGTTGAAAACCTTAATCCCACACCCATGAAAACCATACGCTTGTTTACCGGGCTATGCGCCATTGCGCTCGGCCTCTCTCTTAACACGCTCGCGCAGGAAGCCCATAAGAAGGATCAGGGCACTGCGGCTGCAGCCACGACGACAAAAGGCGCACTGGCCAAGCTAACGGAAAAGGACGCAGCATGGGCGGCCAAGGAGCGTGCAGCCTATCCGATGACCGTGTGCCTAACATCCGATGAGAAGCTCGGCAGCATGGGCGACAACGCTGAGTTCATTTATCGCGAGAAAGGAAAGCCGGACCGGCTCATCGTTTTCTGCTGTGCCGGCTGCGAGGAGGATTTCATGAAGGACACGGCAAAATATCTCGCGAAGCTGGATGCGGCGGCGAAACAGAAGTCGAAGAAGTCCTAAATTCCCCATGAAAGCATTTCGTTTTATCGTGGCCGCGGTCGCGGCCGGTAGCTTGAGCGCTGCACTTGCCTCGCGTGCGGCCGCGCGCACTGAAATCGCCAACGCGACGCAGCCGCAACTCGCAGCGGCGGCCGATGGGCGCGTGTGGCTGGTCTATGGGCAACAGGAGCAAGCCGCGAGTTCGTCCAGCCACGGTGATCACTCCGCGCCTGCGGGTGGTCACGGCGCTGGCGGCGAAGGAAAAAAGAAAGGCGGACACGGACCGGCGCCTCGTGCCGGCGGCGTTTTCGTCGCGTCCTCGACCGATGGCGGCGCGACGTTTTCTCCAGCGGTGAAAGTCGCGACGTTGTCGAAATTGATGGTCGGCAATCGGCGTGGTCCGCGCATCGCCGTGCACGGCGACCGCGTGACGGTGACCGCGATCGGCGATGAGTTGGTCGCGTTTTCATCCACGGACGGCGGCAAGACATGGAGCGGCGCGGTGACGATCAATGACGTGCGCGAAAGTGCGCACGAGGGCTTGCACGATTTGGGCGTGTCGCCCGCTGGCGAATTATTCGTGAGCTGGCTCGATCTCCGCAATGCCAAGACGGAATTGTGGGGCGCGTCGTCCAAGGACGGCGGTCGGACTTGGAGCGCCGATCAACTTGTCTACAAGTCGCCGGACAAATCGATCTGCGAATGCTGCCACCCCAGCGTGCTCTTCGACCGCGAAGGCAATCTGGCGGTCATGTGGCGCAACTCAATCGAAGGCGCTCGCGACATGTGGCTGACAACGCGAGCCAAGGGCGCGGCCACCTTCACCGCCGCCCGCAAGCTCGGTGAGGGCACGTGGAAGATCAATGGCTGCCCACATGACGGCGGGACGCTGGTCGCTCTCGGCGACGGCAGGTTCGGCGCGGTGGCGCAGCGCTCGGGTGAGATATTCGCCGTCAGCGCCGACAACAAGGAGACGATGCTGGGCAAGGGCCGTCAGGCCGTCGCCATCGGAGGCGACGGACAAATCACCGTCGTCTGGAACGATGGTTCAGATCTCGTCGCGGTGCGCGACGTGCGTCAGCCGACGCCAACCAAGGTCGCGGCGGATGCGCGCTTTCCCATCGTGGTGTCCGTGCCTGGCAAGGGCCCGGTGCTGGCCTACGAGCGAGGCGCCAAGGGCGCCACATCCATCGCTGTCGAACGACTGTAAGTTCTCCTTCGGTTGTTTTTTTCGGCCAACTGCCCAAGGGGCGGTTGGCCTTTTGCTTTTCAGGCCTGCGGGTCGTGGAAGCCAAGAAATGCGCAGGTCTTGGCAACCGATGCGGCAAGACTGCCGAGGGGGACAGGAGCGTCGAGGTGTAGTGCTGATGAACAGATCAA
>CAZENI010000622.1:0-4748 GCA_964513055.1 uncultured Opitutus sp.
GCAGTTGTTTCATGGTTGCCCTGCGCTTCGGCTGCGCCTGGCCCCCGGCCAGTTGAGCGGGAACTCCGGCATGCACTTTGGCGCGTGAGGCGGGTCGCAACGACGATGCACGCGCGGGTTCTACTTTCGCTTCTCGCGGTGGTCTGGCTCGCGTGGGTGGCGGGCTGCGCGACCGTGCCGCCGACCCGCGTGGCGGTCCATGAGCTGCCGGCGGCGCAGCAGGCGCGCGCGCAGGAGAATCTCCGGGTGTTCAACGCGGTGTGGGATCTCGTCCACCGGAAGCACTACGACGCGAAACTTCAGGGCGTGGACTGGAACGCGTCGGCCGCGACCTTCGCGCCGCAGGCGGCGGCGGCGGCCGACGACACCGCGCTCTACGCCGTGCTCAACGCGATGCTCGCGCCGCTGAAGGACAGCCACACGCACGCGCTCACGCCGACGCAGGCGGTGGAGCGGCGCACGCAGGTGCGGGCGCGCACGGGTTTCAACATGGCGCGGCTCGACGAGCGCTGGGTCGTCACCGAGGTGCTGCCCGACAGCCCGGCCCGCGACGCGGGCGTGCAGCCCGGCTGGATCGTGGTGAGCCGCAACGGCGTGCCGCTGGGGGAGCGGCCGGATTTCCGCGCGAAGGAGGGCGAGGTGGCGACGTGGGAGTTCCTCGACGAGCAGGATCGGCCGGTGCGGGTCGCGCCGGCGGCGCGGAGTCTCTCGATCGCCCCGCGGCAGATCGCGCGCGAGCTGGAGGACGGCTTCGTTTACCTGCGGTTCGACGAGTTCGACGGGCCCGATCGCCGCTGGCTCGGCCGCGAGCTGCGGAAGCACGCGGCCGCGCCCGGAGTGGTGATCGACCTGCGGCGCAATCCGGGCGGGGAGACGTTCTCGCTCGGGATCAGCATCGGCGAGTTCTTCGACCGCGCGGTGGACTGCGGGACGTTCATCAGCCGCGGCGGCTCACGCAGCGTGAAAAATTCCTGGCAGCTCGGCTCGGCCAACTATCGCGGCAAGGTGGCCGTGCTGGTCGATGGCGCGACGGGCAGCGCCGCGGAGATTTTTTCCGCGGTGCTGCAGGATCACGGCCGTGCGACGATCGTGGGGCGGCGCACGGCGGGCGCGGTGCTGGCGAGCTGGTTTTACCGGCTGCCTGGCGGTGGCTCGCTGCAATTGAGCCGGGAGGACTACGTCGCGCCGAAAGGCCGTCGCATCGAGGCGAGCGGCGTCGAGCCCGACATCGTGGTGCGGCGGACGCTGGCCGACGTGCGCCGCGGGCGTGACCAGGATCTGGAGACGGCGCTCGAGGTGCTGCGGCGGCGCTGAGCGGCGCGCGTCGGGTGCTTCGGCGCGATTCCGGCCGAGGGTGGAGCGGCTTGACCTCAAGCCACTTGGTTTGGGAGCGGTGGGGACTCCTCATCGCCGATGGAAAACGGGTGTCGCGTAAGATAGTCTCTATAGTCCGGTCCTGCCCGATACAATTCTCCATCGTCCAATAGGAATTTGGTTTTGGTGTGGCGCCACAGAATGATTTCGTATGCGGATCATGACGTGAATAGCGACTATCGCTACGATGCGTTTATCAGCTACCGGCACAGCGAGCCGGATCGCGCTTGGGCCAAGTGGCTGCACAAGACGCTCGAGACATATCGCGTTCCGCGGCCACTGTCGGTGCAACACGGCCTGCCCAGTCGTTTGAAGCGCGTTTTTCGTGACGAGGACGAATTGCCCGCTGCGTCAAGCTTGCCGGAGCAGATCGAGCACGCGCTCCAGCAATCACGTTATTTGATCGTGGTCTGTTCGCCCCGCACTCCTGAGTCGCGATGGGTCGGCCTCGAAATCACGCGATTTCGGGAACTGGGAAAAGGCGAGCGGATTCTCGCATTGCTGGTCGAGGGAGTGTCGGAGCAGTCCTTCCCGCAGGCGCTCCGCGAGGCACGGCAGATCGCGACGAATGGGGATGGTCAGGTCGCCGAACGGGTCGAGCGGCTGCAGCCGCTGGCGGCGGATGTCCGTCCCGCGAAGCACGAGAGCCACGCGAGCCTGAAGCGCAACGCGGCACTCCGCCTCCTTGCGCCGCTGCTCGGCTGCACCTTCGACGACCTGCGGCGGCGCGATGAGGAGCGACGTTTCCGGCGGCGAGCGATGCTCGCGGGTGTGAGCGCGGCGCTGGCGCTGGCGTTCGCGGTGCTGGGGGCGTGGGCGCTGCAGCAAAGATCGCTACTTCAGAAGAATCTCGAGCAGCAGATTCACTTAGGCGCCGAGGATCATTTCGAGAACAATACGCCGAG
Source organism: uncultured Opitutus sp. (assembly GCA_964513055.1). Lineage (GTDB taxonomy): Bacteria > Verrucomicrobiota > Verrucomicrobiia > Opitutales > Opitutaceae > ER46. The sequence continues at coordinate 2,280 of CAZENI010000622.1, forward strand.
TGAGGGAATCGCCGCGTTGAGCGCGGTGGTCCGGACCAATCCGAACAACCAAGCTGCGGTTACGCGACTGATGGATGCGTTGGCGTTTCAGACCCCGCCGACACTCGAGGCCGCTCCCCTTGGCTTGAGAGCCGGGAAGGGGGCGGACTTTGGCGGCTGTGTTGGCTCCATCTCATCGGACGGACGTCGCCTAGCCGTAGTCGGCAACAAGGAGGTAGAAATTTGGAACCTCCCTGAACGGCGGCTGGAGCGCACCATTGCCGTGCCGTTTACCCTTACGCCCACGCTCAGGTTGAGCCCCGACGGCAGGATAGTTTTTTTGGCTGATCACAAGAGTGAAGCCCGATTGATCGATGCCGATAAAGGAGAGCTGATTGCCGATCTGGGTTCGCACGGCGGGGACTTGGTCGGAGTGTGTTTTTCTCCGGATAGTGCCCGCATTGCGGCTTTGGGTTTGGATGGCCTGTTACGGGTATGGGAGACCCAAACTGGGCGCGCCTTATTTCTACCTCGCGCAATCGGCGAGGTGGGAAAGCAGGCTCGAAATCCAAGCCGGGAGCAGGCCTTTGCGATCGTGCGAAAGGTCAAGCAGGGTCTGTATAGTGGACCGCTTGGTTTTAACCAGCGAGGCGACACGATAGCGACGGGTTCGCCGGACGGCTTGGTTCAACTCTGGCGTGCGGACAACGGCGAGCCATTGATGCCCCCTTTGAGTCACCGGCTTCGTCGGGAGGAGATGAGCATTCCGCCAAGCTATGACAATGCCAGCCTGACCCAGGCCATGATGGTTGGGCAAAGAATCGTCTGGGTCGGATTCGCGCCCCAAGGCGATCGGATTCTTGCGCTGTCGTTGAAGGGAAATCCGAGAGTGTGGAATCTCGCGGCGTCGACACCGACCTATGTCGAATTGGAATCGGACAGAAGCGATTTCGAAGCAACCTGTGCGGCGATCAGCCCCTCTGGGGCGGCCTTCGCCTTGGGTGACGCTGGGGGCAAAGTTGGGTTTTGGAATATAAAGAAAGGCAAAGATAAGGAGGAAGCCGAAGAAAAGGGGGAGTGGTTGCCGCACGAGAGCGAGGTCAGCCGGGTGGAATTCGCGGCGGAAGGCACTCAGTTGGTTACGCTCACGAAGCGCGGTTTGGTTCGCACGTGGCAGGTTTCCAACGGCCAGATTCTCCGGGGCCCTATCTATGAAGACGAACCTTCCGAACTGCATTTGAGGGCGGACGGGCGGAGGCTTTTCACCGTGAATCGAAAGGGGATTCTGCACAGTTGGCTAGTGGCCCCGCCCTCGCCCTCTGCCTTACCTGATTTCGTGGCGAGATCAGTGTCCGCCTTGACGTTCGACGAGCGTGGACGGTTTTTCGTCGTGGGATTCCATCTCGTCAATGAAGGGGTTCGGCCATCAGTCGACCGGCCGTCTACCGTGGTCCTGAATCGCGCGACCTCAACTTCAGTGCTGACCGTCAATAATACCGCGCTGCTCATTGGCTCTCGCCATGTCTTCGACGACGAGGGCACGCGTTTGATGCTGAGTGACGCCCTAGGGTTTCAAGCAATGCTGTGGGACATTCCGAACAGGCGGCAGTTGTTTGAGGTCAGTGGTCCACCAATGTCTGTCCTAACCGCGATCAGCGCAGACAGGCGTATGGCCGTGATAACAAGCAAGGCCGAGGTTAACGGTGAAGACGAACTAGAGTGATTGGTGGCTAGAAAAATCCAAGTGGTGGAGATGGCGACGGGCCGTGTCCTTTCCTCTCGGGTCTTCGAAAACGGAATTGAGAACCTGGCCGTAAACCGGGATGCGACCTTGGTATGCGTCGGAGTCGACTCGGACAAATTGGAAATCTACGTGCTCAATGCGGGGACGATTGGTAAGCGCGTGGGCTTGGTGGACGGAGTTCACTCTCGCGCCTTGCTCCATTTCCTGCCGGATGGGGATCGCGTCGTGGGCGCTGGTGCGATCAAGAGCGAGGGAGAGGAAGTTAGCGTGTGGGACTGGCGAACCCAGCGGAGGATGCTCGGTCCGATCCCGTATCGATATAGGCCGGCGCTGCCTCCTGCCATCAACGCTGATGGCTCGCTGTTGGCGGCCACCACGGAAGAAGATCGGGTGGAAGTATTTTCCCTTTCCACGGGCCGTCGTGTTTCGGACCCGTTGTCGCACCAAGGTAGTATCACCGCGATGGCGTTCGACGTTGGTGGGAAGCGGCTGGCCACGGGCACCCAAGCTGGCATAGTGCGGGTTTGGGAAGCTGAGACGGGACTACCGTTGTGTGCTCCGAAGCCGGCGCACTTTGGTGGCAACGCCATTCCGATAAGCGCTTTGGCGTTCAGCCCGGATGGTCAGACTGTTTTTGCAGGGACCAATGGTGGTGGAGTTCACCGCTGGCCGATTTTCACCAGTGCAAAACCGGCTTCTTCCGGAAAGTTGCGTCATGAGCCGGCCAGTTTGAACTTGGCTTCGTG
>CAZENI010000623.1:0-4726 GCA_964513055.1 uncultured Opitutus sp.
CATCACCGCCGCGGGGAGCTTCGCCGCCTATCCCTCGCCGCGCGCGTTCAACACCGACATGGGCAACATCCGCGCGCTCACGATCGCGAACCTCCCGCAGCTCGCCAACCGCAGCGACCTCGCGCTCCTCTACCGGCAGCATCCCGAGTATTTCGTCAATGTCGCCACCCCGGAGAACTACTACTCGGCCTACATCGCCAACAAGCGCGACTTCGGCCAGACCGTCACCGCCGGCTACGGCATGGCCAACACCCGCCTCGGCCGGCTGCAGGTCCAGGGCGGCCTGCGCTGGGAGCGCACCGAGACCAACGTGATGGAGTTCGACCCGATCCCCGCCGCCCAGGTGCGCGCCGCGGGCTTCACGGTTTCCACCACCAACCTGCGTGCGACCACCATTCCCGGCCTGGACTACCAGTATCGCTCGCAGCCGCGCGTGAACCGGAGAGGTGAATACGACAACCTGTTCCCGAGCATCTCGGCGAAATACGCCCTCACGCCGAACCTGCAGGCGCAGGCCGGCTATAGCCACGCCATCTCGCGCCCGCCGATCGACGCGCTCGCCGGCGTCTGGTCGATCAACGACGTGGCGCGCCTCATCACGGCGCCCAATCCCAACCTCAAGCCCGAGGTGTCGGACAACTACGTCGCCCGCCTCGCGTATTACTTCCAGGGCGTCGGCAGCTTCACGTTCCTAGTGCAGCAGCTCGAGATCAGCGACCAGCGCGTCACGCGCCGCGCCAGCGCCGCGGACTTCGGCTACGCCGACGATCCCGACTACTCGACCTACGAGTTCGAGACCCAGTTGAACAACAACACGCTCTACCGCTACCGGAGCGCCGAGCTGAGCTACACCCGGCAGCTCTCGTTTCTCCCCGGCCTCCTGCGCAATACGAACCTCAACCTCAGTTACACGCGCAACTACGCCAACCAGTATTTCCCCGGCGTCGCGCCGCACAAGGTGACGGGCAGCCTGGGCTGGAGCTACCAGCGCCTGAGCCTGCGCTTCGGCGCCGTCTGGCAGGACGACACGCCCTACACCACGGTCTTCGGCCGGTATCAGCGGCGGAACATCAAGCTGGATCTCAGCGGCGGCGTGCGCCTCACGGGACGCGTGAGCCTGTTCTTCCAGGGCCGCAACATCCTCAACGATCCCACGCTGCTCTACGAAGGCGACCCCGTCCGCGGCACCCCGGCCGCCCTGTATCGCTACGGCAACTTCGGCGTGAGCTGGAGCCTCGGCGTGCGCGGCAACTTCTGATGAGGATGGCCGGGACGGAGTTGAATGTGGAAAGTGGGAAAGGGGGAAAAAGGCATCGGACATTCGCGCGCCGGTGTTTTTCCCGCTTTCCTGCTTTCCACATTCCTTATCTGTGTCTTCCAAGTTCGTTTCCCCATGCTGAAACTCGCCTCCCTCGCATTCCTCATTGGCTCGATCGCGTTCGCCCAGATCGGTGACCGCGCGGACAAGGCCGGCGAGGTGCAGAAATCCCTCGTGCCGGCGGACAAGATTCCGCCCGCGCCGGCGCTCACGCCGGAGCAGGCGCTGAAGTCCTTCACGCTCGCGCCCGGCCTCAAGCTCGAACTCGCCGCGGCCGAGCCCCAGGTGCAGGAGCCCGTCGCGATCGCGTTCGCGCCCGACGGCCGGATGTTCGTCGTCGAGATGCGCGGCTACATGCCCGATCTCGACGGCAACGGCGAGGACGCGCCCGTCGGCCGCATCGTCGTCCTCCGCGACCGCGACGGCGACGGCCGCTACGAGGAGTCGAAGGTGTTCGTGGATCAGCTCGTGTTGCCGCGCGCGATCGCCGTCGTGGGCGACGGCGTGCTCGTCGGGGCGCCGCCCGAGCTGCTGTATCTGCGGGACACGGACGGCGACGGCAAGGCGGACAAACGCGAGGTCGTCGCCACCGACTACGGCGTGCGCGTCGATCCGAAGCGTCCGCATCTCGCCAATCCCGAGCGCGCGCCGAACAGCCTCCTGTGGGCCTATGACAACTGGATCTACAGCGCGGCCTACACGCGGAAGTTTCGCTTTACGAACGGCGCGTGGGAGACGGGCGCGACGAGCTTCCGCGGCCAGTGGGGACTCACGCAGGACGAGTTCGGGCGGCTGTATTACGGCTCGAACAGCGACTCGCTGCGGGTCGACGTGATTTTCGCCGCCTACCTCCAGCGCAACCCGAACTACCCGCGGCTCGGCGGCGTCAACGTCAACGGCGCCGAGAACCAGCTCGTCTGGCCCGCGCGCGTGACGCCCGGGATCAACCGCGGCTACCGCGCCGACATGCTGCGCGATGGAAAGCTGAAGGAGTTCACCGCGGCTTGTGGCTGGTGGATCTACCGCGGCGATCTCATGCCGGAGCTCGCCGGGAATCTCTTCGTGGCCGAGCCCGCGGGAAATTTCGTGCGCCGCACCGTGCTCACGTCGGAGCACGGCACGGTCCGCGGGCGCAACGCCTACGCGGAGCAGAAGCAGGAGTTCATCGCCTCGACCGATGAGCGCTTCCGGCCGGTCAGCTTCGCCACCGGTCCGGACGGTGCGCTCTACGTGGTCGATCTCTACCGCGGCGTGCTGCAGCACCGCATTTCGCTCACGAGCTATCTGCGCAAGCAGAGCGAGGACCGCGGGCTCGCGGACCCGCAGCACCTCGGCCGCATCTATCGCGTCGTGCCGGCGGGCCGGCGGGCACCGCGCGTGGGCGATATCGCCCCCATGACGACGGCGCAGTGGGTCGGAAACCTCTCGCACGCCAACGGCTGGTGGCGTGAGACCGCGCAACGCATCCTGGTCGAGCGTCGCGACGCGGCGGTGGTGCCAGCGATTCGCCAGGTGGCCGTGAAGGGAACGTCGCCCGAGGGTCGCGTGCACGCGCTGTGGACGCTTGAGGGTGTCGGCGCCCTCGACGCCGACACCGTGGGCAGCGCCCTGACGGCGAATGAGCCGGCGGTGCGCGCGGCCGGGATCCGGTTGAGCGAGCGCCTGCTCGAGGGCGGCACGCGGAGCGCGACCCTCGCGCACGTGTCGACGCTGCTGCGCGATCCTTCGCCCGACGTGCAGTTGCAGGCGATGCTCACGCTCGGCGGCGCGGGCGACCCGGCGCTCGACGTGACGCTGGCCAACGCGGCGCGCACGTATCCGAAAAACACGTTCCTGCGCGACGCGCTGTTCAGCGGACTCGCGCAGCGCGAGGGCGCGTTGCTGGAGAAGCTCGCCGCCGATCCGGCGTGGTCGGCCGAGGACGCGGAGGCGAACAAGATCTTCACCGGCCTTGCGCGCGGCGTGTTCGGCTCCCGCGACGTGCCGGCGATCGAGCGCGTGCTGGCGCTCGCGGGCAAGTCGGCGGTCGGCGGCCAGGGCAAGCGGGCGGTGGCGTTGCTGGATGGCATGACACCCGCCGTCGGTGCCTCTCGGCGTCCGATCCAGTTCGCGCAACAACCCGCCGGCTGGGCCGAGCTCGAGAAGAACGCGACAGCGAAGGCGCGGCTCGCGAAGTTGAACGACCTCCTGCTCTGGCCGGGCAAAGCCGGCGTCGCCGCGCTCGCGGCGGTGAAGCCGCTGACCGCCGAGCAGCAGGCGCGGTTCGCCACCGGCAAGACACTCTTCGCGGCGGTGTGCGCGGCGTGTCACCAAATCACAGGACGCGGTCTCGACGGGCTCGCGCCGCCGCTGCTCGACTCCGAGTGGGTGCTGGGCTCGCCGGAGCGCACCGTGCGCATCGTGCTGCACGGCGTGCGGGGACCCATCACCGTGCTCGGTCGCGTGCACACGGGCGACATGCCTGCCTTCGGCGGCGCGCTCGACGACACCCAAGTTTCGTCGATTCTCACCTACCTCCGCCGCGAATGGGGCCACACGGCTTCGCCCGTGGATCCCGAGCAGGTGAAGGCGATCCGCGCCGCCACCGCGGGTCACTCGGACGCGTGGAGCCCGGAGGAGTTGAATCTGTTCAAATGAACGCGTGCGCACGTCCGGGGGTGGAGCGGCTTGACCCTAAGCCGCTTCAGGACGTGCTGATTCTCAAAGCCGATCGCTCGCTCCCCAATCCAGCGGCTTGAGGTCAAGTCGCTCCACCTCAAACCCCGGCTTTCGCATGAAACGATCCATTCTCTTCTCCTTGGTGGCGATGTCCGTCGCGCCCTTCGTCTCCGCCGCCGAGCGTCTCGATCGCGAGAACCTCCTGCAGTTCCGCGATCGCGCGGGTCGCGTCGTGCCAGCCAAATCCACTGCCGACTGGCGGCAGCGCCGCGCCGAGATCGTCGCGGGCATGGAGAGCGTGATGGGCCCGCTCCCGGGCGCGGCGAAGCGCGGGCCGCTCGAGGTGGCCGTGGTGTCCGAGACCGACTGCGGCACCTATGTGCGCCGCGAGATCACCTACACGGCCGAGCCCGGCGGCCGCGTCCCGGCGTTTCTGCTCGTGCCGAAGGCGGTGCTTGCGGGCAAGGCGGTCGCGCCCGGTGTCCTCGCGCTGATGCCGACCAACGGCACCGAGGGGAACCGGCCCGTCGTCGGCCTCGGGCAACTCGGCTCGAAGCCCGGCCGCAACTACGGGCAGGAACTGGCCGAGCGCGGCTTCGTCGTGCTCGCGCCGCCGTATCCGCATCTCGCGGACTACAAGCCGGACCTCAAGGGCCTGGGCTACCGCAGCGGCACGATGAAGGCGATTTGGGACAACGTGCGCGCCCTCGATGTGCTCGCGGCGACGCCTGGCGTCGCGCCGCAGGGCTT
>CAZENI010000624.1:0-4712 GCA_964513055.1 uncultured Opitutus sp.
CGAACCAATGTGGAACTCAGGAAAGCAGGAAAAAACACAAGGCAGCGGCGGTTCTGACCTGCGATCGGGCCTTTTTCCTGAGTTCCTGATTTCCACATTTGGTTTGTTCAGCGCTTCCTTCATGCGGTCGAAACGATCGGTTGAGCGATGCCTGATCCGCGATCGGTGCGGCGTGCGGCGAAACGAACCGACGTCATGCATCCGGGTCAGGAACTGCCGGCGCGCAGCAGGCCGATCATCACGCCCTGGATGACGAGTTCGTTGGCGGGCAGCAGGTCGGGATAGTTGGGGTTTTCGGCGCGGAGGAAGGGCCGGCCGCGTTGGACGAGGTAGCGCTTCAAGGTCGATTCGCCGTCGATCAAGGCGGCGACGATGTCCTGCTGGCGCGGCTCGCGGGGCGTGAGGAAGACGGTGTCACCGTCGAGGATGCTCGCGTTGATCATGGAGTCGCCGCGGACCTTCAGCGCGAAGAGCTTGGTGTTGGGCCGGACGCCGAGGGAGATCGTGTCGACGGAGATGTAGCTCTCGGGCTCCTCCTGCTCGGCGGTGACGGCGAAGCCGGCGGGGATGGTGCCGAAGAGGGGAATCTCGGCGAGGGCGCCGCGGCGCGGGTGGGATTGCGGGAGGAGGCCGCGGGCCTTGCCGTCGAGCCGGCGGAGCGCGCCCTTCTCGGTGAGGGCATCGACGTGGCGCTTGATGCCGAAGGGGCTGGCGAGCCCGAAGTGCGCCTGGATCTCGCGGAGCGACGGGGAGACGCCGTGCTGGCGGTGGTGCGCGTGAATAAAATCGAGGACCTGCTGCTGGCGATCGGTGAGGGGCTCGTTCATTAGTGTTCAGGTGAACACTTTTTTGGGTGAATGCAATCCCGCTGATCGAAATTGAAGCAGGAAACCGGGAGGCGGGAGGCCATGCGATGAGCGTCCCGCGCCGCGATGTTTGCTTCCGGGTGGCCGGACTTCCTGCTTGGCTCCGCTCATGCGACGCCGCGAATTCCTCCACGCTGCCGCCGCCGCTGTCGCCGCGGGCGCCCTGGCGCGGCGGGCAGGCGCGCAGGCGCCGGGGCCGGGAGCGGGGGCGAAGCTCACGGCGGCCGTCATCGGCCACACGGGCCGCGGGAATTTCGGTCACGGGCTCGAGCGGATTTTCGAGGACCGCCCGGGGATCGAACTGGTGGCGATCGCGGATCCGAACGAGGCGGGCCGCGCGCGGGCGAAGGAGCGGACGCGCGCGCCGCGGGCCTACGCCGACTACCGCGAGATGCTGGCGCAGGAGCGGCCGCAGTTGGTGAGCGTGGCGCCGCGCTGGAGCGATCAGCATCACGCGATGGTGAGCGCGGCGCTGGCGGCGGGCGCGCACGTCTACTGCGAGAAGCCGTTCACGCGCACGCTGGCGGAGGCGGACGACCTGCTCGCGATCGCGCGGCGCACGGGACGGCGGATCGCGGTGGCGCATCAGGGGCGGCTCTCGCCGCACACGCTGGCGCTGAAGCAGAAACTCGACGACGGCCTCCTCGGCGAACTGCTGGAGATCCGCGTGCACGGCAAACAGGACAAACGCGCGGGCGGCGAAGACCTCGTCGTGCTGGGCACGCATCAGTTCGATCTCGTGCGTTATTTTGCGGGCGACGCGGAGTGGTGCAGCGCGCGCGTGCGGCAGGGCGGGCGCGAGATCACGCGGGGGGATGCCCGCGCCGCGGGCGAGGACATCGGCCCGATCGCGGGCGACGAGATCGAGGCGATGTTCGCGCTGCCGCGCGGCGTGAGCGTGCATTATACGAGCCGGGCGAAGCAGGCCGCGGTGGCCGGGCCGTGGGGCATGGAACTGATCGGCACGAAGGGGCGGGCGCGTTTGCTGAATGATCTGCCAACGCAGGTGTTCGTGCTGCGCGCGGGCGGGCTGTCGGCCCGCAGCGAGACGCGCGAGTGGGTGCCGATCGACGCGGAGCCAGGCGCGGCGCCCGCCGTGCCGCCGGATTTCATGGCGGCGAACCGGCGGGTCGTGGACGACTGGCTCGCCGCCATCGCGGAGAACCGCGAGCCGGTGTGCAGCGGTTTCGCGGCGATGAAATCGCTCGAGATGATCCACGCGATCTTCGCCGCCGGTGTCTCGCGCGGGCGCGTGGAGCTGCCGTTGAACGATCGTGCGCATCCGCTGGCGGGGGCGTGAGCCGATATCGCTGCGGCGCGCGCGGCGACGACTTGGGAGGGGAAGGAAGGCGGCTCAGCCGCCGCGCACCCGCTGGCGGAACTCGCTCGGCGACGAGCCGAAGCGGCGCTTGAAGCAGCGCGAGAAATAGAATTCGTCGCAGAACGCGAGCTGCGCGGCGATTTCCTTGATGGTGTGGCGTCCCTGATGGAGCAGGGCGGCGGCGCGGTCGATCCGCGAGTCGAGGTGGAAGCGGCCCGGTGAGAAACCGATCGCACCGCGGAATTTCTTCCGAAACGTCTCGTAGGAAAAGCCGAGCCGGCGCGCGACCGCCGCCGGTTGGTGGCCGCACGCCGAATCGTGGGTCGCGAGCAGTTCGCAGGCGTGGTTCACCCAGTCGTCGCGCGGGGCGGGTGTCTCATCGGGGGCGTCGCTGTCGGCGAGGATCTCCGTCAGCACGGAGACGAAGCGGCTGACGATGACCTGCGGGGGCGTCTTCTGACGCAGGTGCAGCGGCGGGATGATCTGAAAGAAGCGGCGGAACCAGTGGTCGGGGTTCTCGGTGTGATGCACGGGGTGGCGCGGGTTGAGGAGCTTCGTGTCGCGCAGCAGATCGAAGACGGGGCCCTCGAACTGGAACCACAGCTCGTCCCAGAACTCGCCGGGCCGCGTGCCGCAGCGGTGCGGCTGGCCGGGAAAGTAGAGGATGAGGTCGCCCTTGCCGACCTCGCGCCAGGGCGTCTTCGCGTCGGAGTAGAGGCCCTTTCCGTTCAGCACGTAGCAGCAGGAGTAGCAGGTGAGCGTGCGCGCGGAATTGGGCGGCATGCCGACGCCGAAGCCGCCCTGGTTGACGCCGCCGAGCCGGATGGTGCCGAGGGGGGATTTGACCGGGCGCAGCAGCAGCCGGGTCTTGATGGTGTGGTCGACGACGGGGGGCATGGGGTTTTCCGGGTGACCAGAAAACACATGCTTTCTCCCAGCCGCTTCATTCTGCAAGGTGCAAGTTTGCTCTACAGTGGCGGCGTCGGAGAGCCAAGGAGTTCATGCCTGTGACCCACCCCATCACCCAGCGCGACGTCGCCATTGCCTGCGGCCTGCACCCCAGCACGGTCTGTCTCGCGTTGAAGCATGCGCCATCGATCCCCGCGGCCACGCGGCGGCGGATCCAGGCGATCGCGGAGAAACTCGGCTACCAACCGAACGTGGCGGCGCGGAATCTCGCGCTGATGCGCACGGAGCGGGCGCCGGCGGGCGGCGGGAGCCTGCCGATCGCGTGGATCAACCAGGAGCCGCGGCGCGATCATTGGCGGAGCGATCCCGAGGCGCGGAGTTATCTCGAGGGCGCGCAGCAGCGGGCGGCGGAGGCGGGGTATCACCTCGAGGAATTCTGGACGCAGGAGCCGGGCATGCACGTGGCGCGCCTGGTGCAGATCCTGCGGGCGCGGGGCATCGAGGGCGTGATTTTTCCGGCGCACCGGAGTTTCGATTTTTCCCTGCTGCACCAGGGGTGGCACGATTTCGCGATGGTGGGGATGAACGATCACCGGCTGGGCGAGTGGCTCGATGTGGTGTGTCCGGACTACCATCGGAACATGGACGTCGTCCTGCGGCACCTGCGGCGGCTGGGTTTCGAGCGCATCGGGCTGGTGCTGACGGCGCAGTTCGACGCGGCGACGAGCGGCCTGGCGCACGGTTGTTTCCTGCGGCACCAGGCGGAACTGGCGCCCGAGGAACGCGTGCCGGTCTGCGTGGTGGCGGGCGGCGCGCGCGACGGAGCGGCGGCGGTCGCGGCGTGGCGGGAGGAGCACCGGCCGGACGTGATCATCGGGAGGGAGGAGTGGCCCGGGCGCCCGGAGGCGGCGCCGCGCGGTGCGGCCGTGCGCGTGCAACTGCACGGCGCCATCGACGGCTGCGAGGCGGGGATGGAGCCGGGAGCGGCGGAGATTGCGGCGGCCGCGGTGGACTGCGTGGCGGAGAAGATCCGGCGCTTCGAGAAAGGCGTCCGCGAGTCGACGCGCGTGCACCTGATCAAGGGCTCCTGGCACGAGCGACGGATCGGCGTGCGCGAGCGCGAGGTGCAGACGGTGGTGGCGTGAGGCGAACTCGGGCGCGAGCGGTGGTGTGAAACGCTCACGGGGCGGGGATCGAACCCGGCCTCCTGAAGCGGCGTGGGGTCACGCCGCTCCACCTGCGATCAGAAGTCGAAGGTCGTCGTGAGCGTGAACTTCCGCGGGTCGACGTAGCGGAAGCCGGCGAAGTAGTCGCCGGTGACTCCGCCGCTGCCGGCGGGAGCGGTGTAGCGGGCGACGCTCGTGTAGATCAGCTTCTGCTGGTCGAAGAGGTTCGAGACGTTGAGCTGGAGCTTGTAGCGCGTGGTGCGGAATTTCGCGGCGTAGGACAGGTGCGCGGTGGCGACGTAGTAGCCGCGGCTGTAAATGTAATTGTAGGGCTGATTCAGCACATTGCCGGCGATCTGGTCGCCGTAGAGATTGGCGCCGCCGCCGAAGCCGAAGCCGCGCAGCTTCCCGTCGCGGAAATCGTAGGACGAGTAGAGATTCGCGCGGTAT
>CAZENI010000625.1:0-4705 GCA_964513055.1 uncultured Opitutus sp.
GGAGCGCGTGGAAACCGCGATCCAGCAGGCGCAGGCCGAGGCGGTCGCGCAGGGCGTGCAGGGAAAGCGGGTCACGCCGTTTCTCCTCGCGCGGGTCGCCGAACTCACGGGGGGCGAGTCGCGCCGGGCGAACACGGCGCTGCTGATCAACGACGCGCGTGTGGCCGGGCGGATCGCGGTGGAACTCGCCCGGCTGCGGAAGGATTAACGGAAGCCCGGACGGGCCTCCGCTGCGCGGATTGGCTCAGGCCGCCACGATTGTCACGGTCTCCACCGCGACGCGATCGATCGGCGTGCTCTTTTCGCCGCCACCGCCGGACTTGGTCGGGATGTTGGCGATCTTCTCGAGGACATCGTCACCCTTCACGAGGGCGCCGAAGGCGGTGTATTGGCGGTCGAGGAAGCGGGCGTCGCCGTGGCAGATGAAGAACTGGCAGCCGGCGCTGTCGGGGCTCTGGGAGCGGGCCATCGAGATGACGCCGCGGACGTGGGGCTTGGCGTTGAATTCGGCCTTCACCTTGTAGCCGGGATCACCGGTGCCGGGCATGCCGCGGGCGCCGACCTTGGTGTTGGGGCAGCCGCCCTGAATCATGAAGCCCTTGATGATGCGGTGAAACGCGGTGCCATCGTAGAAGCCGTCACGGGCGAGCTTCTTGAAATTCTCGACGGTCTTCGGCGCGACATCGGGCCAGAAGGCGATCGTCATTTCGACGTAGGCGGTCTTGATCACGGCGTGTTCGGTGGCGGGTGCGGTGTTACTCATGGGAAGGGACAGCGAACGCGCAGTCCGCGCCGCCGCAAGAACCGATTTGCGGGTGGTGCGGCTCCTGCTGGAATGCGGCGATGATCCTTCTGATGCGATTTCTACTGGCGGTGGCGTGGCTGGCGGGCGGGCTGCGGGCGGCGGAGGTGCTGCGGCCGAAGGTCGTCGTGGTGACGATGTTCGAAGCCGGGCAGGACACGGGTGACCAGCCGGGGGAGTTTCAATTCTGGGTCGAGCGTGAGAAGCTGACGCGGGTCTGGCCCTTTCCGCAGGGCTATCGCGATCTGCGGAGCAACGCCGACGGGAGCGTTCTCGGCGTCGTGACGGGTGTCGGCACGGCGCGCAGCACGGCGACGATCATGGCGCTCGGCCTGGATCCGCGCTTCGACCTGTCGAAGAGTTACTGGCTCGTGGCGGGGATCGCGGGCGTCGATCCGCACGATGCCCCGCTCGGGTCGGCGGTCTGGGCGGAGTGGATTGTCGATGGCGACCTGGGCCACGAGATCGACGCGCGCGAGATCCCGCAAGGCTGGACGACGGGCTACATTCCGTTGCGCAAGAAAGTGCCGTATGAACTTCCGGTCGACCGCAGCGAGGGCGAGGCGTATCGGCTCAACCCCGCGCTGGTCGAGTGGGCCTACCGGCTGACGAAGGACACACCGCTGGCGGACAGCGAATCGATGCAGAAGCGGCGCGCGTTGTATCGCGGTTTCCCGAACGCGCAGCGGCCGCCGCTCGTGTTGCGCGGCGACAATCTCGCGTCGATGACCTACTGGCACGGCAAGATCCTCAACCAGTGGGCGAACGATTGGGTGAAGTATTACAGCGACGGCACGGGCAACTATGTGACGACGGCGATGGAGGACACCGGCACGCTGCAATCGCTGACGTGGCTGGCGCGCGCGAAGCGGGCCGACGTGAACCGCGTGCTCGTGCTGCGGACGGCGAGCAATTTCGACATGCAATGGCCGGGCGGCGACGCGGCCGAGAGCCTGAGCGGCGAGAAGCTGGGGCCCGGCTATTCCGCGTATCTGCCGTCGTTGGAGGCAGCGCACCAGGTTGGCAGCCGCGTGGTGCACGAGCTCGTGCGCAACTGGGCGCGCTACGAGAACACGCTGCCGGCGGTGAAGTGACACCAACGTCCGATGGCGTTTGGAGTTGGTCGTGGTAGGCCCGCCCGCTGGGCGGGTGCCCGGCCAGCGGCCGGGCCGACAGGCATGAGGCAGAGTGGCGCGGGTAGGAGCCGGTGACGTGCCTTGGGGCGTGGGGCGCTTCAGGGGAGTCGCCGTCCTCCACACGGCCGCGCCTCACGTCACAACTGCGCGAGCTGCGGGCCGGCGGCGGCGCTGAGGGAGGTCTGAAAGGGACGCAGGTGCGCGCGCAGGGCGGCGAGTTCGGCGGCGGTCGGATTCTCCGGGTCGGCGGCGACCGGGGGCGCGCCATGCCGTTCGAGGCAGCGCGTGAGGATCTCCGAAGCGGTCTCGGGCGCGAGCCGGCCGCCGTCGAGAAACGCGGGCTGCTCGTCGGGATTGAGGGCACGGGCGTGCGTCAGCTTGACGACCGCGAGCCCGCTGAAGACGAGGCGGCGGAGGGCGCGTTCGCCACCGGAGCGGAGATTGCCATGGCGATCGCACACGGCGACGAGCCCCGCGGCGCGGTGGGCTTTCTGGAGCTGGGCGGCCAGCAGAAAAACGGCGAACTCACCGGCGCCGTCGCGGGTGACGTCGCCGGGTTGCCAGGCGGCGCCATGGAGGACGGCGACGCCGGCCCGGGGCGCGGGGGAGGCTGCGAAGAGGCCCGTCGACACGATGAGCGCGACACCGACTGTCAGCGTGCGAAGCGTGCCCGGTCCGATCATGCGGCCCTCGTAGCAGGCGCGGTGCCGCGGGTGGCGGGGGCGGTGACTATGAAGACAAAGCGACGAACGCGTCGGGACCGTGAAGAGCGCGCATGGACGGCGGCGAAAAAAAACCGGCCCCCGCAGGGGCCGGCTTGGAAGAGGAGTCGGGTGGAGCTTCGGGAAGTCCCGCCGCTCACGCGGCGGGCTACACTCCGTCCCGCGATCCGAGTGCGAACTTACGAGCGCGGCGTGACGCGCTCGGCCTGATTCAGCGCGGCGCGGAGTTCGCTGCGGACGTCCTCGGGCTGGCGGCTGAGCTGGGCGCGGCAGATTTCCATCACGCGCGGGTGCGCGGCGGCGTTCTGGGCGAGGGCCATGCGGGCGGCCGAGGTGAGGCTTGCGTTGTTGAGACCGAAGCCGTCGAGGATCGCCACGATGTGGCGCTGGTCGCCGTTGGCGAGGAACGCGCCCCACTGGAGCCGCATCGAGGACGAGGACTGCACGGGGGTCTCGGCGATCAGTTGCGTCGGGAGCGTGGAGAGGCGTTCGACCTCGGCGCGGACGGGGGAGTTCTGCGCGAGCGCGCGGAGCCGGCTGTTGCCGAGCGGGTGGCCGGACTGCCAGAGGGCGGCGGCGAGCAGGCGCTGGTCGCGGGCGGGGAGGCCCGAGAGCTGGTTGAGCCAACCCTCGACGCGGTCGGGATTCTGCGCGAAGACCGTGCCGATGAAGCCGATCGCGACCGCGGTGTTTTCCGCGCGGGCGAAGTAGCCATCGCGGCTGAGGTTCTCGATCGCGCGCGGCAGCTCGGCCGGTTGCGGGTTGAGGTAGTAGGTTTCGAGCCAGGCTTGGGCCGAGACTTCGGCCCGCAGCGCAGCGGTGGCAGCCAGCGCGAGGCCAGCGAGCGTGAGACGGAACAGGGTTTTCATGACGAACTTCCTTTTTGGCGTTGTCCGTGCGGCCAGGGTGAAGGGGATCGGCCGCCGCGGTTTTCTCAACGTAGGGGCGCGCAGTCACGCGTCGAGCGCGGGTTGGCTGAATTGTTTTCATCGCCGACCGCGATTGCATGTATCGGAAACAGGCGCACGCCGTTCCCCGGGGAGATTCGGCTTGCACCGACCGCGAACCGGGCAACGGTTTCGGAGCCCGAGCGAGTTCTTGGTTGTAGTTGAGTCAGACGATTGGCGTTGTCCGACCCCGAATACCCCATGGCTTTCTCGGGCACTCCGTTTCAGGGCCCGGCGGCAACAGAAGTGACCACGGGCGCGGGGACTGGATCGGCCCGGCGCCGCGTGAGGACGCTCGTGAGCCGCTCCATGTAGAGATAGAACACGGGCGTGATGTAGAGGGTGAGGATCTGCGAGACGAGCAGGCCGCCCACCACGGCGATGCCGAGCGAGCGCCGCGCCTCGGCGCCCGCACCCCAGCCGAGTGCGATCGGCAGTGTGCCGGCGAGCGCGGCGAGGGTCGTCATCATGATGGGACGAAACCGCACAACGCAGGCCTCGTAGATCGCGACCTCGGCGGACTGGTGGCGGACGCGCTTCGCCTCGAGCGCGAAGTCGATCATCATGATCGCGTTCTTCTTCACGATGCCGATGAGCAGGATGAGTCCGACGTAGCCGTAGATGTTCAGCTCTTCACCGCAGAGCAGAAGCGTGATGAGCGCACCGAAACTCGCCGACGGCAGGCCGGAGAGAATCGTGATGGGATGGATGAAGTCCTCGTAGAGGATGCCGAGCACGAGGTAGATCACGAGGACGGCGACGATGAGGAGGAGGCCGAGGCCGTTGAGGGAATTGGTGAAGGCGGCGGCGGTGCCCTGGAACGAGCCGTTGACGGTCGCGGGGAGTTCGGTGCTCGCGAGTGCGGCGACCGCCGTGGTGGCAGTGCTGAGCGAGACGCCGGGCTCGAGATTGAAGGAGAGGGTCACTGCCGGGAGCTGGCCGAGGTGCGCGACGGTGAGCGGGCCGACGGTGGAGCGGACGCGGGTGACGGCGTCGAGCGGGATGAGTTTGCCGTCGCGGTTGCGCAGGTGAAGGAGTGCAAGCGCGCGCGGATCGCGCTGGAACTCGTCGGCCAGTTTCAGGATGACGAAATACTGG
>CAZENI010000626.1:0-4703 GCA_964513055.1 uncultured Opitutus sp.
CGTCGACGGCGCCGAGCTGGCCGGTCAGGACCGTGGCGCCCGCGCCGAACTTGTCGACGGTCACCACGCTGGTGTCGTCGAGCAGGTCGTAGAACGCGCTGATCGGGAGGATCGACGCGAGGTTCCCGAGGTCCAGGCCGTACTTGCCCATCTTCGCGCGCGCGGCCCGCAGGTGCGCGACGGTCAGGGCGGAGGCGCTCGAGACGTCCGAGCGGGTGCCGGCCTGGGCGAGGCCCATTAGCCGGAGGCCGTCGAACACGCGGCGCGGGTCGTCGGCGTCCGTGACGTCCGAGTCCTGGTGGCTGCCGGTGCCGTCACCGTTGAGGGTGCAGTCCTCGATGTCCGCCGATAGGAAGTCGATCATCTCCTGCTGCATGAACGGCATCACCGGGATCAGCGAGTCCTCGTCCAGCTCCTTGCTGACCAGCATCGTGGTCGCGAACTTCCCGGCGGTGAGGGTGACCTTCCGCGTCCCGGGCGTGATCTTCTTGAACGCCGTCTGGCCGGTGTCGGCCGTCTGCTCCGTCGCCTTCCCGCCCCGCACCCGGGAGACGCCCATGCCGGGGATCTCGTAGGGGTTCGACGGCATCGGGATGGTGGGGAACAGGCCGGCGACCCGCAGCGGCAGGTTGATCCGCTCGATGACCTGGGAGGACAGCTCGGTGGGGACCCACTCGTCGCCCTCGGTGGCCGTGGTGGAGTCCAGGGCGCGCAGGGCGGGCTTGAAGGTCTCCTCGTAGTAGCGGGTCTCCCGCGGGTCGACCTTCAGCAGGGAGGAGAGGATCAGCAGCTCGTCGCTGGCGCGCTGGAACTCCTGCACGTCGCCGACGGGGCGGCCGAGGGTGACGGCGGCGCGCTGCGCGCCGTGCTCCACCGCGTACTGGGCGCGCTGCGCCCGGGTGCGGACCGGGCCGCGGTCGTCGAGCTCGGTGTCACCGGGGACGTAGCCGGTGACCTCGCGGGCCTTGCCCTGCGCCTCGATGGTGGCCTGCAGGTCAGCGAGGGCACGGGCGGCGACCTCACGGTCCTGCCGGCCTTCCTCGACCTGGGACTTGATCTCGCGGAGCTCCGCGATGATCTGGGGGAGCGCCTCCTGGGGGGCGCCGGTCTCTGCGCTCATCGTCACCCTCCTGAGGGCGTCGTTGGTGTCCGTCCCGGCGGGCGCCGGGTCGGTGCTTGCCGGTGCCGCCGGCGCGGTCGCCTGGGTGCCCGCCAGGCGCTGGGGGTAGAGGTCCTCACCGGACCCGCTGCCCAGCTCGCGGGCGCGGGTGAGCAGCTGCTCCCGCTGGTCCCGCAGTTCGTCGAGGCGGGCCTCATCGTCCGCCGGGGAGTCCACGAGCGAGACCTCCATGAGGTCGGCGTCGAGGACGAAGATGGTGGGTTCGGTGACGTCGTAGGCGCGCTTGCCGAACGGCGTGTCGAACTCGACGCGCTCTCCCTCGTCGGCGAACCGCCACAGCCGCGGCCAGAAGCCGACCGACAGGCCGGTGACGGCGCCGTCACGCAGCAGGGGCTCCGCCTCGTCGCGGACGGTCGCAGTGTCCGACAGGTAGCCGCCAAGGCGCAGGCCGTCCTGGTCCTCGACGTGCTCGCTCCACCGGCCGATCGGGGTGTGGTGCAGCCACCGGATCACCAGGGGCTTGCGGTCCGAGCGCTCGGCGAGGGTGCGGGCCCATGCGCCGGGGACGAACACCTCGCCGTAGGCGTTGCGGGAGTCCCAGGCGGTGCCGATCCCCCCGACCCACGTGCGGCCGTCGTCGCGGGTCTCCGCGGCGGCGCGGAACTGCATCGCGCTGCGGCGCATCTGCTCAGGCATTCGCCTGCACCTCCGGTGTCGCGGCCGGTTCGGCCGGCATGTCGAATGACGGGTCGGTGGGGAGCCGTTCCCACGGCCGGACCTCGTTCGGCTTCAGCCACCCCTTCGCGGGGTCCAGGGCCAGGGCGTACGCCTCGAACCGGGTCTTGAGGTCCGCGCGGAGCAGGGACTGCGTGTCGAACTCGCAGAACACGCCGCGCGTCGGGCCGGGGAACAGGTCACGGTCACAGTTCAGGGCCTGCTCGATGCGGGCCAGCCACGGGCGGATCGTGTACCGCTCGAACTGGATGCCCTGCCCCTCCACCGTGCTGTAGGTGAGGCTGTTGCCGGAGTCCAGGCCGACCATCTCGGGCGGCACCCGGAAGATGCGGCACACCTTGCGGGCCGTCATCTGCTGGGACTCGACGAACTGGGCGTCCTCCAGGCTCACGCTGATCGGCGTGAACGTGACGCCGTCCTCCAGCACCGCGACCTTGTGGCTGTTTCGGGCCCCGGCGAACAGGGCGCGCCACCCGCGGGCGAGGGCGTGCTTGCGTTCCTCGGTGAGCTTCCCGGCGACGTTCAGGGTGCCGCGCGGCGTCGCGTCGTTGTTGTAGAACGACCCCTGGTAGGCGTCCATCGCCAGCCCGGCGCCAATGCTGTTCCGGGCGTAGGCGAGGACCGACAGGCCCATGAGGCCGTCAAGGCTCAGCCCGCGAATGTGGATGACGTCCTCCGCCCGGTACCGGCGCTCTGTCGCTGCATCCTCGGACCGCACGAGGAACACCTTGCGGCCCTGCTCGCGACCGACACGCACGCGGTCCGGGTGGATCGGCCACAGGGCGACCAGCTCACCGCCGACGCGCTGCTTGCCGAGGTAGGCGTTGCCGTTCGTCGCCAACCAGGCGACGACCATGCTCCACAGGTCGATCGCGGTCATCTCCGGGTTGGGCTCGTCGCGTAGCAGCCGCGACACCGAGGACGACCACTCCTCGCTCATGGACGCCCCGCCGGTCTGCCGGCGGTACACGCGGAGCGGGAGGGCGCCGACGCTGTCCGCGAGCACCCGGACGCACGCGATGACGGTGTCGAGGGTGAGGGCTTTCTCGACGGTGACGGTCTCCCCGGCGTGGCTGCCGGTCTGCAGGAAGCTGTCGCGGAGCCACAGCGTGTCCTCCGGCTCACCCGCCCTGGTCTCGGGCAGGGGCTGGCGCTCCGTCAGGCGATGCGCCCGGCGGAGGATGTCGGTCAGGGGGGCCACTAGATGACCAGCAGCTCCGAGGATTCGTAGTGGCTGACGGCTTCGTCCTGGAGGCTGTGCAGCGCCCGGATGACGGCGACCGTGGCGACCGGCCAGACCTCGGCCTTCGCCTTCACCACGCGCCACCCGGTGTCGTTCGGGATCGCCTTCGTCGCGCCGACCATCGCGGTGAGGACGCGGTCGCCGGTGTGGGTGAGGGCGCACCCGTGGGCGGCCTGGTGGAAGCGGCCGGCGGCGGTGACGAGGTCGGACTGGGTCATGGCGTCGACCTGCACGCCGCGGTCCACCAGCTCGTCGCCGGGCCAGAACCGCTCGTCGCGGTGGACGGTGACGGTGCACCGGGCGGCGAGCTTGGCGACCAGGTCATCGACGGCGCCGAGGTCGAGGACGTCGGCGTCCTGTGTGTGGTGCGCGGGGATCTGCTTGCGGGCGGACCACATAGTGGCGGCGACGGCGGTGCGGCCGTCGTGTTCCCACGCCACCCCGACGGCAGCGAGCGTCCCGGTGATGTCGACCTCGACGCCGACGCCGACGCGGGCGCCGTCCGGCGGGAGGGCGGGGACCGCCTCGTCGGCGAGGCCGGCCCAGACGGTGGGCGGCACCCACACGGACTCCTCCGCGCGGGTCGGCTGGTTCAGGAAGTAGCGGCGGAAGTCGGCGACCATGCGGCGGCTGTCCACCGATTCGCGCGCCTCGTTGGCCTCCGCGAGCAGGCGGTCGAAGTCCATCCACGCTGACGCCTCACCGTAGGCGACGCGCAGCGACTGGACGATCTGGTGGTCGTCGAAGAAGTCGACGACCTGCGGGCCCTCCAGGTGGTCGAACAGGAACCCGCCGTCGGTGATGTCGCCCCGGGCGATCTTGCTGGCGTAGACGTGGGCGGTCTCCGCGACGGAGTCCTCACCGGGGGCGTACATGGTGGAGGTCTCCAGCGACCACGGCTCGGCGGCCTTGCGCTTGGCCAGGTTCCTGCGGATCGTGGCGTGCACGCCGACGAGCTCCGGCCCGCGGAACAGGTGCGTCTCGTCGAAGTTCGCGAACGTCTCTTTCCCGCCGTCCTTCGATGCGGAGGCGCTCGACACGGCGCGAATCTCCCCGCCGCCGGGGATGAACGTCCGGGTCCGGCCGACGTCCAGGCCGGGGGTCTGGCCGACGGGCCCCTCGCGGAGCATCACCTCAATCGCCCCGTACGTGTTCCCCGCCTGCCCTTCCTCGGTGGCGACCACCTTGATGAA
Organism: uncultured Opitutus sp.; assembly: GCA_964513055.1. Classification (GTDB taxonomy): domain Bacteria; phylum Verrucomicrobiota; class Verrucomicrobiia; order Opitutales; family Opitutaceae; genus ER46. The sequence goes on from CAZENI010000626.1 coordinate 4,292, forward strand.
TGGGGAGAGGACGGGGACGCCGACGGGGTAGCCGGCCGCATCCCAGCCGCCGAACCGGACTGGGCCGAGGGCCTCGGCGCAGCAGATCGCGGCGGCGAGCTCGCTCTTGGCGCGGCCCTTCGCGCGGCTGTAGACGGCGCGCCGTACGAGCCGTCGGCCGTGGTCGTCGATGGCGTAGGCGGCGCACAGGAACCGGACCTGCTCGTCGTCGAGGCGCAGCGGCTGGCCCTGCACGTCGCCGGGGCCGTGCACGAGGTTCGCCTCCATCCACTCGACCACGAGCGGGCCGAGGGTGCGGCGCAGGTCCAGGCTCACCCGGCGCCGCCTTCCAGGGCGCGGAGGAACCGGCCGGTGCGCGCCGGCGCCGTCGGCTCGGCGACGGGCTGCGGGACCTGGTCGTCGCTGATCTCCC
>CAZENI010000627.1:0-4701 GCA_964513055.1 uncultured Opitutus sp.
GCCGGCCTTGTTCAGGAGCTTCATCATCGACTCGACCGGCCCGATCGTGCGGCCGGCTCCGCGGGTGTTCGCCCTGGTGTCCTCGTCCGCCGACGCGGCGCCGAGGTTCTCGAGCCCGCGCGGGACCCGGACATGCTCCCAGCGCGCCGAGTTGGCGTCCGACTGGACCCCCCCGCCGCCGTTGTCGAACCATCGGCCGTTGACGCGGACGCCCATGTGCTCATCGGGGCCGCCGTCGTAGACGTCGTTGTTGGCGTTGTTGCGGAAGCCCCAGACGATCGGCAGGTCCGTGTTCGGGCTGACCTCGGTGGACATGGCCCACGCGCTCTTGGTGGTGCCGCCCTTGTCCACGCCGGCGACGTACGTCGCAAACTTCGAGCAGTCCCAGACCCCGTAGTGGTACTTCGTCCCGAGCTTGGACGTGGCGCGCTCGTACGCCGCTCCGACGATCCCGCCGGCGGCGAAGCCGTCTCCGCCCACCACGCCGCCGGTCGCGCGCAGGGCGCCGACGATCCGGTCGATGCCGACCATGCGCTGCTGGTTGGGCGTGAGGACCACCTCCCCAGGCGCGGCCCTGATGGTCATCGTGTCCACGCCCGCATAGACGCCGGGCAGGAATCCGCCCATCGCACGTGGGCGCGCGGGCGCGGGAGGTTGACCAAGACCGGTGAGATCACGTCCAGCGTTGCCGGTCAGATCCACGGTGTTAGAGGCGCCCAGGCCCAGAAACCGGGCGATGGCGCTCCCGCCGGGAACCGAGCGCAGGCCGGCATCAAGACCGTCAGCGAGGCCCTCGGCGATCGCCTTGCCCATCTTCGTCGCCATCGGCAGGAGCACGTTCTCGGCGAGCGTTCCGAGGGCGCTCAGGGCCTTCCCAGCCCCGTCGGCAGCGATACTCCAAGCCTTCTTCCAGTCGCCGTTCATCAGCGCCGCGACGAAGTTGACCATGCCCTGCACGGCCACCTTGATCCCGTCGAAGACCTTCTGGACCTTGTCCATGTTGTTGAGCACGCCGCGGGCGACGCGGGTGAAGATGGGCAGGAACGAGGTGACTAGCGACTGCGACACGTCCTCCCAGGCCCGCCGGATGCGCGCGAGCTGCCCCTCGGTGGTGTTGCCGGCCGCGACCGCCGAGCCGCCGACCTGCTTGTTGAGCTCGCGGAGGATGAGCTTCTGGGCGTCGAGAGTCCGGTTGCTCTCGACCATCGTCTTGATCTGTTCCTTCTGGTCGGCCGTGAACTGCACGCCCGCGCGGCCGAGGGCGGTGATCCCCTTGACCGGGTCGTTCAGTGCCTTGCCCAGCATGATCGCCGAGCCGTTGAGGTCCTTGTGGAAGGCGACCGAGAGGTCGAGCGCCGCGCGCGTAGCCTGGTTGAAGACCTTGTCTGGCCCGACGTTCTTGATGTTCGTGAACGTCAGGAGCAGGTTCTCCATCGCCTGGATCTGGTCGTCCGCCGCGCCGGTCGAGGCCTGCAGCGAGGACGCCATCCCCTCGATGTGCTTCTGGGTGACGCCTGCCGCGTCCCCCGTGCTCTTGAGGGCGGCCGCGGTCTGGGCGCTCACCTTCTCCTGCTCGAGCAACTCGTCGGTGCCGGTGGCGATCGCGGCCGCGAGCCCGGTACCCACGGCGGCCGCGGCGCCCAGCGCGCCGAACTTGAGCGAGCTCATGGCCTTGGAGCCCGCCGAATGGAGGCGGTTGAGCGACTTCTCGGCGTCGTCGACGGCGCGCCGGACGCCGGAGGCGTCGGCGCCGATGTTGATCCGCACGCCCTGAGCCATCAGGCGCTCACTCCCGGCGGAAGCTCAGCGAACGGATCGGGGGCCTCGGATTCGTCGTAGGCCGGCCACTCCTGGGCGGCCGGGTCCTGGGCCTGCTCCTGATCCTGCTCGTGCACGATCAGCCGCTCGAGCAGCTCGCGGTCCACAAGGAAGGCATCAACGCTTCCTGGATCGAGGCTTAGGAGCTGACTTGGCCTTGCTCCCCACCCTCTTGCCACCTGCGCCACCGTCAGCGCTGCCGGGCTCTGCGCGAAATCGAGCCGCGTCCGCGACCCCCTCCATCGCCATGTTCACGATCTCGGTGAGCTCATCGTCGTGAAGGTCGGCGACGAAGAGGTCGACCGGGATCTCGCCCTCGACGATGGGTGAAGACGGCGGCATGTCCTCACGGTCCCACCAGACCCGGGGCCGGACGAACATGCCCTCGACGATCACCCGCTCGATCTTGACCGCCATCGCGAGCGCCCGGGCGTCGGTCGCGTCGGGGACGTACGCGCCCTGCGTGCCCCACTTCGTCAGCGCCTCGGTGAGGGACTCGTCTCCGTCCTCGATGGCGCGCAGGACGAGCCACTGCAACGGGAGCGCACGACGGATGACCATCGTGCGCCCCGTGCTGAAGGTGTGCTCGACCTGGCTGCTCTCCCAGCCGCTCACGAGTGGCCTCCGGGCATGAAAAAGGCCGCTCGCAGGCGGCCTCGGTTGGACGATGTGGGGCGGATCACCCGGCGTTCTCCCTCCTCTTGCGCTCTCGATAGCGCCGCATCGACTCTCTCGAGCGAGCGCGGTGGGCCTCCATCTGCTCCGGCGTCATCGCCGCCCAGCGCTTGCGGTGATACTCGGCCATGTACGCCTTCACCCGTGCCTTCCTCTGGGCAGGATCCCTCCGCTTCCACGAGAGCCGGTCCTCGACCTCGATGTGGTGCTTACGGCAGAGGAAGGCGATGTTCTCGGGCTCGTTGTTGACGGGATTGCCATCGCGGTGGTGACGCTCCGCGGGCGCTCCACAGACCTCGCACGACAGCGGCCCGCGGTAGATCCGACGGGCTCGTTGACGCCCGGCCTCGAACGTGGCGCCGAGCTCGGCGACGGCGGCTGCGTGATCCTCGTAGTCCTCGGAGGTCCATCCCAGTCGGCACGCCTCGGAGCAGAAGCGGCGCGCGAGCCAGTGCTGGTGGCTCTGGTCGGTCGCGGCTTCATCCCTGCGGTAGGTCTCACCACAGCGCTCGCAGATCTTCTCCTCGGGCATCCCCGCAGCGATTCGCTTCGCCCGCCAGTGGTGGCCGGGCCGGTAGTTGGCGCGCGGGGACACAGCCTCGCCGCACCCGCATCCGCAGAGTCGCTCGTCCATGCATCGACGTTACCAAACCTTGACGTACGGCTAGGCGTAGCTGGCCGTCGCGTTGATGAGGGTGAAGGTCGTCGAAGCGCCGACGCCGTCGCTGGTCGCCTTGAAGTCGAACGAGCCGCCGATGCGCCGCTTGTTCTCCAGCGCGCCCGGCCCGCCGGCGACGTACTGGGCATTGTCGGCCTCGAAGAAGAGCTTGTACGGGTAGCCGGACGCGATGATCGCCGTGGAGACCCAGCGGGCCTTGGCCGCGAAGCCCGTGGCGGCCATCAGCGCGGCGTAGTCGTCCGCGTCGAGCTGGCGCTTCGGGATCGAGCCCGTGACGATGACGGGCAGGTCGCCCTTCTCCATCACGTCGGGGAACTTCGAGGCGACGCCCAGCGACGCGTAGGGGTCGCACGGGTTGGTGATCGTGACCGAGAAGTCCTCGGTGGAGGTCGCCGATCCCGTGAGCCACGTCGGCAGCGTCAGGTGCGAGCGCTGGAAGGGCGGGATCGCCAGGGACTCGTACGCCGGGGTCAGCGCCGGGTCCGCGACGGAGGTGATCGGCATGTAGAGCGCCGGGCCCGAGGCGCTGATGCGGCCGCCTCCCGACTCCGGGGTCTCGATCTGGAGCTGCTGGACCGCCGCGCCCTTGAGGTCGAAGAAGACGCTCTGGTCGCGGTAGGCGATCTGGGCGTACATCGTCTTCGGGGAGGCGCCAGACGGGCCGAAGGGCGCGGTCCAGACGTGCCGGTAGGCGGTCGCGGGAATCGCGACGGAGTCTGGGTCCACGATGACCCCGTTGCCGGCGGTGGTCGTCGGCAGCCCCAGGAGCACGGAGAGCAGGAAGCCGATCGTGTCCGGGTAGTGGCGCGAGGTCATCGACCACTGGGGCGCGTACCGCTCGGCCAGGACCATGAGCGGCTCGTCGCTGTTGCGGATCTCGTCGTCGCGCTCCATGTGATTCGGGTTCGGCGACGGGGTGAAGCTGAGGGCGGGGAAGTAGATCCGCTTGGAGCTGTACGTGGGGACGTTGGTCTCGTTGCCCGGGATGCTCTCCGAGCGTGCGGTGACGTACCCGGTCGCCATCTCAGGCCTCCTTGTCGGCGTCGGCGGTGGTCGGGCCGGCGGGGGCCGGCTGGGTCGCGGCGAGCTCGTCGCGCGCGATCTGGCCCTCGGCGCCGCCCTGGCGGGCGGCCTCGGCCAGGTGGCGGCCGTTCGCCGCACGGAAGGCGGCGAGGTGCGCCGCGTACTCGGCGGCCTGCTTGTCGGTGATCTCGACCAGCTCGAGGGGCGCGCCCTCGGCGGCGTCCACCTTGCGCGCGCTCTCGAGGGAGAGCTCGCCCGGGCCGCCGACCGGCGTGGCGCGGTCGGGCCAGAAGTAGCCGTTCATGCCCTGGACCGTGTGCGGGGTCGCGGGGGCTCCGGGCAGGGTGAGACGGAGGCCGTACCGCTTGGCCTCTTTCGCTGTAGCCATGTCGGCCTCCTAGTGCGGGGTGGGGTAGGTCACGCCACGAGCGCCCATGCCTCGAGCTGGCACTCCATGACGACCATCTGGCGGCGCTCGGGGTCGTCGGTGTAGACCTGCTGGCCCG
>CAZENI010000628.1:0-4699 GCA_964513055.1 uncultured Opitutus sp.
GGCCGTCACCGCGGAGTCGCGCCGCGCGCCGCCGCCGCCGCTGGTGCTCGCGCCCGCGTATGCGCGCGACGAGCTGCCTCGGCGTTTCGACGAGGCGGCGGCGCACTTCGCGGCGCTGCGCACGCGCGTCACAGTCGACACGCCCGATCCGTTTCTCAACGCCGCCGTCGGCGCCCTGAACGTCGCGGCGGACGCCGTCTGGGACGAGCCGCAGCAGGCGATCATGCACGGCGCGATCGCGTGGCGCTCGAAGCTGCTGGGCTGGCGCGGCCCCTACGCGCTGGATGCGCTCGGCTGGCACGAGCGCGCGCGGCAGCATTTCCGCTACTGGGCCGGCCGGCAGAACACGCAGCCGATTCCGGACAAGCTGCCGCCGGCCGATGAGAACGCGAACCTCGCGCGCAACGAGACCGGCCTGCACTCCAATGGCGACCTGTCGAATTCGCACTACGACATGAACCTCGTCTACGTCGACGCGCTCTTCCGGCACCTGCGCTGGACCGGCGACCTCGCGCTGGCGAAGGAGCTGTGGCCCGTGATCGAGCGGCACCTGGCGTGGGAGCGCCGCCTCTTTCGCCGCGAGTTCGGCCCGGAGAAGCTGCCGCTCTACGAGGCCTACGCGGCGATCTGGGCGAGCGACGATCTGCAGTATCACGGCGGTGGCGTGATGCACGCGTCGGCGTATAACTATTTCCACCACCAGCAGGCGGCGCGGCTCGCGCGGCTGCTCGGCATGGATCCGGCGCCCTACCAGCGCGAGGCGCAGTTGCTCGAGCGCGGCATGCGCGAGCACCTCTGGCTGCCGGAGCGCGGGCACTTCGCCGAATACAAAGATCTGCTCGGCCTTCAGCGCGTGCACGCGAGCGCGGCACTCTGGACGTTCTACCACACGATGGATTCCGAGGTGCCGACGCCGCAGGAGGCGTGGCTCATGACGCGGCAGGTCGATGCGGAGATCCCGCACCTGCCCGTGCGCGGGCCGGGCGTGCCCGAGGGGCTCTACACGCTGGCGACGTCCAACTGGCTCCCCTACACGTGGTCGATCAACAACGTCGTGATGTCCGAGGCGCTGCACGGCGCGCTCGGGTTCTGGCAGGCCGGGCGCGCGGAGGAGGCGTGGACGATCGCGAAGGGCTCGCTGCTGGCGGCGATGTTCATGGGCATCTCGCCCGGCAACGTCGGCTCGATGTCGTATCTCGACGTGAACCGCCGCGAGTCGCAGCGCGATTTCGCCGACGGCTCGGGCGTGCTGTCGCGGGCGCTGGTCGAGGGGCTCTTCGGCGTGCGGCCCGACGCGCTGGCGGGTGAACTCCAGGTGGTCCCCGGCTGGCCGGCGGCCTGGACGCGCGCCGCGCTGCGGCATCCCGACGTGACGCTTGAGTTCAAGCGCGAGGGGCCCTCCGACACCTACGCGATCCGGCAGCAGGCGGCGAAGCCGCTCGGCGTGCGCCTGCGGCTGAAGGCGCGGTTCGACGCCGTGGAGTCCGTCCTCGTGAACGGCGTCACGGCCCGCTGGCACCTTGTCGAAAACGCCGTCGGCGCGCCGCGCCTCGATGTGCTCGCGCCCGCGTCGGCCTCGCCGCTGCAGCGCATCACTGTGCGCTGGCGCGGCGTCACGGGGCCGGCGCAGAACGTCGTGACCACGGGCGACGCGCTGTTCGTCCCGATGAGTCAGGGCCAGATGCGCTGGCTGCATCCCGCGCGCCAGCCGTGGTTCCGCCCGCTGGTGGTGAACCCGCGCCTGCCCGCCGGCCCGCTCGACCCGCGCGGGGCGACGCTCGAGCCGGTGGACCTCGCGCCGCACTTCAACGATCGCGTGTCACAGATTTTCAAGCACGCCTATCGCGCGCCGCGCTCGCCCTTCGTCTCGCTCGCGCTGCCGAAGCAGGGCCTCGGCGGCTGGGCGGGCGGGGTGAACGCGACGGCCGAGATCGACGACGCCGGCCTGCGGGCGCTGGCTGCGCGGGCCGGCGGGCGGTTCGCGCTGCCGAATGGCGCGTGGTTCGAGACGCCCGTCGAGGCGGAGGCGAAGAACATCGTGTTCACCTCGCAGTGGGACAACCACCCGCGCGAGCGCACCGTGTCGCTCGCGGGCCGGGCCAAGGGCGTGTTCCTGCTGATGGCGGGCTCCACGAATCACATGCAGAGCCGGTTCGACAACGGCGAGGTCGTCGCCACCTACGCCGACGGCACGACCGAGCGGCTCGCGCTCGAGAATCCCACGACCTGGTGGCCGATTGAGCGGGACTATTTCTTCGACGATTTCCAGTTCCGGATCGACGCGACCGCTCGGCTGCCGGTGCGTGTCGACCTGAAGACGGGCGAGGTCCGCGTGCTCGACCTGTCGACCTTCAAGGGCCGCGGTGGCCGCGTGCCCGGCGGCGCCGCCACTGTGCTCGAGTTGGCGCTCGACCCTGAAAAAGAGCTGCGCTCGCTGACGGTGCGCGCGCTCGCCAACGAGGTCGTGATTGGCCTGATGGCGGCGACGCTGCTGCGGTGAGCCGCGGGCCGCGGCGCCAGACCGCGGATATTTTTTGACGGCCCGCCGGATGCCGGTGCTACTCGTCGCATGACACCTCTTGTCCAGCGTCTCGCCGGCAAATACGCGCTCGTCACCGGCGGCGGTTCCGGCATCGGCCGCGCGATCGCGGTGCGCCTCGGCGCCGAGGGCGCGCACGTGACGATCGTCGAACTCCGCGCGGAAGCGGGCGAGGCCGCGGCGACCGAGATCCGCGCGGCGGGTGGGGCGGCGACCGTGCTCGCCGCGGACGTCGCGGACACCGAGTCGATGCGCGCGGTGTTCGCCTCGCTGGAAAAACTCCACGTGCTCGTGAACAACGCCGGCATCGCGCACGTGGGCAACGTGCTCGACACCGCCCCCGCCGACCTCGACCGCATCTATTCCGTCAACGTCAAGGGCGTCTACCACGGCCTGCATTTTGGCGTGCCGCGCCTGCTGGCGAGCGGCGGTGGCGCGATCGTGAATGTCGCCTCGATCGTCTCGAAGGTCGCGCTGCCCGATCGCTTCGCCTACGGCATGAGCAAGGGCGCGGTGCTCACGATGACGCTCTCGGTCGCGCGCGACTTCGTGGAGCGCGGCATCCGGTGCAACTGCGTCTGCCCCGCGCGCGTGCACACGCCCTTCGTGGACGGGTTTCTCGCGAAGAATTATCCCGGAAAGGAAAAGGAGATGTTCGCGAAGCTCTCCGCGGCGCAGCCGATCGGGCGCATGGGCGAGCCGGCGGAGATCGCGGCGCTCGTGGCGTTTCTCTGCTCGGACGAGGCCGCGTTCATCACCGGCTCGGCCTACGATATCGACGGCGGCACCACGCTGCTGCGCTAGGGCAGGGCGGTCCGCGCGGTCCGGCTGGCTCATACCAACGGCTGAGGTGTTTTGGACTTTGGCGCAGCAGCGCCGGTAGGGCCTGACCTCCGGGCGGGCCGTGGGCGTGCGGAGATCCTGACGGCCCGCCCGGAGGTCGGGCCCTACCCCCGGAGAAGTCCAAGTCTCATGTGGCGTTGGTATCAGGAGGCGTCGAAAAGGTGGCGCGCGGCTCTCGTCGGTAGCGGAACGCGTGAGCGTTTCGTCCGGCACCGCGACTCGCAGCCACGAAAGCCTCACGGCTTCCGCTGCCGGAAAAGACCCTTTTCGACGCCCGCTCAGCGCCGGCGGCGGAAGTGGGCGAACGCCACCACGCCCAGTCCGCCGATGAGCAGGGCCCAGGTCGAGGGTTCGGGAATCGGCAGGAACTGGTTCAGGACGACGCCGTTCGCGGTGTAGTTGATCACGAACGACCCGATGCCCTGCGCGGCGAAGATGCGCGTGCCGTGCGGCAGGTTCGCGAAGGTGCCGGTGAGCGAGGCGGCGTTCAGCACCGTGAGCGAATCGCCGACGGAGAACGTGGCCTCCGCGCCCGCGAGGAAGTTGAAGACGAACTTTCCGTCCAGCGCCACGGCGCCCGTCACGTTGAGCACGTCGTGCCCGGTGCCGGCTACGGGCGAGTTGAGATCGATCAGGAGCTGCGAGCTGCCGAGCAGCGTGAGGTTGCCCTGGACGGTGAGGGTGCCGATGACGTTGCCCGGCGCGAGTATCCCGTTGTTGGTGACGTTGGCCAGGACCGTGCCGCCGCCGTGCAGCGTGCCGCCGGCGAACGTCAGGCCCTGGTCGACCCGCAGGGTGGCGCCCGCGGCGACGAGCACGAGGCCGCTGCTCTGCGTGAGGGCGTCGCTGAAACGCAGCGTGCCGGCCGACACGAGGAGGTTGCCGGTGTTGGCGAACGGCACGCTGACCTGCGTGACGCTGGCGCTCGATTTCACGAACGAGCCCGCGTTGGTGAAGCTGAAGGTGCCGCCCGTGGTGTTGGCGATCGTCCGATCCGCCCCGGCCGTCGTGGCATCGAGAAACGTGGCGCCGCTGCTGTTGATGAACTGGCCGCCGCTGCCGGACTGGAGCGCGCCCTGGTCGGCCCAGACGAACGTCCCCTGGTTGCGGATTGTGCGCTCGCTGAAGCCGTGGGCGCCGCTCCCGGAGGCGGTGAGTTGCGCGCCGGGGGCGATGATCAGTTCCCCGAGGCCGGCGAAGGCGCCGCCGGTCCACGTCGAACCGAAGCCCGTCAGCGTGAGGCTGCCCGTGCCGTTGATCAGGCCGCCCGTGAACGTGAGGTCATCGATCGTGACAGGCGCGCCGAGCGTGGCGGCC
>CAZENI010000629.1:0-4698 GCA_964513055.1 uncultured Opitutus sp.
CAGTTCGGCGGCCTTGCGGATCCGAAGGGAAAGCTCCACCCCGCCGCCGACAACTTCCGTGCGCTGCGCTACCTCGCGAAATACACCATCAATCCCGCGATCGCTCACGGCATCAGTCACATCGTCGGCTCCATCGGCATCGGCAAGCTCGCCGACCTCGTGATCTTCAAGCCCGCGCTCTTCGGTGTGAAACCCGAGACCGTGCTCAAGGGCGGCTTCATCGCGTGGGCCAACATGGGCGATCCCAACGCCTCGATCCCCACGCCGCAGCCCACGTTCTACCGCCCGCAGTTCGGCGCCGCTGGAAAGGCGCTCGCATCGACCAACATCACGTTCGTGAGCGAAGCCTCGCTCAAAAAAGGCAAACTCGCCGACCTCGGCCTCTCGCGCCGGCTCGAGCCCGTGAAACGCTGCCGCAAGGTCGGCAAGCGCGACATGGTGCTCAACGACGCGCTGCCAAAAATCGAAGTCGATCCCGAGACCTACACGGTCAAAGCCGACGGCCGGGTGCTCACGTGCGAACCTGCGAAAGTGCTGCCGATGGCGCAGCGGTATTTTCTCTTCTGATGAATTGAACCACAGAGACACTGAGGCACAGAGGTCGGAGTGGATTTCTCCGTGCCTTCGTGCCTCTGTGGTTATTCTCATGCATTTGATTCACTCAGTCGTTGCGACGCCGAATCTCTCCCTCGGCCAAGTCGCGCTGCGCGCTGATCGATTCACCCTCGCGAAACGCCTCTGGCGCGGCACCGCCGACGACGGCACCGAGTTCGGCTTCGAACTGCAGTCTCCGCTCAAGCACGGCGAGACCGTCTTTGAATCTCCGACCGCGCGCTACGTGATCCAGCAGGCGCCCGAGCCCGTGGTCGAAATCTCCCTCGATGTCGCACCTTCCGCCGCCGCCGGCATCGGCTGGGCTGTTGGCAACCTCCATCTCGAACTCCAGGCGGAGCCCACCCGCCTGCTCGCCGCCGACGAGCCCGCCGTCCGCCAGCTACTCGACCGCCTCAACGTCCCGTATCGCCAGACCACCGCCATCTTCCGCCCCGGCCGCTTCGCCCGCGGCGCGCAGCCCACGCATGAGCTCGGCCCCAGCCACAAGCACTGATGCTGCATTGCCTGTAGCGGAACGCGTGAGCGTTTCGTCGGCTGACGAAAGCCTCACGGCTTCCGCTACAACTTCAGCGGCCTGGCTCGTCGGCCTGCTCCAAGCCAACGACTCCTTCTATCCCACCGGCAGCTACGCGCATTCCTTCGGCCTCGAGGGCCTCGTGCACGAAGGCGTGGTCCGCGATCGCGCGACGCTGCGCGAGTTCGTATTTCGCTCCGCGTTGCCGGCGCTCCGACACGCCGATCTCCCGCTCGCCGCGCACGCGTGGCGCGCCTTCGCTATTCCCGACTGGCCGCGCATCGGCGAGCTCTGCGTGCTGTCCTCCGCCCTGAAAAGCGCGCGCGAAGCGCGGCTCGCATCCGAGAACATCGGCCGCCAGCGCGCCGAGCTTGCGGCCAGTCTCCATGCGTCGCCGCTTGCGCAGGAGTTCGTCCGCCGCGCCAACGAGCACACGTGGCCCTTCTCCTCCGCCGTCTCCGCGGCGCTGGAAGGCCGGGCGCTGGGCGCGCCTCTCGATGCCGTGCTCGCCGCCGTGGTTTACTCAAATCTCGCGGCCCTCATCGCCGCCGCAATGAAGCTGCTCCGCCTCGGTCAGAACGGCGCGCAATCCCTCCTCACTGAGGCGCTCATCACCTCCCCTGCGTTCATCACCGCCGCGGTCGCGACACCGCTCGACGAAATCGGCTGGTTCAATCCCTGGCTCGATATCGCCGCCGCCCGCCACGAGACCGCCGACGCCCGGATGTTCATTTCGTGAAAACCAAATCGCAGAAGCGCGGCATGGCGAAAACGCGGAGCACATCATCCACGCACTCGTATTTTCCGCGTTTCCGCCTCTCCGTGCTTCCGCGATAAAAATCCCCATGACTCGTCCTCCCCGTATCGGCATCGGCGGTCCCGTCGGCTCCGGCAAGACCATGCTCTGCCTCAAACTCTGCCAGCGCCTCCGCGCGCGCTACTCGATGGCCGTCGTGACCAACGACATCTACTGCTCCGAGGACGCGCAGTTCCTGATCCAGCACAGCGCGCTGCCCGCCGAGCGGATCGCGGGCGTGGAGACGGGCGGCTGCCCGCACACCGCCATCCGCGACGACACCACCATGAACGAGCAGGCCTGCCGCGCGCTCGAGGCGAAGTTCGCACCGGATCTCCAGCTCACGCTCGTCGAGAGCGGTGGCGACAACCTCACGGCCACCTTCTCGCCCGAACTGGTCGATGCGTTCATCTACGTGATCGACGTCGCCGAAGGGGACAAAATCCCCCGCAAGGGCGGCCCCGCGATCCGTTTCAGCGATCTCCTCATCATCAACAAAATCGACCTCGCCCCGCTCGTCGGTGCCGACCTCGGCGTGATGGAGCGCGACGCGAAGATCCAGCGCGGCGCCCGGCCGTTCCTTTTCTGCGACCTGAAACGAGAGCACAACCTCGACGCGGTGATTGCGTGGATCGAGCAGCAAGTGCTCTTCGCGCAAACGGCGAAACGCTAGGGCGAACCGTCCCCGGTCAGCCGTCGCGCGACGGCTCGGCGGGACGCCTCGCCCCACCCGCAAACACGCATGGCTGCATTCTCCGGTCATCTTTCGCTCCTCGCCGCCGTCCGCCCGCACGGCCGCACCGTGCTGGCCGCGCAGTCGTTTCGCGCGCCGTTTCACCTCAGCAAGCCGTATTGGGATCGCGACGCAGGCGTCCTCCTCGTCCAAGTGGTAAACCCCACCGCCGGCATCCTCTCCGGCGATCGGCTCGAGTCGGAGATTCGCGTGGAGTCCGGCGCGGCGCTGCTCGTCACCACGCCCAGCGCGAGCCGGGTTTTCCAGATGCGCGGCGGCAAGGCGGAGTGCCGGCAGCATTTCGCGGTGGCCGCGGGCGGCTGGCTGGAGGTCATGCCCGAGCCGCTCGTGCCGCATCGGGGTTCCCGCTACCGCCAGCACACGACCGTCGAGATTGAGCCTGGCGGCGGGCTGTTCTTCGTCGATCAACTGGTCGCCGGCCGGATCGGCCACGGCGAAGCCTGGAGCTGGGACCGCCTGCAGCTCGATCTGACCGTGCGCGTCGGAGGCGAGCTGGCGCTGCGCGAGCGCTTCGATCACGGCGGCGAGGAACTGCGCGGACTCGCCGCGCTCTCGGGCTCGGGTCCGGCCGCCTGTTTCGCCAACGCGATCCTGCTGAGCTCCGGCACGGCGGACGCGTGGCGGCCCGCGTTGACGGCGTTACATCGCGACGGCCTGTGGATCGGCGTCAGCGCGCTGCGACGCGGCGGCTGGAGCATCAAGTTGATCGCGCCCGACTCGATCCGTCTGCGGCAGGGACTGCGCGCGACGCGCGGAATCCTGGCGAGTTACTTCCCCCGGCTCGGCTGCGACACGCGCAAGCTCTGAACCCGCTGCGTCGCCCCGCGGCGCAACAGGAGCCAGCCGATCCAGCCGGCCACCGCCACGACGGTGAAGCAGGTGATCGTCGCGACCGGAAAATCCGCCAGGTGACTCAGGTCCCAGGTGAGCTCGTGACCGTCGTGACCGGGATGCGCCTGGGCCAGGCCAGAAACTGCCAGAAACGCGGTTGCTAGCCCCAGCCGACGAGTCGCGGAGAATTTCATCGGGATTTCTGCTAGCAGGCCACGTTCCAAACCGCCAACCCAGAAAACAAAAACGCCGCCCGCGGTGAGGCGGGCGGCGTTTCGAAGAGGGTTTTGGTCGCGTGAAGCAGTCGAAGCTTAGCGCTTCGAGAACTGGAAGCGCTTGCGCGCGCCGGGCTGGCCGGCCTTCTTGCGCTCTTTCTCGCGCGGGTCGCGCTTGATGTGACCCGCCTTCTTGAGCGCCGGGCGGAGCTCGGCGTTCATCTTCTGCAGCGCGCGGGCGATGCCGTGGGCAACCGCCCCGGCCTGGCCGGAAACGCCGCCACCCGCGACATTGACCGTGACGTCGATCTTCTCGCGAAGGTCGACCGTCAGGAGCGGCGCGTAGGCCTGCTTGGAGAAATTCTCGTGCGAGAAGTAGCTGTCGAAGGTGCGACCGTTGACGGTCAGCTTCCCGGTGCCCTCGGTGAGGCGCACGCGCGCGGTCGAGGTTTTGCGGCGGCCGGTGCCGATGAAGATGTTGGCGGGAGTAGCAGCGCTCATGTTCTGGCGGATGATCAGACGGAGATTTTCTGGGGGGCGTTGGCCTCGTGCGTGTGCGTCGGGCCGGCAAACACGCGGAGCTTCGTCAGCATGTGGGCCGCGATCCGGTTCTTCGGGAGCATGCCCTTGACCGCGTGCTCGATGATGAACTCGGGGTGGCGCTGCCGCTGGAGGGAGACCTTGCGGTAGCTCTCGCCGCCGACGAAGCCCGAGAAGAACATATACTCGTTCTGGACTTCCTTCTTGCCGGTCAGCGCGACCTTTTCGGCATTGATCACGACCACGAAATCGCCGGTGTCGACGCTGGGGGTGTAGGAAGCTTTGTGGCGGCCACGGATAATGTTGGCGGCCTTGACGGCGAGACGACCGAGCGGAACCCCATCGGCATCGATTAGATGCCACTTGGGTTGCACCGTCTCCTTCTTGGCGAGGAACGTTTTCATGCGAAAAGAGGCCAAGAGCTAAGGTCAAA
>CAZENI010000630.1:0-382 GCA_964513055.1 uncultured Opitutus sp.
CCCGCCGGCTGCGGTCGCAGGGCGAGGGCCGCGTGTCGCGGCCGCCGCTCTCGCGCGCCGCGTTTCTCGGCGCCCCGGGCGTCGGCCGCACCACCGCTCTCTGCAAGTGGCTCGCGCAGGAGGTCTTTCGCCGCGCCCGGCTCGGTCACGTCGTCAGCGTGGAGTTCGACCGGCCGAACTCGCTCGGACCGCTGCCCGTGTTCAGCGAGGCCCTCGGCGTGCCCCTCGCGCATTTTCCCTGCGAGACGCAGGCCGCCGTTCCCGGCGGCTTCGTCTATTTCGATCTGCCCGGCCTGTCGCCCCGCCGGCCCGCGGACAACCGCCCGCTCGCCGCCTTCCTCGATCGCGAGGCGATCAACGAGCGCGTGCTCGTGCTCAACGC
>CAZENI010000630.1:392-4698 GCA_964513055.1 uncultured Opitutus sp.
CGCGAGAAGAGCCGGTCGAATTTCCGGCGCGGGGTGCTCGTGCTCAACGCCGCCTACGATCGCGCCTCGCTCCGCGACGCCTACGCCGCGGGCCGCGATCTCGGCGCCACACACCTCGTCTTCACCCACCTCGATGAGGTGCCGCAGTGGGGCAAGCTCTGGGATTACCTCTTCGACGAGGAGGTCGAGCCGCTCTTCCTCGCCACCGGCCCCTCGCTCACCGGCGACTGCGAGGAGGATGTGCCCGGCGCGATCGTCCGCCGCACGCTGCCCGACGACGAACCTTCGACCTGACCATGAAATTCGTTTTTCTCGCCGGCGGCTTCGCCGGCCTCCTCGCCACCGGCGCCGGCAGCTTCTGGGCCGGACACTCGGCCGACCGCGTCTTGTTCGACGGCGCCGTCGGCTGCCTCGCCGGGGCGCTGCTCTTCCGCTGGTTCTGGACCGTCCTCGTTCGCGGGATCCGCGAAACCATTCTCGCCCGCCACGCCGCCACCGCGGCCGCCACCGCCGCCGCCAAAAAATAAACTTTTCCCTTCATGAATACCGCCACTGCTACGATCCCTGGCATGGATGCCACGCCCGCCGCCGCCTGGCGCGCGTATCAGGGAGTCTCGCCGGCTGCCGTCGATGAAAAGGACTTGATCGAACGGTATCTGCCCCTCGTCCGCAATGTGGTCGACCGCATCAAGCTCAACGTGCCCGCGCACGTCGACGCCGACGATCTCTACAGCGTCGGCATCACCGGCCTCATCGCCGCCGTGCGCAAGTTCGACCCCAATCAGGGCAGCACCTTCGCCAGCTACGCCGTCATGCGCATCCGCGGCGCCATTCTCGACGAACTCCGCCGCATGGACTGGTGCCCGCGCCGCGCGCGCGCGCGCTCCCGCAAGCTCAAGACCGCGATCAACGACGTCGAGCAGAAGCTCGGCCGCGCCGCGACCGACACCGAGGTCCGCACCGTCCTCGGTCTCACCGAGCCGGAATACGCCAAGTGGGTGGAGGAGGCGAAGCCCGTCACCTTCATCGCCATCGACCAGACGGCCGACGGAGACGAGGGCGCGGGCGCCTCGCTGCACGAGTTGCTCGCCGACGAGTCCGACAAGACCGGGCGCGACAACCTCGAAAAAGCCGAGCTCTTGCAACTTCTCACTCAACGAATCGCCGAGTTGCCCGATATACCGAAGAAGATCCTCGCCATGTATTATTTTGAAAACATGCGACTCGCCGAAATCGCCGCCGTCTTCGGCCTGACCGAGTCGCGCATCTGCCAGATTCACGCCCAGACCATCCTTGGTCTGCGCGGATGGCTGCAGCGGATGAAGGAGCGTTAAGCCGATGCCCCGTTGCACGCGAGGATTCGCCGGGCCGGATGCAGCACGGGGACTTCTCCCGTGCTTCCGCGCCGGCGGAAACGGACCGCGCGCCCGCGCGCCCGCCCGATGATCCACCGACCACCATGCTGATCCTGATCGGCGCATTCATCGTGATGGCTTCGACCATCGGCGGCTTCCTCCTGGCAGGAGGAAATCCGCTGGTGCTGCTGCACGTGTCGGAATTCGTCGTCATCCTCGGCGTCGCGACCGGCGTGCTCGTGATCGCGAGTCCCGGACACGTGCTGAAGGAGATCCTGCACAAGACGAAGGAGTGCGTCACCGGCCGGTCCGCCGGCGAGAAGGAGTTTTCCGATCTCCTGAAGCTGCTCTACGAGATTTTCATGATCGGCCGGCGCAACGGCCTGATCGCGCTCGAGGAACACATCATGGATCCGAAGAAGAGCGCCGTCTTTCAGCGCTATCCGTCGGTGCTGAATCATCCCGAGCGGCTCGAGTTCATCTGCAACGGCCTCAAGCCTGTCATCGACGGCAAGATCAAGCCCGACCAACTCGAGGACCTGATGGAGTCCGAGCTCAAGGCCAAGGCCCTCGAGGCCAACCACCCCGTCCACATCCTCCACCTCGTCGGCGACTCGCTGCCCGGCATCGGCATCGTCGCCGCCGTGCTCGGCATCATCAACACCATGGCGGCGATCTCCGAGGGCCCCGAGAAGGTCGGCGAAAAGGTGGCCGCGGCCCTCACCGGCACGCTGCTCGGCATCTTCGTCGCCTACGGTTTCGTCAACCCGCTCGCCAATCGCGTCCAGTTCAACAACGCCTCCGACGAACAGTTCCTGAAGTGCATCAAGGCGGCCGTCGCCGGTTTCGCGAAGGGCCTCGCCCCGCTCACCGCCGTCGAAGTCGCCCGCCGCTCCCTCGACAGCAACGTCCAACCCGGCTCCGCCACCCTCGAGGCCGCCCTCAAGGCCCTCGCGCCCGCGAAGTGAGCATGGCCCTCCTCAACACCCACCCATCCCATGGCCGGTAACGGCGGAGCCTGGAAGGTCGCCTACGCGGACTTCGTCACCGCGATGATGGCCCTGTTCATGGTGCTGTGGATTTCCGCGCAGGATAAGGAAATCCTGATCGCCACTTCGCAGTATTTTCAGAATCCGTTCCGCTCGCCGATGGACGCCACCTCCGGCGTGCTGCCGTTCAACAACAACAAGACTTCCAAGTCAGAGGGCAAGGACCAGGGCTCCGAAAAGGAGCAGGATCGCAACAAGCAGATCCAGATGACGTTTCTGAACTCGGTCGCGGCCGATTTCTACCGGCTCCTGCACCTCGACGAAAACCTCGAGGGCAAGCCGATCGACATCCAGGTGACGACCGACGGCCTGCGCGTGACGCTCTTTCACCGCGCCCAACGCCCGCTCTTCCGATCGGAGACCACCGAGCTGACGGAGTGGGGGACTTTCGTTCTGCAGAACATGGCGTGGACGATCGAGCGCCACGGCTTCAACGTCACCATCGACGGCCACGCGCGGACGGCCTCCGCCCGCACGCCCGACTACACCTCCTGGGAACTCTCCGCCGATCGCGCCAACGCCGCGCGCCGCGCCCTCGTGCACTATGCCGTCGAGCCGCGGCAGATCGAACGCGTCACCGGCTACGCCGACACCCGTCCGATGCCGGGCGAGGCCGCCACGGCGGAGACTAACGAGCGCGTGACGCTCAATCTCACGCTCACGGCGAAGAATCGTTTCAAGGACAGCAAGCTCGTCGATCAGGTCGTGCCGGTGCTGCCGTCCGAAAAAGAAAAGCCGACCTCATGAAGTCTTTCCTGCAGGGTAAGAGAAACGTCGCGCTGGAGTCCTTGCGGCCTCCGGCCGCGTCCGCGAATGCGCCGGCTCCGCGCTGCGAGGGGCTGCGGCCCCAGGTGTCCGTCACGACGCCCGGCGCCTCGAGCGCCCATGTCGAGGTCGTGAAGGAAGGCGACAAAGTTGTCCGCCTCGTCGTGACCTGCGTCTGCGGCGAACGCGTCGAGATCGAGTGCCTCTATTCGCCGGGGCGCTGAGGCGGCTTCGCCCCGGAGCGGGCGGCTGAAACGGGATTCGCGGCTCCGGCAATTCCTGCCTCCCGGCCGCGCGCCCTTCGTGGAAAAGTTTTCCACGGGCCGCTGCGGGAACTTTAATTGCTCGTTGCAAAAGCGACTTACGCATGATGGTCGCGCACGGGCACAGCGTTGGCTTTAGCGCCGCTGCCCATGAACATCGGACTCTACCAAAGCGCCTCCGCCCTTTCGGCTCTTGAGCGTTGGCAGGATTCCGTCTCGCAGAACATCACCTCGAGCCAGACGACCGGGTATCGCAAGCGGACGATCAATTTCTCCACGCAGCAGGCCGGCGAGTTGCAGACCGATCCGAAGGCACGCGTCGGCCACGACGCGGCGATGCCCATGTTCTTCCCGAAGGTGAACACCGGGATCAATTTCGTGAACGGCGAGACCCAGCCGACGCGGCGCGAGCTCGACGTGGCGATCCAGGGCGACGGCTTCTTCGAGATTCAGCGCGAGGACGGCTCGCGGGTCTACACGCGCAGTGGCGAGTTCCGGATGCGCGCGGATCGCACGCTGGTGACGTCGAGCGGCCACGAGGTCCTCAGCGACGGCGGCTCGCCGCTCACGTTGCTTCCCGGCGGCGGCACGGTCTCGATCAACCGCGACGGCACGATTTTCCAGGGCGAGAACTCCATCGGCAAGCTGTCGGTGCAGCGTTTTTCGGATACATCCCAGCTCATCCCGATCGCGGGCGGTTTCTTCGTCCCCGCGCCGGGCGCGAAGCCCGAGGGCGTCGACGAGCCTGAGCTGCTGCAGGGTTACCTCGAGGGCAGCAACGTCACGCCGCTGCGCGAGATGGTCGACCTCGTCCTCATCTCCCGCGCCTACGAGGCGAACCAGAAGATTATCAGCACGGTGGATGAGCAGATGC
>CAZENI010000631.1:0-4694 GCA_964513055.1 uncultured Opitutus sp.
CTGCTGAGTGATGAAGCGGCCTCCCGGGCCAAGGAGGCGGTGGAGTTCGTCGGCGGAGAGCGGGGCGGAGTCGTCGCTCATGGGCGGGCCGCGTGGAGCTTGGCGTTCACGCACGCGAGCAGGCGCGCGTGAAGCCGGGCGAGGGCCTTGTAGACCGCATGCACCGTGCTGCCGAGGTGGCCGGCGATCTCATCGACGGTCTCCCCGGCGTGGTAGCGGCGCTGGACCAGGTTGAACTCGCGCTCCTTGAGCTGGCCCACGCACGAACGCACCGCCTCGGCGCGGTCCGAGGATTCCCAGCGTGATTCGGCGAGGGTTTCCGCGAGCGCGTCGATCGTCTCGTCGCTCAGGCGCGCCTGCGCGCGGCGTCGCCGGTTGTAGTAGCTCATCACCTGGAAGCGCGCGATGCGCAGGCCCCACGCGCCAAAATCGGTGCCGGGCTCGAACTCGCCGAACTTCCGCCACATCACCGCGCACGTCTCCTGCAGCACGTCCTCGGCGTCGGTCCCCTGCGGCACGAGCGCGAAGATCAGTCCCGCGATCCGCTTCTGGTGCTGCAGGAGCTGGCGGGTGAACGCCTCGCCATCGATCGGGCGGGTGGTGGGGGGCATGGGCGGCGGCGGGGCGGGAAATCCCGCCAGAAGGGTAATGTCGCAGCCCGTGGAGAATTGGACAAAAAAGTTCCGGGCCCCCGGCGCCGGGCTACGGCCGGACGACCCTCGCCGGCGGCGTGCCCTGCGGGTGGCAGTCGCGGCACGCGACGGTGTGGATGTCGTGCCGGCTGCCCCGGACGAGAAACGTCGTATCCATTTTGCCCACATCCAGGCCGCAGTTCGACTTCGCCGGATGACACGAGGCGCAGGAGGCGCGCGCGGACAGCGCGTGCGTGCCATGGCAGTCGAGGCAGCTCAGGCCCTCGTGCACGCCGGCGGGCGTGCGGTCGTCGCCCGTGCCGAGCTGGTGCGCCGCGGCGGGCGCGTGGCATTGCGTGCACAGCCGCTGCCGGGGATCGCTGGAGATGCGCACGCGACGTTCGCCTTGCAGGACGACTGGCAGTGGGAGATCCCCGGCTGCGATGTGTGTTCTATCGCGCAGTTCGTAGAGCCGCGCCACCGAGCCGTCGCCGGCCGGCGTGTGCACCTGATGGCAGGCGAGGCACGGGATGGTCGGGTGCTTCGCTTTCGCCGGGTCTGTGAGGGACCACGGCCCGGCGGTGTGCAACGGCCCGACGAGCTGTTCGATCGGGCCGTCGAAGAACATGCCGTGGCAGCGCAGGCAGTCGGCGGCGGGGTGCTCGAATTTGTTCTGCGCCGGATCGAGGAAGATGCGTGCGTAGTCCGCGGCGTGGCCGCTCTTCTTCCAGTCCGCGAACGACTGCGGGTGACACGACTGGCAGGAACGCTGGAGGTCGAGCACGTGCGCCTCCGTCAGGCGGATGGCTTTTTCCGGATCTCCCGTGAGGTGCTGCACAACGCGGTTCACGTGCGAGCGGAGCGCGTGCGCGTCGAGCGTGAGCGAGCCGCCGTGGCAGTTGCGGCAGTGGACCGTGCGGTGCGCGGACGCGCTCCAGCCGGTGTGGACGTCCGTCATCTCGTGGCACGAGGCGCAGGTGTGCTGCGGGTCTCCGAAATGGAAATACGCCAGGCCGCCGAGGGCGCTCGCGAGCACGAAGGCGGCGCCGTAGAGCGCGAGACCGAGCAAGAACAACCGGCGGCGACGGCTCATCGGAAACCTCCGCCGCGCCAGCCGGCCTTGATGTGATGGCTCACCCAGTAGCCGAGCGCCATGATCGTGAGCACGGGGTTGAAGCCGCCGTTGGTCACGTGGAGGCTGCCGTCGGCGAGGAAGAGATTCGGCACATCGTGAACGCGGCCGTGGCGATCGGTGACGGACGTCTTCGGGTCGTTGCCCATGCGACACGTGCCGGCCTGGTGCTGCCCGCCGCGGGTGGTCGGGCCCGGGAGCGACGTCCGCGTGGCGATGGCTCCGGCCTCCTTGAGCCACTGCTCCGCGCGACTGCTGATGAAGCGGGCGATCTCGAGATCGTGCGGATGGCGGTTGCCGGAGAGTCGCGCCACCGGGATGCCCCAGTGATCCTTCACGGCCGGGTCCACGTCGGCGCGCGCGGTGAAGACGGGCATTTCCTGCACGGGGCCTTGCACGTTCATCGAGCGCTTGAAGAACTGGCGCTGATAGTCCTTGTGGGCCTTGCCCCAGCGCGCGGCGTTGGCCGGTCGCGCCCGGGAGAACTGATACGGCAGTCGGATGAACTCGTTGGCGAGCATGGCGCCGCCGCGCAGGCCGGGGTTGCCGTGGTTGAAGTTGCTGACCGCGATCGTCGCGCCGGCGCCGACGTCGTCGTAGGTCTCCTCCGCGAACAAGCCCTGCGCGCCGGCGTAGGCGTGGCCCTGGAGATTGCGGCCCACCCAGTCGTGCCGGTTGCCCGCGCCGGTTGGGAACAGTTTCGACTTCGAGTTGAGGAGCAGGCGCGCGGTCTCGATCGCGCCGCCGGAGACGACGACGAGATCGGCCGGCTGGAAGTGCGCGCGGTCCTGCGCGTCGAAATACTTCACGCCGCGCGCGCGACCGCGCTCGTCGATCACGATCTCGCTCGCGATGGCGTGCGTGCGCAGTTCGCAATGACCGGTGGCGAGGGCGGCGGGGATGACGGTGTTGTGCGTGCCGCACTTGGCGTTGATCTCGCAGGCGAAGCCGACGCAGTAGCGGCAGCCGATGCAGGCATTGCGCCCGCCGTAGGGCACGGAGTTCCGCAGCATCGGAATCGGAAACGGATTCAGCCCGAGCCGTTGCGCGGCTGCCTCAAGCAGGCGGCCCTCGCGATTGTAGGGGAACGCCGGCATCGGGTAACCCTTCGCGCGCGGCGGCGAGAAGGGATTCGTGCGCATGTCGCCGGCCACGCCGATTTCCCACTCGGCCTTTTCGTAGAACGGCTCCAGCTCCGCGTAGGTGATCGGCCAGTCGTCCAGCGTCGATCCCTCCAGCGTGCCGTAGAGCGAGCGCATCCGGAAATCCTGCTCCATGAAGCGCCACGCCATCGCGCCGTAGCTGACGGTGCCGGAACCGACGCAGGCGGCGTTGTTGCCGTAGCCGCCATCGGTCGGGCCGACGGTCCGCCATTTGCCGGGCGCGCCCTCGGACACGCGCGGGTGGCGCTCGTCGGGCCCGAAGCCGGTGCCGAGCGCGCTCACGCGCTGGTTGATCAGGTCATCGTGACCGTTCACCTCGAAACCGACCCAGCCGCCACGCTCCAGCAGCGCGACGTTGAGCCCCGCCCCGCTGAGCTCCTTGGCGACGATGCCGCCGCCGGCGCCCGAGCCGACGACCACGACGTTCACCGGTGGCAGGGTCATCGTCAGCTCCGTGCGGGCCGGTTTCGGCCGCTGATTTGAGGGTAGTCGAGCCCGAGCATGCGGTAACTCGCATGGCCGCGGTTGCCGCCGTGGCGTGGCGGTCCGTAGAAGCCCTGCATCGTGTGCTCAATCACGAGGCGGAAAAACTCCTGCGGCGAAGGATCGCTCCAGCCCGCGCGCGGGGCCTTGCCGGATTCCAACAGCGTGAGAAACTCGTCCTGCTGCGCGGCCGTGAGATCCGCGAACGGCGCGCGCGTCACCGCGAGACAGGTCTGGGGAAACGCGGCGAGGCCCCGGCGATAGGCCGCTTGATGGCGGGCGTGCGCGCCACGGAGCTGCCGGTCGATGAAGTGGATCACGCCCGCGTCCGTCGCCCCGGGCGCGTCGTCGCGCGGAATGATCCGTTCGCAGATGGCAATCAGCAGCGCGGCCTCGCGGTCGTCGAAGAAGCGATAACGCGCGGGCACGGCCCGGTGCCGGTGCGTGAGGAGAAAGGAGCCGCCGGCGCCGGCGGCCACGCCGGCGACGCCGATCGCGCCGAGCGTGAGCAACCGGCGGCGCGTCAGCAGGGCTGGCGGCGGCGAGATCGGAGCGGATGCAGGCATGAAGCGGGGCGGTGGAGCGGAAGAGATGGCGACGGCGCGGCGGTTCGCGGCCGGAGACCGGAGACCGGGCGAAGGCGGATGCGCTTGCGGTCATCCTACGGCAGCGGGGGTGGGCGTGCTCCGCATCGGTTGGCACTTGTGCCGTGGGAATTGTGCGGGGGAGACGACCGCGCCGCGACGCGGCGTAATCGGCCCGGTGCGCGCCGCTTATTTCGTTCGGGTGAGCAACGCGCGCTTCTCAAACGCGTCCGCATCGTTTCATACTCCGCGCCTATGCCCCAAGCTGATCTTTCCCGCCGCCGTTTCCTCCAGAGTGCCGCCGTCCTCGCGTCGGCACCCTTCATTCTCCCCGGCCGCGTCTGGGCGCAGGCGACCGCGCCGAGCAAGCGGTTCACGATCGGTTGCATCGGCATGGGCAAGCAGATGGGCGGACACCTCCGCAGCTATCTCGGCCGCGACGATGTCGAGGTGGTCGCCGTGTGCGATGTCGACACGACGCGCCGCGAGGACGCGAAGAAGAAGGTCGACGAGGCCTACACGAAGAAAGCCGGCGGGACCTACAAGGGCTGCGCGGCCTACAACGATTTTCGTGAGGTGATCGCACGCAAGGATATCGACATCGTCGTGATCGCCACGCCCGATCACTGGCACGCCTACATCGCCATCGCCGCGGTGCGCGCGGGGAAGGATGTCTATTGCGAGAAGCCTCTCACGTATA
>CAZENI010000632.1:0-4681 GCA_964513055.1 uncultured Opitutus sp.
CGTCAGGCTCGAGCGGTACCCAAACTCCCTTTCGGAGGCGACGAGGGGACGCAGGGGCGGGGAAAACATCGGTGGGGACGGCGGGTGGCTGGGAACGAAACGCGGCGACGCGCGTTCTCGCAAGCGCGCAGGTGGGAAGGCGCGCGGAGACGAGGCGGGGCAGAGCGCGTGGGCAGGTGAAGGAAGCTGCTCCTCTCCTGCAACTCCCGCGCGTGCGGCGTGTTCTCCGGGCACGACCATGAAATTCATCCTGATGCTGCTGCTTTACGCGATCCTGCTGGTGCTGTGCTGGCCGCTGGCGCTGCTGCTCCTCGTGCTTTGGCCGTTCCTGTGGCTGCTCTCCCTGCCGTTCCGGATCGTCGCCGTGGTGCTTGAGGCGATGCTGCGACTCGTGAAGGCGATTCTGTTTCTGCCGGCGCGAATCCTCGGCGAACGAGGCGATTGACTGGTTGGCGTCGGTCGCGGGTGGGCGCCGGGGTGGAGCGTGGACGGCTGAGCGGTGCGGAGTGACCCGCGCGGCTCCCCGCACGGAGAATGCCGCGGACGGTTTCCCGTCCTTGCGCTTCGGCGCGCGGGCGGCAGCGTCGGACGGAATCTCCCCATGAGCATCTCTCCCGCGAGCGCCGAGGCGCCGGCCGTGCCGGCGCGAATTCCCCGCCAGATTCCCTACATCATCGGCAACGAGGGGTGCGAGCGGTTCAGCTTTTATGGGATGCGCAACATCCTGACGGTCTTCCTGGTGACGTCGTTGCTGACGCACCTCCCGGAGGCGGATCGCGCCGCGGGAGCGAAGGAGGTTTTCCACACGTTTGTGATCGGCGTGTATTTCTTCCCGTTGCTGGGCGGCTGGCTGGCGGATCGCTTCTTCGGGAAATACCACACGATTTTCTGGCTGAGCCTGGTGTATTGCGTCGGGCATCTGTGCCTCGCGCTCTTCGAATCGAGCCGCGCGGGTTTCTACACCGGCCTGGGCCTGATCGCGTTGGGCGCGGGCGGCATCAAGCCGTGCGTGTCCGCGTTTGTCGGCGACCAGTTCGACCAGACCAACAAGCAACGGGCGAAAGTGGTTTTCGACGCGTTCTACTGGATCATCAATTTCGGGTCGTTCTTTGCGTCGCTGCTGATGCCGATCTTCCTGCGGAGTTTCGGTGCCAGCATCGCGTTCGGCATCCCGGGTGTGCTGATGGCGATCTCGACGCTGGTGCTGTGGCTGGGGCGGAAACGCTACGTGCTGGTGCCGCCGGCGCCGCCGAACGCGCACTCCTTCCTGCGCGTCTCGTGGACGGCACTGACCTCCGGGCGGCTGGGGCTCGTGCTGGGCTGGGTCGGCGTGGCGGCGGCGGTGGGGTCGTTCGTGCTCATCCCGTCGTTTGGTTTCGTGGTGTCGTTCTGCATCGCGCTGGTGAGCCTGATCGCCTTCGGCGGCCTGGGCGTGTGGTGGCAACTCGAGGGAGCGCGCGGGCGGCACCCCGACGAGGCGGTCGAGGGCGTGCGCGCGGTGCTGCGCGTGCTGGTGTTGTTTTTCCTCGTGACCCCGTTCTGGTCCCTCTTCGACCAGAAGGCGTCGACGTGGGTGCTGCAGGCGGACGCGATGACCAAGCCGACGTGGTTCCAGTCGTCGCAGATGCAGGCGCTGAATCCGCTGCTGGTGATGCTGCTGATCCCATTCAACAACCTGGTGCTGTATCCGGCGCTGAAACGCTTCGGTTACGAAATGACGGCGCTGCGCCGCATGACGTTCGGCATCGCCTTCGCCGGGCTCTCGTGGGTCGTCGTGGGCACGATGCAGGTGGTGATCGACGGCGGCACGGCGTTCTCGATCGTGTGGCAAATCCTGCCTTACGCGCTGCTGACGCTGGGTGAGGTGCTGGTGTCGGCGACCGGACTGGAGTTCGCCTACAGTCAGGCGCCGCAGTCGATGAAGGGCGCGCTGATGAGTTTCTGGAATCTGTCCGTGACGATCGGCAACCTCTGGGTGCTGATCGTGAACGCCGCGGTGAAGAACAGCACGGTGACGGATGCGATTAAGACCACGGGCTTCGGCGTGACGGCGTTCCAGATGTTCTTCTTTGCGGCGTTCGCGTTTGCGGCGGCGATGGCCTTCGGGCTGTTTGCGCGGCGGTATCGCGAGGTCGATCACTACCGCCGGCGTTGAGCGCTCCGCGCACTTCCCCGGAAACCAATGACTCTGGATTCGGCAGAAGGCGAAACCGCTAATCTTCGCCAATTATCGCTGATGAAAAACTCGGGCTTCGATTCACTTTGCCGCTCAAGTCACCCGTTTGGTGATTCTGAACCATGCCAATCAACCCATGGCGGGTTTCTGATTAGCGCCGATTGGCATGGATTAGCGGTTTCCTCAGCTGCCGTTTCTAGGTTGACTCTCCTTTCATGAACTCCACCCGACGCGACTTTCTCGCGAAAACGGCGCTCGCCGGTTCCGCCCTCACCGCTGCCAGTTTCTTGCGCGGAGCCAGCGCGGCGCCCGCCGCGCGCCCGGCCGGCGGCGCGGGCAGCGGCGCGCAGACCTTCAACATGTGCGGCTACGCGGCGCCGAAGCTCGAGACGATCCGCGTCGGCATCGTGGGCATCGGCTCGCGCGGCGCCGGTGCGGTCGGCCGGCTCAAGCATGTCGAGGGCCTCGACATCAAGGTCCTGTGCGATGTGCGCGACGAGCGGGCCGCCGAGGGCGTGCGCCGGCTCGAGGGCACGGCTCACCGCCCCATCGCGATCTCCGGCAAGCCGGAGTCGTGGAAGGAAATGTGCGCGCGCGACGATCTCGACGTCATCTACAACTGCACGCCCTGGCACCTCCACGCGCCGATCTCGGTGTTTGCGATGGAGCATGGAAAGCACGCGTTCTCGGAAATTCCCGCGGCCGTGAACCTCGACGAGTGCTGGCAGCTCGTCGAGACGTCCGAACGCACGAAGAAGCACTACATGATGCTGGAGAACTGCTGCTACGATTTCTTCGAGCTGGTCACGCTGAACATGGCGCAGCAGGGCTTCCTCGGTGAGATCGTGCACGGCGAAGGCGCCTACCTGCACGACCTGATGCAGCTCAACTTCAGCAAGAGCGGCTACCGCGACATGTGGCGGTTGAAGCAAAACGCTGCGCGCAACGGCAACCTCTACCCGATGCACGGCCTCGGCCCGATCGCGCAGATCATGAACATCAATCGCGGCGACCGTTTCGACTATCTGGTCTCCGTGCAGAGCAACGATTTTTCGATGCGGAAGAAGGCCGACGAACTGGCCGCGGCGGATCCGTTTTTCGCGCCGTATGGCGGCAAGAACTACCGCGGGAACATGAACTCCACGACGATTCGCACCGAAAAGGGCCGCACCATCCTGGTGCAGCACGACGTGTCGAGCCCGCAGCCGTATTCGCGCCTGCACACGGTCGTCGGCACGAAGCGCACCGCGCAGAAATATCCCGAGCCCGCCCGCATCTCCGACGGGGCGCACAAATGGCTGAGCACCGCGGAGCAGAAGAAATTCGAGGAGCAGTTCACCTTCGATCTGGTGAAGAAGATCGGCGAGACCGCGAAGAAGGTCGGCGGCCATGGTGGCATGGATTTCATCATGGACTGGCGCTGGGCCAGCCTGCTGCGCGCCGGCCGGCCGCTCGACATGGACGCTTACGACGGCGCCGCGTGGACCGCGATCGGCTTGCTGTCCGAGCAGTCGGTGGCGAATCGCTCGAACTCTGTCGACGTGCCGGATTTCACGCGGGGCGCGTGGAAGAAGAACAAGCCGGTCGATCTCTCGATGACCGGCCTGGCGTCGAAGGTCTGAACGGGGCCGGTTGCGAGCGAAACGCTCACGCACGCGTTTCGCTCCGTGGAATCGGACCTGGGAGAGCGGAGAAAAACGTCGCCGCGGGCCGCGCGCTCGCAGAGGGTGCGCGCGTGAATTCCGACGCCACCCCTGCGTTCGAGCGCGCCGCGAGCCCTGAGCCGCTGTCCACGTTGAGTCCATCGATCGTTGCGCCGGTGCCCGGCCGGCTCGCGTCGCTGGACGCCTACCGCGGGTTCGTGATGTTCCTGATGATGGCGGAGGTCCTGCGCCTCGCGCGCGTGGCGCGCGCGCTGCCCGAGAGCGAATTCTGGAAATTTCTCGCGTGGCACCAGACGCACGTCGAGTGGGTGGGGTGCACGCTGCACGATCTCATCCAGCCCTCGTTTTCGTTTCTCGTCGGCGTGGCGCTCCCGTTTTCGATCGCGGCGCGGGCGGCGCGCGGGCAGTCGCGCGCGGCGATGACGGGGCACGCGGTGTGGCGGGCGCTGCTGCTGGTGCTGCTCGGCGTGTTCCTGCGCTCGACGGGGCAGAACACGACGATGACGAACTGGACCTTCGAGGACACGCTCAGCCAGATCGGGCTGGGCTACGCGTTTCTCTTCGTGCTCGGCTTCCGTCCGGTGCGCGACGCCTGGATCGCACTGGGCGTGATCCTCGTGGGCACCTGGGCGTGGTTCGCGGGGCACGCGCTGCCGTCGGCGGAGTTCGACTACGCCAAGGTCGGGGTCCCGAAGGCGTGGCTGGAGAGCCACGGGCTGTCGGGCTTTTCGGCGCACTGGCAGAAGAACAGCAACGCGGCGTGGGCGTTCGACACCTGGTGGATGAATCTCTTTCCGCGCGAGCGGCCGTTTCTCTTCAACCGCGGCGGCTACGCGACGCT
>CAZENI010000633.1:0-4673 GCA_964513055.1 uncultured Opitutus sp.
GCGGCTCTCGTCGGTAGCGGAACGCGTGAGCGTTTCGTCCGACGCCGCGAGGCGCGGCCACGAAAGCCTCACGGCTTCCGCTACCGGAAAAGACCCTTTCTTGACGCCCTCTTACTTCTTCAGCCCGCCCGCAATCTCCGCCGCCAGCCCCGCGACCGCCTGGCTGAGCTGCGCCGCCAGCACGGCCTCGCTCTTGCCATCCCACCGCAGGTCCGCCGCCCGAAAATCCCCGCGCGCCACCGGCTTGCCCTCGCCATTCGCCGCGAGCGACACGAGTTCCCAGATCGCGCGGAACTCCACCGCGCCCGCCGCCGCGCCTTCGCAGGCCAGCACGCGCACCGTGAGCTGGCAATCGACCGCCGCCGTGTCGCGCCGCGGGCCGGCGGCCGACACCGCGCTCGCCGCTCCCCGCGCCAGCAGCTCCTCACGCAGCACGCGCCCGATGCCCAGCTCGAGCGGCTCGCCCCAGCGCGCGAACTCGCGGAACTCGATCTCATGCGTGCCGCGCCGCACGATGAACGGCCGCGCCCGCAGGTAGTTCGCGATCTCGATCGGCTTCAGGTGCACGCTCGGCGCGCCCGCGGCCGCCACCGCCCCGCCGCCGGACGACGTCGACAGCACATAATAGCGCGTCGGATCCGGCTTCGCCTCCGGCAGCAGCGAACAGCCGGAAAGCAGCACCAGGCAGGAGACGGTCGAAAGGAGACAGGCAGCAAAGGCCGCGCGCGCGTTCATCGTTGGAGAGAGGGTTTCGCGCGCCTCAGCGCGGCTGCGGCCGACCGGTGATCAGCGCATTGGGATTGCGCTCGAGGAAATCCGCGAGCCGCTGCACCGCGTCGGCCGCCGCGTTCAGTTGCGCCAGCGTCTCGCCCAGCTCGCCGCCGAGCCCGGCGTGCGCCGTGATGAACCCCTTCGCCGCCACCGCCGTTTCGTTGAAGGACTGCACCGTCTTGCGCGCCTCCGCCAGCGTGGCGCCAAGATCCCGGCCGACCGGCTCGATCTGCGCGTCGAGCTTCGCGATCGTCCGGCGCATCTCGTTCACGGCGAGGTTCAGGTTGTCGAAGGTCTTCTTGAACTCGGGATTGGTCGCAAACGCCTCGAACTGCTCGCCCGTCTTCTTCCACTGCTCCGTCAGCCCCTTCAGGTCGACGCCCTCGACCTGCCGGCGCGCCGTCTGGGCGAGCGAGGCGATGTCCTTCGCCAGCCCCGCGAGATCGAGATTCTTCACGTTGCCGAGGATCTCGCCGAGGCTCTTCTGGTATTCGGAAATCAGCGACGGCACCTGCGGCACCACCACGTGGCGCTCGCTCGCGTCGCGCGGCGCCTCGGCGGGAAACTCGTTGGGATTCTTGAAGTCGAGCTCGACGAACAGCAGGCCCGTGGCGAGCCCCGCCACGCCGAGCTGGGCGCGCAGCCCCCGCTGCACGAGGTGCTCCAGTGCCGCCCGGCTGGCCACGTCGAGGATCGCGCCGGTCGGGTCCGTCACCACATCGCGGTTCAGCTCGCACACCACCGCGACGAACGAGCGGTTCTGCGAGGCGTCGTAACGGACGTTGAGGTTCACCACGCGGCCCACGCGCACGCCGCGCAGCTTGACCGCCGAGCCCTGGTCCAGGCCGTGGATCGATTCGTTGAAATAGACCACGAAGCGCTGCGGCTTCTCGAAGAACGAAAACCCGCCGAACGCCAGCAGCGCGAGCATGCCCAGCCCGAACGCTCCGATCACGAACGCACCGACGACGGCTGGGCTGACCTTGGTTTTCACGCGGCTCCGGATTTAGAGAGAATGAAGAAAATGGACAGAATTAAGTCCGGGGCGGGCGTTCTGGCGCCGATGCGGTGCAGTGGTTTCATTCGTTCGAAAAGCGCGTCACTCGACCCGCCGGAGGAAATCAGTGACCCGCGGATCGCGGCTGTGTGCCGCCAACTCCCGCGGCCGGCCCTCGGCAATCACGCCCTTCGCCTGCCGGTCCAGCATGATCACGCGATCGGCGATGCCGTAGATCGAGGCCAGCTCGTGCGACACGATCACGATGGTCGTGCCAATCGTGTCGCGGACCTGCAGCACGAGTTCGTCGAGCTTGCGCGAGGTCACCGGATCGAGGCCCGCCGAGGGCTCGTCGAAAAACACGATCGCCGGATCGAGCGCCAGGGCCCGCGCCAGGCCCGCGCGCTTCTTCATGCCGCCGCTGATCTCCGCGGGATAGTAGTCCTCGAACCCCGTCAGCCCCACCTGCGCGAGCTTCAGCGTCGCCACCTCCAGGATGTCGCGCTTCGAGAGCGTGGTGTATTCCTCCAGCGGCAGGGAGACATTCTCCCGGAGCGTCAGCGAGGTCCAGAGCGCCCCGCTCTGGAACAGCATCCCGAACGTCTTCAGCATCGCCCGCCGCGCCGTTAGATCGGCCGAGCTGAACGGCCGGCCGAAGAACTTCACCGTCCCCGCCCGCGGCGCGTGCAGGCCGACCATGTGCCGCAGCAGCGTGCTCTTGCCGCACCCGGATCCGCCGATGATGAAAAATACCTCGCCGCGCGCCACCGTGAACGAGACGTCCTGCAGCACGATGTCCGCATCGTAGGCGCACTGCAGATGCTCGACCTCGATCGCGGGCCCGGATTTCGGGGAAGCACTGACGGCGGGAGTGGGTTGCGTTGCGTGCATGCGTCCGGTCCTCACCAGCCCAGCGCGTTGAACATCACCGCGAAAATCGCGTCCGCCACGATCAGCAGGAGGATCGCCGTCACCACCGCCGAGGTCGCCGCGCGGCCCACGCCGACCGCGCTGCGTTCCGCCTGCAGCCCGCGCAGGCAACCCGACAGCCCCACGATGATCCCGAACGCCCCCGCCTTGATCACGCCCACCGAGATGTCCGACATGTCCACGATCGTCTGCATCTCGATCCAGTAGGCCGTCGGCGGGATCGCCAGCAGCCCCATCGCCACCACCATGCCGCCAAGCACGCCCAGGGCGTTCGAATACAGCGTGAGCAGCGGCATCATCACCGCCAGCGCCAGCATCCGCGGCAGCACCAGGAACTGGATCGGCGAAATGCCGAGCGTCTCGAGCGCGTCGAGTTCGTCGTTCGCCTTCATGTTGCCCAGCGTCGCCGCATACGCCGCACCCGTCCGGCCCGCCAGCACCACCGAAGTCATCACCGCGCCCATTTCCCGCACCATCGACAGTCCGATCAGATCCGCGATCCAGATGTCGCCGCCGAACTGCCGCAGCACGACCGACGCCGTGTAGGCCAGCGTCACGCCGACGAGGAAACTGATCAGGCTCACGATCGGCAGCGCCATCGCCCCGCACTGCTGCATCTCGTGCAGGCAGTCGCGCCACCGGAATTTCCCCGGCGTCCGCACGACCTGCTGCACCGCCAGCGTGACCTCGCCCACGAACCGCGAGATCTCGCCGCCCTTGCGCACCGTGTCCTGTGTCGCCAGCCCCACGCTGGTGAGGAAATTCTCCGAACGGTCGAACGGCACGCTGGTCTCGTGCGCCGTCGCGAGCTGGCCGAGCAGCGCGCGCGTGCGCTCCGGCACCGCCTCCAGATCGCAGTAGGCGCCCGCCACCCGGCACCACTGCTGCACCTCGAAGAGAAAAAGCAGCAACGACGTGTCCCACTGGTCCACGCCCTCGTCGCGCACGCGGATGCGCTTCGGTTCCCGGCCCGCGAGCAACTCCGTCCATGACGGCCGCCGCTCCGTGATCTGCCAGGAGCCGCTCAGCGCAATCTCCAGCACCTCCCCCGAGAATTCGGCGGTGGCGCGCGCGGACAAGGTTTCCGGACGGGCGGACATCGGCCCCATCTCAGGGGCCGCGCCCACGCGGGCCAAATCAATTCTCGGGCTGGGCGGGCGGAAGGCGCGGCGCACCTCCCTTCTGACCGCCGCTCGCGCACCGGGAGCCGCGTCCCCGCCAATTCCGGGGTTGCCCGCCCCGCCGTTTCCGCCGCAATCGCGTTCCGCTCATGCCTCGCTTCTCCACGCTGCTCCTCGACCTGGATGGAACCATTGTCGACGCCTTCACCACGATCCATCGGAGCTACGTCCACACGCTGCCCCAGCTCGGGCTGCCCGCGCCCACGATGGAACAAGTGCGCCGCGCCGTCGGCGGCGGCCTCGAGAACGCCATGCGCCACTTCGTCTCCGAAGATCGGATTCCCGAGGCCATCCGGCTCCACGTCGCCTTCACCGATCGCATCCTGCTCGAGGACGTCACCCTCCTGCCCGGCACCCTCGAACTCCTCCGCGCGCAGCAGGCCGCCGGCACCACCCTCGCCGTCTTCACCAACAAGCGCGGCGACCACGCCCGCGCGATCTGCGCCCACCTCGGCGTCACGCCCTTCCTCCGCGGGATCTTCGGCGCGCGCGACACCCCCTGGCTCAAGCCCCAGCCGGAGTTCGCCGCGCACGTCCTCGCCGCCCTCGGCGCCCGCGCCGCCGACACGCTCCTGATCGGTGACTCTCCCTTCGATGTGCAGGCCGCGCACCACGGCGGCTTCGCCTGCTGGTGCGTCACCACCGGCACGCACGACGCCGCGCAATTGCACGCCGCAAAGGCCGAGGCCGTGTTCCCCGATCTCTTCGCGCTGCAGGCCGCGCTGGCGACGTAGCTCGCCGCGCTCCGCGTTCGTGGGGCCCCCCGGAGGGGGGCGAACGGGCGGGGGGAACGG
>CAZENI010000634.1:0-4646 GCA_964513055.1 uncultured Opitutus sp.
CGCGAGCGGACGCGGCGGATGTGGCGCGCGGCGCTGGAATCGCGGCGGCTGCCGTTCGTGGAGATTCGCGGCGACTGGCCGGAGCGCGAGCGGGCGGCGATCGCGGCGGTCGAGCGCGTGCTGGCGGGGACGCGGTGAGCGGGAGCGCGAATTCTCCCCGGGCGATGGGGTCTCACCCGGTGCTTGCTGAGGTCGGCTCATTCCCGGGCTCGCTTGCGCGTCGCTTGATCCTACCATGCGTCCGCATGTCGATTTCCCCGCTGGTTCGCGCACGATGGTTGCTCGTCGTTTCGCTGGTGGTCACGAACCTGCCGGGCCTTTGGGCGCAGTCCGGCTGGACGCTGTCGCGCATCAATCTGCCGGAGGTCATGAGCGTGGGCGGCATCGCCTACGGCAACGGTCGCTTCGTCGTGACGCTGTTCGGATCGTCCGTCGTTCCGCCCGTCGCGTGGAGCACGGATGGAGTGACGTGGACGCCGGGGCGGCTTCAGGGCGCGGAATCGAGCGCGATCGTCTTTGTCGGAGGACAGTTCTACCTCGCGAAAGGGAGCACGGTCTATCGGAGTGTCGATGGCGACGCGTGGCAGGAGGTGGCGACGCTGGCCAGCGGTTATCGCGCCAGCCTCCTGGCCACCGACGGCCGGGCGTTGCTCGTGGGTTCCAATCTCGATGGCTGGAAGCCGCTTTACCATTCGGCGGATCGCGTGGCCTTCCGGGCGACGGCGGCGTTGCCGGGCGGAGCGGCGCCGAACCTCGGGCAGGTCGATTATCTCGGCGCCGCGGGCGGCCGTTTTTTCGTGCGGGCGGCCATGGTCGCGGCCGGCGGGAGTTCGGGTGGACCGATCGTGGTGGCGACCGCGGATGGGGGCGCGACGTGGCAGAACGTCGCGGCGATCCCATCGACGAATTTCATGGCGAGCGGCAACGGCCGGTTGATGGCGTATGGCGCGATTTCGACCAACGGCGGCGCCACGTTCGCGGACACCATCTCGACGACCACGGACGGAGTCGGCTTCACGCACACCCCCCGGCCCCTGCTGTTGGGCGACGGCCGGTCGATCACGGGTGGCCGGAACCTGGCCTACGCGGGTGGCCGGTTCTTTTTTCTCGGGACCCTGTATGCGTCGACGGACGGCGTCGCGTGGGCAACCCTGGCCGCGGGTCCGGCGGAGGACGCCGGACGCTCCCTCGCGGGGATCGCCTACGGCAACGGCCGCTACGTCGCCGTCGGCACCAGCACGCCGTCGACGCCACCGTTCCGGTCGACGGACGTCGTGGCGACGCTCGTGGCCGCCGCGGCCGTGCCGGTGCTGGCGACGGCGCCGGCCGACCGGACGGTGCCGGCGGGTTCGCCGCTGACGCTGAGTGTCGCGGTGGAGGGAAGCGCCGCGGGGCTGACGTATCAGTGGCGCCGCGACGGGGTGGCGATCGCCGGTGCGACGGCAGCGACCTATGCGATCGCGGCCTTCCGGCCGGCCGATGCCGGGCTTTATGCCGTCGAGGTGCGCAACGCCACCGGCCTGACGACGAGCGATCCGGCATTGATTTCCGCGGGGCCGTCGACGGTGGCGCCGGGGATCGCGGCGCAGCCGGCCGGTGCGACGGTGGTGGCGGGCGACAGCGCGAGCTTCACCGCGGCGGCGACCGGCACCGCGCCGTTTGCCTATCAATGGCTGCGTGATGGCAGCCCGGTGCCGGCGGCCACGAACGCCGTGTTGACGCTGGCGAGTGCGCTCCTTTCCGACGCGGGCTCCTACGCGGTGCGCATCTCCAACTCCGCCGGCGTGGTCACTTCGCAAGCCGCCACGCTCACGGTGACGGCGGTCAGTCGGATTTCGAATCTCTCGGTGCTCACGGCGTTGGGGGCGCCGCCGGAGAGCTTCACGCTCGGCTACGTGGTCGGAGGGACCGGCGGGATCAGCAAGCCGCTCGTGATCCGCGCCGCGGGCCCCTCGCTCGCCGCGGTCGGGGTGGCGGGGGCGCTCGACGATCCGCGGCTCGAGTTCTTTGCCGGAACGCAGAAGGTCGGGGAAAACGACAACTGGGACGGCGCCGGGGCGCTGGCCGCCGCCATGGCCGCCGTCGGGGCGTTTCCCTACACCGGCCCGGGATCCAAGGATGCGGCGCAAAGCACGGTCGCCACGACGCGGGAGAATTCCATCACGATTTCCTCCGCGAACGCGACGGGCACCGGCCTGGTGCTCGGTGAGATTTACGACGCCACGCCGAACGGCGCGTTTGTCAGCAGCACGGCGCGCCTCCTCAACGTTTCGGTGCTGAAGGCGGTGGGCAGCGGCCTCACGGTGGGTTTCACCATGGCGGGTGGCGCACCGAAGACGGTGTTGATCCGTGCGGTCGGGCCCACGCTGGCCGGCTTCGGTGTGGCGGGTCCGCTGCTCGATCCCCAGGTGACATTGTTTCGGAGCGGCGTCAGCGAGCCGGTGGCGGTCAACGACGACTGGGGTGGTGGCGCGGCGCTGGCCGGTGCGTTTGCGGGCGTCGGGGCCTTTGCGCTGCCGGCTGGTTCGCGCGACGCGGCCCTGGTCGTCTCGCTGGCGCCGGGCGGGTATTCCGTGGTGGTGACAGGTGTAGGCGGGGCGGGCGGCAGCGTTCTTGTCGAAGTCTACGATGCGCCGTGAGGCAGCCGAATGGAGCCGGCCGAAGGCCCCCGGCCGGGGGAGGCTGCACGCCAATCATGGCGGGGAATCGCCGGCCCGAGCGACATGGGCGGTGACGATTCTCGAAGAATTTTCGGAGCGGGTCCGGTTCAGGTGTGCGTCGCGGCCGCGAGGATCGCGGTGAGTTCGTCGGTGGTGAGGACGATCGGGTTGGCCTTCATGCTGCTGGCATGGGTGGAGGCGGCGACGACGGCGGCGTAGTCATCCGGGGTGACGCCGTGGTGCGAAAGCGGCGGGATGGGCAGGGCGGCGACGAGTTCGCGGACCCAGCGCACGCCATCGTCGGCGGTGGCGTAGAGCCGGCCGGTGAGCAGGCGTGCGACCTCGTCGTAGCGGCCGAGGGCGGGCGATTCCGGGGCGCGGGTGCGGAGGGCGGCGACGTTGGCGGCCATGACGTGCGGGAGGAGCGCGGCGCAGACGGCGCCGTGCGGGGCGGGAAACCGGCCGCCGATCGGGCCGGCGAAACCGTGGACCGCGCCGAGGCCGGCGTTGGCGAGGGCGAGACCGCCTGCGAGGCTGGCGAGCGCCATGTCCTCGCGGGCGGCGGAGTCGGAGCCGCGATCGACGGCGGCGCGCAGCGAGCGGGCGGCGCGGCGCAGGCCGTCGACGCACACGGCGTCGGTGAGCGGGTTGGCGCGCGGCGACACGTAGGGCTCGATCAGTTGCGTGAGGGCGTCGAGGCCGGTGGTGGCGGTGAGCGCGGGCGGCAGGTCGCGGGTCAGCTCGGGATCGACGAGGGTCACGCGGGGCAGCAGGTGCGGGCTGCGCAGGCTGACTTTCACGCGATGGGCCGGGGAGGCGAGGACGGCGTTGCGCGTGACCTCGGAGCCGGTGCCGGCCGTGGTGGGAATGGCGATACACGGCGCCGCCGGGCGAGCGAGCGGCAGGGCGCGGCCGATCACTTCGAGGTAGTCGGACAGCGGCCCGTCGTTGGTGAGCAGCGCGGCGATGGCCTTGGCGGCGTCGAGGGCGGCGCCGCCGCCGAAACCGATCAGGAAATCGGCGCCGGCCGTGCGGGCCTGCGCGGCGCCGCGGGCGATGTCATCGAGCGTCGGCTCGCCCGCGACGGCGAAGACGGTCGTGGCGAGACCGGCGTGGCGCAGGTGTTCGAGCAGGCGGCCGGCGCGGTCGGGATTCCGGCCGGTGACCACGAAGGCGTGGCGCCCGAACTCGCGCGCGAGCGGGCCGATTTCCGCGAGGGTGCCGGGGCCGAAGACGATACGGGCGGCGGTGGCGAATTCGAAGCGCATGAGGGACGGGGCAATGACGCGGGGCGAAGGAGAAACCGCTAAGGGGCGCTGATGGACGCTAATTTCGGGCGAAGAGAGAACCACTGATGCACACTGATAGGAGGGAATACTGGGAATTCCGATCAACGCGCGCGAATGCCGAAGATCCGGGTGAATGATGACTGTGGGTGGTTTGGTCTTTTCCGAATCAGCGCCCGTCAGCGCACCTCAGCGGTTTCGTCCGGAGTATTTCGATGGCTCACCAGCCGCCGTCTTCCGGAAAGACGTTGGCGTATTTCACGCTGCGGCGCGGTTCGGCCATCATGGGGGCGACGGCGTCGCGCCACGTGGCGTAGTGGGCGGTCTCCTTGTGGGCGGCGGGCGCGGCGGGAGTGCGGTAGACTTCGATGAGGACGAAGCGGGTCGGATCGTCGGCCTGTTGGACGACGTCGAAGCGCGCGATGCCAGGTTCCTGGCGGCTGGCGCGGGCGTTGGCGAGGGTGGCGGCCGTGAAGGCGTCGACGCAGTCGGGGAGCACGCGGACGTGCACGTGGACGATGAGCAGGGACATTGCGGGAGGGCGGGCGGCGGGGCGGCTCAGAGTTTTTTCAGGAGGATGGAGCGGAACTCGACCTTCATCGGCGGGCCGACGTGCACCTGCACGCCGAGCAGGCCGTCGGCGCGGCGATTCGCGGGATCATCGTCGACGACGACGCTCATGACGTGGCCGTTGAAGATG
>CAZENI010000635.1:0-4619 GCA_964513055.1 uncultured Opitutus sp.
ATCCTCACCGGCTCCTTCGTCATCGAGACCATTTTCCAAATCCCCGGCATCGGCCGCGAGTTCGTCAACAGCGCCTTCAACCGCGACTACACCCTCGTCCTCGGCACCGTCATCCTCTACGCCGTCCTCATCATGGCCCTGAACCTCGTCGTCGACGTCGTCCAGGCATGGATGAACCCCAAGGTCCGCCTCGAAGCCTGAGGCCCGCGCCATGTCCACCGCCGCCCCGACCCTTCCGCCCCCGGCCCCGCGCCCACCGTCCGCCGGCGAGCCCGTTGAAACGGGTTCGTCGCTCTGGCACGATGCCTGGCTGCGCCTGCGCAAGAACCGGCTCGCCGTCTTCGGTATGGGTGCCCTCGCCGTCGTCGCGGTCGCGTGCGTCCTCGGCCCGTGGCTCTCGCCCTACGGCTACGAACAGCAGGATCTCGGCAGCACCTTCGCGCCGCCCGGCGCGAAGCACTGGCTCGGCACCGATCAGCTCGGCCGCGATCTCCTTGTGCGCCTCCTCTTTGGCGGCCGCGTCTCGCTCGGCGTCGGCCTCGCGGCCACGTTCGTCGCCCTGACCATCGGCGTCGTGTATGGCGCCGTCGCCGGCTTCTTCGGCGGCAAGGCCGACGCCTTCATGATGCGCGGCGTCGACATCATGTATTCCCTGCCCTTTCCGATTTTCGTGATCCTGCTGATGGTGTTCTTCGGACGGAACATCGTGCTGCTCTTCGTCGCCATCGGCGCCGTCGAGTGGCTCACCATGGCGCGCATCGTCCGCAGCCAGGTCATGGCGGTGAAGAAGATGGAGTTCATCGAGGCCGCGCGCTCGCTCGGCTTCGGCCGACGCCGGATCATCTTCCGCCACATCCTCCCCAACATCCTCGGCCCGATCATCGTCTACACCACGCTCACGATTCCCGCCGTCATGCTGCTCGAAGCCTTCCTCAGTTTCCTCGGTCTCGGCGTGCAGCCGCCAATGAGTTCCTGGGGCGTGCTGATCAAGCAGGGCGCCGAGCAGATGGAGGAGTATCCGTGGCTGCTGATTTTCCCCGCCACGCTCTTCTCGCTCACGCTCTTCTCGCTCAACTTCCTCGGCGACGGCCTCCGCGACGCGCTCGACGTGCGGTCGTCGAAGGACTGAGCGGGAGCGCGTATTGACAGGCGGCCACGGCGGCAATACCGGTTCGCCATGCCGACGATCGCACCGAAACGCACCCACCGCAGCGCGAAAAAGACGAAATCGTCGGCGACAGACCTTAAGCACCAGCCCTCGGCCTACGATCGCCTCAAACCCTACATTGGCGTGATTTCCGGCCCCGGCGATCTTTCGACGAATCCCAAATACATGGAAGGCTATGGGCGGTCCCGTCGTCCTTGATTCCGGACCGCTCGTCGCGATTCTCAATCGGGACGACACATTTCATTCCTGGGCCGTCGGCCAATTGAAGGGGATTCACACCGATATTATCACGTGTGAATCCGTGGTGACCGAAACCTATTTTCTCGTTCGCCGCGCTCCCGGTGCCGTATCGCAACTGATGTCACTGCTCCAGAACGGCGTGGTGCATTTGGAGTTCGATTTAAGAAGCCAGCTCGCCGCAGTCGCCGCGCTGATGCGCAAATACCACGATGTCCCCATGTCCCTCGCCGATGCCTGCCTCGTGCGCATGAGCGAGGTCCATGACGGCGCCCGGATCTTTACCTTGGATTCCGATTTCACGCTCTACCGCCGCCACGGCCGCTAGGCGATCCCGCTCCTTCATCCGGCCTGATGCATCGCCTCCGCCCCTATTTCAGTTACCTGCGCCCGCATCGGGGGCTGCTCACCGTGGCGATCGTGTGCGGCGTGATCGCCGGCGTCGCGTCCGGCCTCGGTCTGCCACTGATGGTGAAGAAGGTCTTTCCCGTCATCTTCGCCGAGGGCGCCGCGCCGCTCACGACCTGGCAGCTCGCGCTGGTCACGCTCTGGATCCCGTTCATCTTCCTGATCCGCGGCGTCGCCACCTACCTCAACACCTACTTCATCCAGCTCGTCGGCACGCGCGTGCTCGAGGCCCTGCGACTCGATTTCTTCCGCAAGCTCCAGATCCTCCCGCTCTCGTTCTTCCAGAAAAACTCCACCGGCGATCTGCTCTCACGCGGCCTCGCCGACGCCAACCAGCTCCAGGTCACGCTCACCACGATCGCCAACGAGATCGTCAAGAGCCCCGCCAGCCTGATCGGCAGCATCGCGTTCATCGCCTGGACCGCCTACCACGAGCAGGGCGTCGCCCTCGTGCTCGTGACGCTCGCCGTCATCCCGCTCTCCGTGCTGCCGATCCGCTACGTCGGCAAGAAACTCATCAAGCGCGCCGGCCAGATCCAGGCCGAGCTCGGCGGCGTCACCGCCATCTTCAGCGAGAACCTCAGCGCCACGAAAGAAGTGCGGGCCTTCAACCTCGAGGAACGCGAGAACGCCCGCTTCGGCCGCGCCTCGCAGACGCTCATCCGCGCGCAGATGAAGTTCATGAAATACGAGAAGGCGCTCACGCCGCTCATCGAGATCATCTCCGCCTTCGGGATCGCGCTCACCCTCGTCTACGCCTACCGCGTGCACCTCGCGCAGGAGACGTTCATCACGCTCATCACCGCCCTCTACGCCAGCTACGAGCCGATCAAGAAGCTCGGCAGCCTGAACAACGAAACAAAACGCGGCCTCGGCGCGCTCGACCGACTCGAGGCCGTGTTGCAGGCGCCCGTCGCAATCGTTGACGCTCCGGGCGCGCAGCCGCTCCCGCGCGCCACCGGCGCCCTCGCGTTCGAGCAGGTCTCGTTCGCCTACCAGCCCGACGAGCCCGTCCTGCGCGCCATCGACCTCCGCCTCCCCGCCGGCACCGTCTGCGCCCTCGTCGGCCCCACCGGCTCCGGCAAGTCCACCTTCGCCAACCTCGTCCCGCGTTTCTTCGATCCCGTGTCGGGCCGCGTCACCCTCGACGGCCACGACCTGCGCGCCCTGCGCCTCGCCGACCTCCGCCGCAACATCGCGATCGTCTCGCAGGACCCCGTCCTCTTCAACGACACGATCCACCACAATCTCCTGATCGCCCGCCCGGAGGCCACGACCGCCGAGATCGAGGCGGCCGCCACCGCCGCGTATGCGCACGATTTCATCAGTCGTTTCCCGCAGGGCTACCAGACGATCGTCGGCGAACGCGGCGCCCGCCTCTCCGGCGGACAGAAACAGCGCCTCGCCCTCGCGCGCGCCTTCCTGCGCAACGCCCCGATTCTGATCCTCGACGAAGCGACGAGCGCCCTCGACAGCGACAGCGAGGCCAAGGTTCAGCTCGCCCTCCAGCAACTCATGCCCGGCAAGACCGTGCTGATCATCGCCCACCGCTTTTCCACGATCCGCGACGCGACGAAGATTCTGGTGTTCGACCACGGCGAGATCGTCGCCACCGGCAGCCACGCCGAACTCTACCAGAGCAGCCCGCTCTACCAATCGCTCTACGATCGCCAGACCAGTAGCGCGGTGCCGCCCGCCGCGCGCTGATGCCCACCGCCTCGCCCTTCGACGTCGCCGAAGCCGCGGCGACCGCCACCGCCCCGGCCCCGCGCGCGCTCGCCCCGCACCGCGTCCCGCGCCTGCTCGTCATCCGCCGGCGCTACCTCGGCGACATCGTCCTCCTCGGGAGCGTGCTGCGGAATCTCCGCCTCCGCTGGCCCGACGCCTGGATCGCCGTGCTCACCGAGGCCGCCTACGCCGGCGTGCTGCGCCTCAACCCCGACGTCGACGCCGCACTCACGTTTCCCGACCGCCCCTTCGCCTGGCCCGCCTTCGCGCGCGCGCTGCGCCGCACCGGCTTCACGCACGTCCTCGACTTCGACAACACCGACCGCACCGCGCTCGTCACGCGCCTCACCGGCGCCGCCACCCGCGCGACCTTCGATCGCGAGCTGATCCCCTTTCGCCATCGCTGGGTCTACACGCACACCGCGAAGGTCACGAACGCGTTCTACGATTCGCATCACATCACCGACACCTACCTCGCGCTGCCCGCCGCCCTCGGCGTGCCGCTCGCGTCGCACGAGGTGCGGCTCGTGCCCCGCCCCGAGGATCTCGCCATCGCGCAGAAACTCGTCGCGCGCGGCGGCAACAAGGTCCTCGTCCATCCCGGCACGCGCAGCGCGCATCGCGTCTGGCCGGTCGAGCGCTTCGCCGCCGTCTGCGATCGCCTGCAGGACACCCTCGGCGCGCAGGTCTTCCTCACCGCCGGCCCCGGCGAGCAGCCGCTCGTCGCGCAGATCAAGGCGCGCGCCCAGGCCCACCTCGTGACGCTCGCCGCCCCGCCCCACGTCGGCGGCCTCGCGGCGCTGCTCGCGCAATTCGACGCCTTTCTCTGCCACGACAGCGGCCCGATGCACGTCGCCGCCGCCGTCGGCACGCCGGTGGTCGCGCTCTTCAGTTCGCAGAACGCCACGATCTGGCGTCCGCTCGGCCCACGCCACACGATCCTCCAGACGCCGCTCCCCTGCGCCTGCCTCGGCGCCGCCGCCCCGACCCCGTGCGTCCCCGGCGATTCCTACCGCAGCTATTGCGTCCGCAAGCTCGCCGTCGACGACGTCTTCGCCGCCCTCACCCGGACGCTGGC
>CAZENI010000636.1:0-4618 GCA_964513055.1 uncultured Opitutus sp.
ATCGCCGGGATCTTCTTCAACCAGGGCCACGTGTGCTGCGCCGGCTCGCGGCTGCTGGTGCACGAGCCGGTGGCGGAGCGCGTGCTGGCGAAATTGAAGAACCGCATCCGCGTGCTGCGCGTGGGCGATCCGATGGACAAGAACACCGACATCGGCGCGATCAACTCGCGGCCGCAGCTCGAGAAGATCGCCGAACTCGTGGCGAGCGGCACGAAGGAGGGCGCGGAGATGTTCCAGCCGTCGTGCCGGCTGCCGGCGAAGGGGTATTACTTCCGGCCGACGCTCTTCAGCGGCGTGTCGATGAGCCACCGGATCGCGCGCGAGGAAATTTTCGGGCCGGTCCTGAGTATCCTGACTTTCCGCACGGTCGACGAGGCGATCGAGAAGGCGAACAACACGGCCTACGGCCTGAGCGCTGGCGTGTGGACCGACAAGGGCTCGCGCATCCTGAAGATGAGCGTGGAGCTGAAGGCCGGCGTGGTCTGGGCCAACACCTACAACAAGTTCGACCCGACGTCTCCGTTTGGCGGTTACAAGGAAAGCGGCTTCGGCCGCGAAGGCGGCCGCCAGGGGCTGCTGGATTACTGCAAGCTCACCTGATCGGAAGGAATTCAGAAGCCAGGAAACCAGGAATTGAACCAGGGACCGGGCGTCCGATACATGGCTTCCTGGCTTCAGAATTAATCATCTCATGTCGCGACTCCCCATCACCAAGACCCCGAAGCCGTATGTCGGCGGGGCGTTCATTCGCTCGGAGAGCGGGCGCACGTTTCCGATCGCGGACGCCGCGGGCAATTTCTTCGCCAACATCCCGCAGTGCACGCGCAAGGATCTGCGCAACGCCGTCGAGGCCGCGGCCAAGGCCGGCCCTGGCTGGGCGAAGCGCACCGCCTACAACCGCGGACAGATCCTTTACCGGCTGGGCGAGATGCTGGAGGCGCGGCGGCAGGAGCTGATCGACGTGCACGTGACGCTCGGCGGCCCGAAGGCGCTCGCGACCAGGGCCGTGGACACCGCCGTTGATCGGTTGATCTACTACGCCGGCTGGGCGGACAAGTATGAGCAGATGCTCGGCAACGTGAACCCGGTGGCGTCGCCG
Organism: uncultured Opitutus sp.; assembly: GCA_964513055.1. GTDB lineage: Bacteria > Verrucomicrobiota > Verrucomicrobiia > Opitutales > Opitutaceae > ER46. The sequence continues at coordinate 1,100 of CAZENI010000636.1, forward strand.
CATTTCAACTTCACGGTCACCGAGCCGATGGGCGTCATCGGCGTCATCGCCCCGGACCGCCCGCCCCTGCTGCCCCTGATTTCGCTGATCGCGCCCGCGATCGTGAGCGGCAACACGGTCGTCGCGCTGGCGTCGGAGCAGGTGCCGTATCCGGCGATCTTGTTCGGTGAGATGCTGGCGACGAGCGATCTGCCGGGCGGCGTGGTGAACATCCTCACCGGGTTCCGCAAGGAACTGGTGCCGACCTTCGCCACGCACACGCACCTGCGCGCGATCAGTGCGGCCGGCGTGAGTGCGGAGGAGCGCCAGGCGCTCCGCCTCGGCGCGGCGGAGAGCGTGAAGCGCGTGCGCTTCATGGCCGACGACACCGACTGGCTGGCCGACTCCGCCCAGGACCTCTACGCGATCCGCGACCTCGTGGAGTTCAAGACGACCTGGCACCCGATCGGTGCGTAGGCGGCCGGGTTCACGGGCGCGATTCCAGTCGCACCAGGCGCGCGGCAGTTGCCGACCACTGCCGCTTGACGTGGCGCCGTCGCGCCGCGCACGATGCGCCGTCGCTGCGAACGACCCCTCCCTCATGTTTCGACTCCTTGCCGCGCTGTTCCTGGGCGCACTCCTGACCGCTGGCCGCGTGGCCGGCGCCGCCACCCCCGAAGAGACGCGCGCCCAGCAACTGGTGGCCGATCCGCGCTACAAGGCCGCCGTCGCGGCGTTCGATCGCGACTTCGAGCGCTTCGTCGCCGACCTCATCGCGCTGACTGAGATCCCGGCGCCGCCGTTCGGCGAGAAGGCGCGCGCGGAGGCCTACGCGAAACTGCTGACGGAGGTCGGGCTGGAGAACGTGACGATCGACGCCGAGGGCAACGCACTCGGCCTGTGGCGCGGCCGCGGGGGCGCGCCGCTCCTCGCGGTGGCGGCGCACCTCGACACGGTGTTTCCGGCCGACACCAACGTGACGGTCAAGCGCGTCGGCACCACGCTCCGCGCCCCCGGGATCGGCGACGACGGCCGCGGGCTGGCGTTCGTGCTCGCGGCGATCCGGGCGATGAAGGCGGCGCGGGTCGAGACGGCGGGTGACATCCTGTTTGTCGGCAACGTCGGCGAGGAGGGCCCGGGCGATCTGCGCGGCACGCGTTATCTTTTCAACAAGAGCCCGTGGAAGGACAAGATTGCGCGCTTCATCACGATCGACGGCCGCTCGAACGACATGATCACGAACGGCGCGCTCGGCAGTATCCGGTATCGTGTCACGTTCAAGGGGCCGGGCGGCCACAGTTGGGGGGCGTTCGGCCAGGTGAGTCCGGCGTTCGCGCTGGGCAATGCGATCGCGAAGCTGGGCCGGGTCGTGGCCCCGAAGCAGCCGAAGGTTTCCTACAATGTCGGCATCGTGAGCGGCGGGACGTCGGTGAACTCGATCCCGTTCGAGGTGGCGATGGAGGTCGACATGCGCTCGGTCTCGCCGGTCGAACTCCGGAAGATCGACGCGCAGTTCAAGCAGATCGTCGACGAGGCGGTCGCGGAGGAGAATGCCGCGCGGCAGACGACCTTCGGGAGAATCACGGCGGAGGTGAAGTTGATCGGCGAACGGCCGTCCGGGACGACCTCGCCGGACACGCCGGTGCTGCGGCAGGTGGCGGCGACCATGAAGAGTTTCGACAAGGTGGCGACGTGGGAGACCAGCAGCACGGATGCGAACATCCCGATCAGCCTGGGCATCCCGGCGTTTGCGATGGCTTCGCAATCGGCGACGCGCGGCGGGCGTTCACACTCGCTGGATGAGTGGACGGATGTGGAGAAGACGGGCGCGGTGAAGGATTTCGGGCTGGCGCTGGCGGTGCTGCTCAGCGTGGCGGATACGCCCTGAGGCGGGGCGGTGACCGTCCGTGTCACCTGTCCAGCTTGGGCTTGCGAAGGGAAGCGCCGGCCCCCCATTAACAGGCGTGCGCCGTCTCCAGCTCGCCGCCATCCTGGGGTTAGTCGTGTGCCGTCTCGGCGGCGCGGAGGCGTCGACCGATCGCGTGGTGCTCCAGCTCAAGTGGCAGCATCAGTTTCAGTTCGCCGGTTACTATGCGGCGGTGGCGAAGGACTACTACCGGGAGGCGGGACTCGAGGTGGAGCTGCGCGAGGCGGTGCCGGGCCGCGATCCCGTCGAGGAGGTGCTCGCGGGTCGCGCGCAGTTTGGCGTCGGGACCTCGGAGCTGGTGCTGCTGCGGGCGCAGGGGCGGCCGGTGGTGGTGCTGGCGGCGATCTTCCAGCACTCGCCCCTGGTGCTGCTCGCCCGGCGCGGGGCCGGGATCAACGACCTGCACGATCTGCACGACAAGCCGCTGATGATCGAGCCGCAGTCGGCGGAGCTGTTCGCCTATTTCAAATACGAAGGCGTGGACCCGAAGGCGCTGCGCGTGGTGCCGCACACCTTCAAGGTCGACGACCTGCTCGGCGGGAGCGTGGCGGGGATGTCGGCGTATTCGACGGATGAGCCGTTCCAGCTGCGGCAGGCGCGGGTGGATTACCTGACGTTCACGCCGCGCGCGGGCGGGATCGATTTCTACGGCGACAACCTCTTCACGACGGAGCAGCAGATTCGCGAGCACCCGGCGCGGGTGCGGGCGTTCCGGCAGGCGAGCCTGCGCGGGTGGGACTACGCGCTGGCGCACCGGGCGGAGATCATCGAGCTGATCCGGCGCGACTACAGCACGCGCAAGACGCGCGAGCACCTGCACTTCGAGGCGGAGCAGACGGCGGCGCTGATGCATCCGGGACTGATCGAGGTGGGGCACATGAATCCCGGGCGCTGGCAGCACATCGCCGACACCTACGCGGACTTCGGCATGCTGCCGCGGCGGATGCCGCTGACGGGGTTCCTTTTCGACGCCAGCCCGAGGCCTGACCTCGGCTGGCTCTACTGGTCGCTCGCTGGTGCGAGCGTGCTGGCGGCGGCGGGCTTCGGCTGGCTGCTGCCGCTGCTGCGGCTGAACCGCCGGCTGCGGCGCAGCGAGCGGGAATTTCGCGAGCTGGCGGAAAACGCGCCCTTTCCCGTGGCGATCACCGATCTGGAGACGAGCCGCGTGCTGTTCGTCAACCGCCGCACCGTGGCGTTGTTTGGCGAGGGCGATGGCGAGGCGCTGGTCGGCGAGCCCGCGCTTTCGTTCTACGACGACCCGGGCGATCGCGAGCGCCTGATCGCCGGGCTGCGCTCGGCCGGCGGGGTGCAGGGACTCGAGATGCGGCTGCACACGCGGGACGGCCGTCCGGTCTGGGCGTCGGTGTCCGCGGGCCGCGTGGAGTTCGGCGGCCGCGCCGGCGTGGTGGTGGCGTTTCACGACATCACGCAGCGCCGGGCGATGGAGGACGCGCTGCGGCGGGCGAAAGAGGCCGCGGAGGCGGCGGACGCGGCGAAAGGCCGCTACCTCGCCGTGCTGAGCCACGAGGTGCGCACGCCGTTGAACGGCATGCTCGGCATGATCGGAGTGTTGCGCGACGAGCCGCTGTCCGACGAGGCGGCCGAGAATCTCG
>CAZENI010000637.1:0-4611 GCA_964513055.1 uncultured Opitutus sp.
CTCTGAATCACGCCGCCGGTGGTCTTGGTGTTCGTGAGGGAATTGCTGCCGCCGCCGGCGCTGTCGAGCGTGGGGCGCTGATCGAGCCGCGCGGGCTCGCGCTGGAAGACGCCGGTCGCGGCATTGCCCCAGACGTAGGTGGCCGGGCCGTAGTTGAACGTGCTTGGCGCGTAGTCCACGTTGGTGCCCGTGGCATCGCCGACGTAGTAGCGAAAGTAGCCGCGGAAGCGGGCGTTCGCCGAAGTCTGGCCGCCGGCGATGTTGCCGTTGAGCGCCGGCAACGTGCCGGGCGGCACCCAAGCGTGATTCGACGCGAGGACGTCGCGGTAGCTATAGCGGCGCGTGATCGCGGAGCTGAACTCGTCGTAACCAGTAAGCTGATGCAGGCCGAGCCATCGGAGCACGTTCTTCTCCTTCGTGAGATCGAGCTTGTAGGCGAGCTGGCCGCGCGTCGTCTCGCCGCGGCCGGGAATCCACTGCGTGAGCGGCTGGTCGAGGCCGAGGTAGGGGCGGCCGAAGAAGGGATTCGGCGAGCCGTCGAGCAGGCGGGCGTTCACATCGACAAGCAGGTAGTTGGTCGCGGCGGTGCCGAAGATATTCCGCTGGTAGCGCAGCGAGTCCTCGCGCGCCCAGTCGCCCTGCGCGACGAGCGTCTGCCGCGGCGTGTTGAGCAGCACCTGCTGGAGCTGCAGGCGCGAGGTGAGCGTGCGATCCATCAGGCGGTTCATCGCGCCGAGATTCACCTCGGACCAGTCGTAGTAGGTGCCGTCGCTGAGCGTGGGCGTCGTGGTGAAAAGCGGCTGGCTCGCAAAGCGGCCCGACGCCACGCCGGCCGCGGGACTCGCGGCCATGTAGCGGTTGTTGGAGTTGTTGAGCAGCGGCGAGACGGAGGCGTTGGCGTTGCCCGTGGGCGTCGTCCAGTAGGCGACCGCGCCGCCGTCGATGAAGACGTAGCTCTTGTCCGCTCCGGAAAACGTGCGCTGGAAGACATCCGGGAGGTTGTTGTCGCTCGTGATCGCGGTGCGCGTGACGGCGGGGCCGGGGCCGTTGAGGCCGTAGGCGACGCCGTTGAGCGTGTAGGTCGAGGTCACGGGATCCCAGGCAGGCTTGCCCTGCTGAATCCAATACGAGACGCCGTCGCGCGGCATGATGCTGTTGGGCCGGTTGCCGTTCATCCGGTAGTAGGCGTAGGACGCGTTGATCGTCGTCCACTTGAACGGCTGGAACTTCACCATGCCGTTGTAGCGGATCGAATCGGTGCCGGAGGGTTTGCGCTGGTAGCCGTCGTGCTGAAACGCGCCGCTCACGCGCAGGCCGAGGCGGTTCTTCAGGAGCACCCGGTTGGCATCGAGCTCGAAGCGGTAGCCGCCGAGGCTGTCGGCGCGCGCGCCGGTCGAGGTGCGGTTCTTCGCGAAATCCGCCGTGGCGGGAATCATGTTGAGCGTGCCGCCGGGGCTGCCGAGGCCGAAGACGTTGGCGTTGGGCCCGCGGCTGATCTCGACGCCGGCGATGTTGAGCGGATCGATCGGCGCGAGGCCGGAGGTCGCGATGTTGCCGAAGGCGATGTTGGCGGAGCCGATGCCGCGGAGGCGGTTCGCGGCGCGGGGATTGTTCTGCACGTTGTCGGCGACGGCGCCGTTGTTGTTCACCGCGAAGTCGGTGTAGTCGCCGCTCCCCTCGGCGCCGACGGTGTAGAGGAAGATGTCGTTGATATCGAGCATCGCGAAGTCCGACATCTGCTCCTTCGTCATCACCGTGATGGCGGCGCCGAGGTCCTCGAGCTTCGAGTTGAGGCGCGTGCCGGACATCGTGTTGCCGGAGAAATAGCCCTTCGTGTCCTCGATGACCTCGAACGGGCTGAGCTGGATCGGTTTCAGTTCCTCGGTGGGCGGCGCGGAGGAGACGGGCGCGACGGTCTGCGCCAACGCGAGCGAGGTCGCCGCGCCGAGCAGGCCGGCGGAGAGAAGGAAGTGGGGTTTCATGGGCAGGAAGGAAATCGGACGCGCGATCGTCACGCGAATGGGGATGGGGGTGGCGCGCGTTGTCCCCAACGCGCTTCAGGAGTCACGTCGCAGCCCAAGCGCGCTGGGGACAACGCGCGCCACCTCGAACCAGGCAGCCCTTACACCGTCGCCACGCTCGCCTCCGCGATCTTCGGGACCTCGAAGCCCTTCCGATATTCGCGGGTGAGAAAGTGGTTGAGGCTGCTGTCCTTGAAGCGCTCGGTCTTGGGATCGAATTCGACCGAACGGCCGGCGCGAAACGCGATGTTGCCGAGGTGGCAGTGCGCGCAGGAGACGTGCGCGTCGCGCACCGACATCGGCACGTCCTCCGGCTTGCGCGAACGCACGGCGTCGAAGAAGCGCTTGAACCGGTCGGCCTTGTTCCCCGCAGGGGTGTCGGCCGGGATCGGAATCGCCTCCCGCTTGTCCGTCGTGCCTTCCTTGTAGGTGAAGAAGCCCTTGCCGCGAACATACATGCCCTTCGTGCCGAAGAAGCTGTTGCCGCAGTTGCCGCCGTCCATCTCCTGGAACGACCCGAGATTCCGCACCTCGAAGGTCATGATCGAGCCGTCGCCGTAGGCGAAGGTCGTCGCCTGCGTGTTCGGCGCCTGGCCGTCGTCGTCGAGCCCGAAGCGTCCGCCCGCGCTGAATACGCTCGTCGGCATGCCGCGGTTGTGGCCCCAGCACGCGATGTCCATCTCGTGCACGCCCTGGTTGCCGATCTCGCCGTTGCCGTATTCCCAGAAGTAGTGCCAGTCGTAGTGGACGTAGAGGCCGGGCTTGGTCGGCCGCGTGGCGTTGACGAGAAACGGCTGCTCGCGCGCCGGGCCCTGCCAGAGCGTCCAGTCGAGGTGCGCCGGCACCGGACCGGGCTTCCCGCGGCCGATCGAGCCGCGGTTGCCGTTCTTGTAGACGTAGCCGCGCGACTCGACGATCTTCCCGATGAAGCCCGAGTGGATCAGCTTCATGTCGCGGATCAGCGTGGCGTTGGAGCGGCTCTGCGTGCCGTGCTGCACGATGCGGTTGAACTTCTTCGCGGCGGCCGAGACCTGCTGGCCCTCGTGGAGGTTGTGCGACATCGGTTTCTCCACGTAGACATCCTTGCCCGCCTGCATCGCCCAGATCGCCGCGAGCGCGTGCCAGTGGTTCGGCGTCGCGATCGTCACGGCATCGATGTCCTTTTGCTGAAACGCCTCGCGCATGTCCGTGTAGAGTTTCGGCGCCTTGCCCTGCGCGTCCGTGACGAGCTTCGCGCCCTTCGCGCGGACGTTGGCGTCGACGTCGCAGAGGGCCACGTATTCAGCTTCCTGTTTCATCTCGAGGATACCCTTGATGTGGCTGCCGCCCTGGCCGTTGAAGCCGACGGTGCACACGCGCACGCGGTTGTTGGAGCCGAACACGACGCCCTGGGCTTTCATGCCGGCGACGGTGACGGCGACCGCGGAGGAGCCGATGAAGTGTCTGCGGGTAACGTTCATTTTGAGATCGGGGTTGGGGGCAAGACGAGCGAGTTGAGGTAGAGTTCCAGGTGAGTATAGCCGTCGCCGGGGGCGATGCGGGCGCCATCGGCGGGATCGTCGGGGTTGAGCCCACGGGTGCGTTCCCAGTCGTCGGGCATGCCATCGTGATCCGAATCGGGCGGCGCGGGCAATGACTGAAGTTCGGGCCAGCCACCAACGTCGCGCTGCGAGTCGATCAGGCCTTTGCCGCCACCCTTGTAGCTCGCGCCAAACTGCGCCGTGCCCGTGCGCACTTCCCCGACGATGCGGCGGTCGACGGCATCGCGCCGCAGCGACGCGCCCGCGTGGGCCAGCACGGCCTCGAAGGCGGCCGTCGCGGTTTCCGTGCGCACCGGCGCGACCACGTAGGGCTCGCGGACGCGCAGCGTCGCCTCCGTCGCCTCACCGTCCGGCGCGAAATCGATCCCGCCCGCCCAGTTGTCCGCCGTAATCGCGGGCGCGCCGTGGACGTAGTTCCCCTCGGCGAACATCCGCCCGCGCGGATCCTTCTGGAGAAAGATCCGGTGCCGCACCTTCTCATCGGTCGCGGGACCGGCCTTGTAGTAATTGTTGATCCAGTTGCGCGGCCACAGCTCGCCGCCGTAGGCGCTGTTGAAGCCCCAGTTGTAGACCACGTTGTTGCGGTAATCCAGCAGGCCGGAGTCCTTGTTGCCGGAGGCGCGCGGATTGCGGCTCGAGTGGTGCGCGAGGAGGTTGTGGTGGAAGGTCCCGCCCGGGCCGCCCCACAGCCCGCCGTAGCCGTGGCTGCCTTTCTTGTGCAGCGACTTCGTGAGGCTCTCGGTCACCATGCACCACTGCACGGTCAGGTTCGACGCCTTGTTGATCGAAAACGTCTCGTCCACGCCCCAGCTCGCCGAGCAGTGATCGATCACGATGTGATCGCCCCCGCCGCCAAAGCCATCCTGCTCCTTCCCCTTCTCGTCGCCCGGCCGGAAACGCAGGTAGCGGATGATCAGGTGCTGCGTGTCGAAATTGAACTGGTAGTTCTTCACGCAGATCCCGTCGCCCGGCGCCGTCTGGCCCGCGATCGTGAGAAACGGCTCGCGGATCTTGATCTCCGACTCGAGGGTGATCGTGCCCGACACGCG
>CAZENI010000638.1:0-4594 GCA_964513055.1 uncultured Opitutus sp.
CGTGATCGTGCCGTCGGGCGCCTCGAGTTCGGCGCGCGCGTTGCGGTCGGTGCGCAGTTGATCGGGGGAGCGCAGCGGATCGCTCTTGAGGGCGCGAACCTGCGGCTCGCGGCCTTTGGGAATTCGCCAGACGTCGCCGACGGCTTCGCGCACGACGGATTGCTCGAGCGCGAGCGGGGCGGCGGCCGGCAGGGCCCCGGCCGAAGCAAGCAGGAACAGGAGGCGAGGGAGGTGCGGGCTCATTTGGAGTCGAAGCGAAATTCGCCGCACCAGTCGGCGGGCGGGTTGGCGGCGAGGCTTTGGGCGCGCTCCGCCTGGTGCTGGAAAAATTCCGCGAGCGGGGTGGGTTGGGGCGCGAGGATGGCGTAGGCGCTGGCCGCCGCGGAAAACTCGCCGGCATTCCAGGCGGCGAGCGCCGCTTCGTTGGCGGCGAGCCAACCGGACTCCACCTCCGATTCCGATGGCGGCAACGGCACGAAGAGGCCGACGGCTTCGCGGCGGCCCTTGAGGCCGAAGCGACCGAGCGCGGCGCAGCGATGAGCGCTGCCGAGCAGATCGCGGATCGTTTCGCTGACGAGGATCGTGGTGCCGAGCTGGCGGTTGGCGGACTCGAGGCGCGCGGCGACGTTGACGACATCACCGAGCACGGTGAATTCCATCCGCTGCGCGTGGCCGACGTTGCCGACCATTGCGACACCGTGGTGCAGGCCGACGCCGATCGCCATCGGCGTGCGATCAGGCCGGCTAGCCCACTGGGCGTTGAGGCGGGCGACCGCGGCCTCCATCGCCAGCGCGGCGTTCACGGCGCGGACGGTATCCCCGGCCGGTCCCGCGGAACGCGTGTCGCCCCAGACGGCGAGCACGGCGTCGCCGATGAATTTCTGCAGGGTGCCGCCCTGCGCGAGCACGCAGTCGACGACGGCGCCGAAGTATTCGTTGAGCTGGGCGACGCAGGCCTCGGGCTCGGCGGTCTCGACCCAGGTGGTGAAGCCGCGCAGATCGGCGAACAGCACCGTGACGGGCCGGCGGCGGCCGCGCAGCGCCTGCGTGAAGTCAGCGGGCTGGTCGGCGATGATGCGTGCGACCTCCTCGGATACATAGCGCCCGAGGACGCCGCGGATGCGGTGGCGTTCGCGTTGCTCCAGGATGAAGCGCCCGCCGGCGCCACCCGCGCCCGCGATCAGCCACGCGCCGAGCGGAGCGACCAGGGGAAGCACGAGGCCGGCGAGCGAAAACAGCGCGAACGCGAGCGCGGTCCACGCGGCCGCGCCGAGGACGACGGTGGCGAGCTGGCGCGAGACGCGGCGAGCGGTCCACGCCACGAGCACGCCGGCGGCCGCGAGCGCCCACACGCACGCGAGCGTCCCGGCGCGCGAAAAGCGGCGCAGCGGTCCGCGCCCCAGCAGCATCTCGAGGGTCTGGGCCTGCACCTCGACGCCGGCCATGCGTCCGAACGGCGTGGCGTGGACATCCTTGAAGGGGTTCTCGGCGAGCGGACCCACCCAGACAATCCGGTCGTGGAACAGCTCGCCGGACTGCGGCAGCGAATTTTTCCAGCGATCCGGCAGAAAGAGATCCTCGATCGGCAGGGTCGGGATCGTGCCGGCGGGGCCGCGGAAATCGATGTCGCCACCCGGAGGAAGGTGGCGGCCGGCCGGAGCCAGCGCGGTCCACGCCGCGAAGGGCAACGACGCGAGCGGCGTGACGCCGGCGACCGGTGGGAGACCGAGAAATTCCGCGGTCTGCAGCCGCGTCGTGCACGCGCGCACCACGCCATCGTCGTCCGGAAAGATGGTGGCGTAGCCGATGCGGTCGCCGGCCGCGACCCGGAGGAGGTCGCGCGGCTCGCGGTGGGTCACCGTGGCCTCGCCGAGCGCGGAGCGTTCGACGTCGACGAATGATGCGAGCACCACGGGGGCGCCGGGCTCGGCGAGGGCGCGGGCGAACTCGGTGTCGCCCGCGTTGGCGGAGGCGAAAACGAGATCGAAGACGATCACGCGCGCCCCGTGCGCGCGGAGCCGGCGCACGACGTCGGCGAACACGCTGCGGTGCCACGGCCACGCGGGCGTCAGCAGCGTGAGCGGACCGACGAGAGCGCCCGGGGCCGAGCGTTCGGCGAGGGAGAGGCTGGAGTCCGCGACCCCGACGATGACCGAGGCAGGCTCGGTCGTGGCGGCGCCGCGCACTTGAAAGCGCAGATCGACCGCGTGGTCCTCGGCGCTGCGGAGCCAGCGCCAGGGCGGGGAGAGCGCCGCGGCTCCGAGCGTTGCGATGGTCGCGGCGAGCCAGAGCAGCGAGTGATGCCGGGCGGGCGACGAAGAGGCCATGGGCCGGAAAGGAGTATGGACACCGGGGCTGGCGTCAGCGCCAGCGCAGCTCGGCCACGTAGTTACCGGCGACCGACTCTGCGGTGAAGGTGAGTGGCGCGTGCAGCGCGGCGAGGGCGCGCACGATGCGCAGGCCGAGGCCGGTGCCGGGGGCGGCGGCGGACGGCTGGCCGGAGATCGCGTTGCTCACGCGGAAGAACGCGCCGCGGCCATCCTGGCCGACCGCCACGTTGATCCCGCCCTTGCCGTGGCGCAGGGCGTTGGTGAGGAGGTTGTGCAGGATCTGGCGCAGGTAGCGCGGATCGGCCATCACGCTGACCTCCGCGGGGGCGACGACGGTTAGCGGCCGGGCGCTCTCGCGGGCGAGGAGTTCGTAGGTCTCGATCATGCCGAGCGCGAGGGCGCGCAGGGGCACGCTCTCGGGGCGCAGCGGGAGCCGGCCCTGCTCGGCGGTGGCGAGCAGGAGGCATTGATCCACGTAGTCCGAGAGCCGGCTCAGTTCGTCCTGGAGCGGCTCGGCGAGCGCGGGATCGATGCGACCGGCGGCCTCCTCGACCTGCAGGCGGATCAACGTGAGCGGTGTGCGCAGCTCGTGCGCGACCTGCGCGGAGAACTGGGAGAGCTGGCGGAAGCTGTCGTCGAGCCGCACGAGCAGGCCGTTGATGTTTTCCTCGATGCTCCGGAACTCCGCGTCGGCTTCGTGCAGTCGCACGCGCTGGTCGAGACTGCGGGCGCTGATGGCCTGGAGCTGCCGGTTCATGTGCGAGACGGGCGCGAAGGCCCGGCGGGCGAGCACATAGCCGAGGCCGACCGCGAGCAGCGCGACCGGCAGCGCGTAGAGGAGGGAGAGCTGGGCGAGTTCGCCGGTGATGTCGTCGATCTCGGGATCGGAGTAGGTGCCGTGCAGCACGAAGCCGGGCTGGCCGGGGTGCGACCGATCCCATTTTTCCTGCTGCAGTTCGTGCCGCAGGTGCACGTGCGTGATGCCGACGAAGACGGCCAGCACCGCCATCACGCTGAGGGCGAACCAGAGCGCCATGCGCCAGCGGAGGGATTTCACGCGCCGGGCTCCTTCACGACGAAGCCGACGCCGCGCACGGTGTGGATGAGCGGCGCCCAGCCGGGGCGGTCGATTTTCTCGCGCAGGTAGTTCACGTAGACGTTCACGACATTCGTGCCCGAGTCGAAATGCTGGTCCCACACGTGCTCGACGATCGCGGTCTTGCTGACCGGTTTTGGGGCGGAGATCATCAACAGCTCGAGCAGCGCGAACTCGCGGTTGGTGAGGGCGATTTTCTCGCCGCCGCGGTGGGCGGTGCGGGAGAGCAGGTCGAGCTCGAGGTCGGCGATCCGCAGGCGGTCGACGGGCTCGGCGCGCTGCCGCCGCAGGACGGCGCGCAGGCGCGCGAGCAGTTCGCTCATCGAGAACGGCTTCGCGAGGTAGTCGTCCGCGCCGGCGTCGAGCCCACGTATCCGATCTTCCAGCTCGTGGCGCGCGGTGAGCAGGATCACCGGCGCGTGGATGCCCTTGCGGCGGAGCTGGCGGACGACGGTGATGCCGTCGGCCCCCGGCATCATGATGTCGAGCACGAGGGCGTCGTAGGGATTCGATTCCGCGAGCCAGAGGGCCTCGTGGCCGTCGGCGGCGACATCGACGGCGTAGCCGGCCTCGACGAGTCCGTTGCGGATGTGAGTGGCCACGCGGGCCTCGTCCTCGGCGATCAGGATCCGCATGACGCCGAGGGTGCACGGCGCGGCGTCCGACGCGAGCGCGGACGCCGCCGGGGTGGACGCGGGCGCGGTGGCCGGGGGCAGGTCAACGGGCCTCATAGACTTCGACGATGGCGGTGCCGCCGGTGGCGTTCTTGCCGGACACGCGGGCGGAGTAGGCGCCGGGCGCGAGCGTGACGACGAGGGCGGCATCGCGGGACGCGGGATCGGCGAGGGCGAAGGCCCCGACCGCGCTCATGGCGCTGGCGAGCGGGGTGCCACCGCCCCAGTCGTCGTTGGCGCCGATTTGCTGGCCGGTGTCGTTGTTGAACAGCACCAGGCCCGGGTCGGCCATGACGCCGCCCAGGCCGAAGGCGGTTCCGAGCGTCGGGCCCACGGCCCGCACGAGCACGGTGCAGGGTGCGGTGCCACCGATCACGAAGCCGACGGCGAGCGTGGCGCCGGGTTCGATCCGGGCGAGCGTCGAGAGGTTGATCAGCCGCGGGGTCGTGGCGGTGCGCGCCGCGCCGGCGGCGTCATAGATCTCCGCGATCACG
>CAZENI010000639.1:0-4590 GCA_964513055.1 uncultured Opitutus sp.
GATGCCGGCACGTCCTTTAACTGGCTGTTGAAACGCGTTCCTGCGAGCGTGTGTGTCGCCTGATAGCTGCCGTCGTCTTCGGCGACGACCTCGAAGGGCGAAAGCACGAGACGATTGGGAGCCGAACCGGCAGGCTGCTGGGCGGGTGCGGAATCAACCGACTGTGCGACCAGCATTGAACAGGCGCCAATGCAAATGGCGGCCGAGCGCCCGGCGCGGAGAAACCGGACGGACGGAGGGAGGTTGGAATTCATGGGTGGGGGAAGAATCTGGAATGTGAAATATCCGCTGTCCGCGGGAGGCGCCGCGTCCGCCGGCAGCATCTCATGCCCCCTCCGGACGCTCAACCCACGTAATTACGTGGGTGCCGTTTCAGGGTGCGGTCGTCCCGGGGGCCGTTCGGTCAGCTATCGAATCGCCGCGTGCGGAATGCGGAGCGTGGTGCATGACCGACCTTTCTCCGATCCACATCCTCCGGCATCAGTTTCGTGATCTCGCCATCTGGCACTCCAGACCGAATGCCAGCGAATAGGCAGAGCGCGAAGTAAGGCACCCATCGGCCGCCTTCATGGAGCTCCATGAACTGGAGATGAGATGCAGCGCACGGGAAAGCCAGCGGCAGTTGCCGACGCTCCGGCGTGGCGTGCTTTCCAACTTGGTTTCATTCTCCTGAATCTTCGGGGACTCCATGACCCTTCCAGTGCCGACCGGAAACTCGTGGATCTGCTCTTCTTCCCCACCGGCGGTGGCAAAACCGAGGCATACCTTGCACTCGCCGCCTTTTCGCTCGTCCTCCGCCGACTGCGGAATCCGGGGCGGCGCGGGGCGGGCGTGGATGTGCTCAGGCGCTACACCCTGCGCTTGCTTACCCTCGACCAACTCGGTCGCGCCACCGCGCTCATCTGCGCTTAGGAACTGGAACGCCAGGAACGCACTAAAGCGGGAGACAAATCTCTCGGTGATTGGCCGTTTGAAATCGGTCTTTGGGTGGGGTCAGCCGCGACTCCCAACCGAATGGGCGGTCCCGGCGACACCGGTGCCGGGGCCGACAACACTGCCTACCGCCGCCTGCGCGCATTCAAAAGCAACTCCACGAAAAACCCGTCGCCGGTGCCGTTGGAAAATTGCCCGTGGTGCGGCACGAAATTCAGCGCCTATTCGTTCCGTTTGGTGCCTTCGGAAAAAGCGCCGCAGGACCTGCGCATTACCTGCGTGAACGCGAGTTGCGCCTTCACCGGGGATCAACCGTTGCCCGTCCTGGCGGTCGACGAACCCATCTACCGGCGCTTGCCCTGCTTCCTCATTGCCACGGTGGACAAATTCGCCGCCCTCCCGTGGATCGGTCCCTCCGGCAAACTCTTTGGCCTCGTCGAGCGATTCGACAGCGCCGGGTTCCACAACGCCGGTGAGCCGGGGCGCGGACAACCGCTAGGTGGGTCGCTGCCGCCGCCCGGACTCATCATCCAAGACGAGTTGCATCTGATTTCGGGGCCGCTCGGCACCATCGCGGGTGTTTACGAAACGACCATCGGACATCTGGCCGAACGCGACCTCGGCAACGGTGAAATCCTGCAACCCAAAATCATCGCTTCCACGGCGACGGTGCGGCAGGCCGAGGCCCAGATTCAGGCGCTGTTCGGTCGGGCCAGTTCGATGATTTTCCCTCCGGCGGGACCGGATCGCCGCGATTCCTTCTTTGCCCAGACGCGAGCATCCTCAGACACACCAACACGATTTTACGTGAGGGTGGGAGCTCAAGGCCGAAGCCTCAAGGTCGTCCTGCTCCGCACCGCGTTGGCCCCGCTCTCGGCTGGCCAACGTCTCTACAAGGAGGCCGGCGGCAAGAGTCCCACAAACCCGGCCGATCCCTACATGACCCTGCTGGGGTATTTCAACAGCCTGCGAGAACTCGGTGGATCGCGTCGTATCGTCGAAGACGAAGTCACGAGCCAGTTGCGTCGTTACGGCAGCCGGCGCCGACGCGATCCGGTGGACACCCTGTTTATCAAACACGAGATCGGCGAACCGCTCGAACTCACGTCGCGTGTCTCCACCGACAAGGTTTCTGAAGCGAAGCGACGTCTGTCGCAGCCCCACTCGGAAGAAAAGGACCAGGTCGATATCGCACTGGCGACGAACATGATTTCGGTGGGTCTGGATATTACCCGACTGGGATTGATGGTGGTGCTGGGGCAGCCAAAAATGTCGTCGGAATACATTCAGGCCACCAGCCGCGTCGGCCGCGATCCGAAGCGGCCGGGGCTCGTGGTCACGCTGCTGAACATCCACAAGCCCCGTGACCGTTCGCACTACGAGCGCTTCGGCTACTACCACGCGACGTTCTACCGGGCGGTGGAGGCTACGAGCGTGACGCCGTTCTCGCCGCGGGCTTTGGATCGAGCGCTGGCGGCGGCACTTGTCGCCTACGCCCGCCACACCCACCCTGAGTTCGCTGCGGCGGGCGGTGCCTCCAGCATCCTGACCCATCGCGCGCCACTCACGGTGATTGCCGATGCGTTCGCGGATCGCGCCGTCGCCCATCGGAGTGGCCTGACGCCGCACGACCAAGCGGCCCTCCGGGCAAAAGTCCGCGACCGGTGCATCGATCTGCTCGACACTTGGTTCAAGCTCGCCGACCGCCAGCATCAGGACGGCGTGAAACTCCAATACGGCACCGAGGAACGAAACCTCCCGTCACTCATGCACGGATTTCTCGACGAGGCCTTGGCTGCAAAGCCGGACCACTATCGGAAATTCCGCGCAAACCGTTCCATGCGCGACATTGAACCCAGCGTCGACCTTTTCCCGCAAGACCTGAAGGACTGACCATGAGCAA
Source organism: uncultured Opitutus sp. (assembly GCA_964513055.1). Lineage (GTDB taxonomy): Bacteria > Verrucomicrobiota > Verrucomicrobiia > Opitutales > Opitutaceae > ER46. Next base: position 2,837 of record CAZENI010000639.1, read on the forward strand.
AAGCGAAGTCAGAGCCATCTCTTGATGACCGCGATCTCGCTCGATTGCGGTTATCCTGCGTCGTCGCTGCGCGAGCGCATCTATGCGCTCGACGCCACGGCCCCAGGTGGCGGGCGCCGCTACGGTATCTTGATCTACACCGGGTCCTCTGATGCCGAGGGCACGCTGGGTGGTTTGGTCGAGGCCGCGCGGCGCATCTCCAGTTTCGCGCGCAAGGCGCTCGAACTCGCCTCGCTTTGCGCCAACGACCCCATCTGCGCGCACCATACGCCGGGGGCACACGATCATGCCCCCCTGCACGGCGCGGCGTGTCACGGTTGCGTGCTCGTGCCCGAAACGTCGTGCGAACAACGCAACGAATTCCTCGACCGCGCACTGGTTGTGGCAACGGTCGAACACTGCGGTGCAGAATTCTTCGCGACGCCGTGAAGCACGGCGCCGACAAAGTTCTCGGTGAAATTGCCAGTGCCCATCTGGTGAATTTCGCCAGCGCGGTCGGCGCGGGTTGGGTGTATGGGGAGTCTCCGGTGTCCGCGCTGGTGCCATTCGCCGGTGAGGCGGCCGATGGCCTGCTCGGCTGGCTGCGCGGATTGGAGCAAGCCGGGTTTGCCCCTAAGCAGATCGAGCGGTTGTTGCACGCCGTCATCGCCGGCCGCGAACGCGACCAAATTCTCGCACCCGATCTCGTCGTCTCCGGCCCCGATGTCCCCGGGGTTCCCACCGCCGATACGTCCGCGGTAGTGCAGTCGCTATTCCAAGAGGCCGAAGCCGAAATCGTTTTGGCGGGCTATGCCTTCTACAATGGACGGCTGCTCTTCGAACGTTTGGCGGAGCACAAAGCCAAGCGGCCCGACCTTCGCATCATCTTTCACGTAGATGTCCCACGGAAGCACGGTGACACAACTTCGGCCGATTCGTTGATCCTGAAATATGCCGACGAGTTTCGCGAGAAACATTGGCCGTGGAAACCATTCCCCGAGGTTTATTTTGACCCCCGCGCGCTCGACACCGACAGCAAGATTCGCGCAAGCCTCCACGCCAAGGTTGTGGTGATTGACCGCAGAAAGATTCTGCTTACCTCCGCTAACTTCACCGAGGCTGCCCACCAAAAAAACATTGAGCTCGGCGTGCTTTGCGCGCTGCCGTATCTCGCGGAGCGAGTATGCTCCTACTTCGAGGGGCTGCGAACTTCCTCACAGCTACGTCGGCTTCCCCACAGTAATTAACGCGCTCATCGTAGCATTGCGCTGAGGCACTCGCCCTCACGCAACGACCGCTGGTCGCGGATTTTTCCAGAGCGGGCGTCGCTAAACCGAGAGCTTGTCGATCAATGCTCTAGGCCCAGCGAATTGAGTTTCGCATCGAAGACCACTCGTCCGGCGCCGGAACCGCAGGCAAACAGTCCCCGCACCACTGCATCCTGTAATTGTCGCTCCACTGTTTGCCGAAGTGGCCGGGCGCCGAGCTGCGGATGAAAACCCTCCCGCAGCAGGAATTCCATCGCCTCGGGCGTCACCGCCAGTTCGAAGCCACCCGCGCGCAACCGAGCGGTCTCCCTGGCGATTTCCAGTTCGCAGATCTCCCGCTGCACGTCCGGAGTCAGGCGCGCGAACACGAGTTTTTCCTCGATGCGCCCGACCAGTTCGGGCCGAAGTTCCTGCTCTACCCTGCGCAGCACCGCCTGCTCGATGCTGGGCAATCGGGAACGTTCCATCCGCATGGCGTCCGCTGCGCCGATGTTCGAGGTGAACCCA
>CAZENI010000640.1:0-4581 GCA_964513055.1 uncultured Opitutus sp.
AAGTTGATCAAGTCGCCGGTCTGCTGCTTGCCGGCGGCGGTGTAGATCGCGGCGGCGGCCTTCTGGATCGGATACGCGACGCCGTTGAACTTGGTCGAGTGGCGGCGGTTCCAGAGCGCGTGCACCGGGTGGGCGTTGCCGGCGGCGTCGTAGGCGACGACGGACTTCGGCACGACGAGGTAGGCGCAGCGCGTGCCGGTGAAGCCGGCGGTCTTCGAGAAGCTGCGGAACTCCAGCGCGACGTCGCGGGCGCCCTCGATCTCGTAGATCGAGTGCGGGATGGCGGGGTCGCGGATGTAGGCCTCGTAGGCGCTGTCGAAGAGGATGATGGCCTTGTTGGCCTTGGCGTAGGCGACCCAGGCGGCGAGCTGGGCGCGGGTGGCGACGGCGCCGGTGGGGTTGTTCGGGAAGCAGAGGTAGATCAGATCGGTCGCGACATCGGGGACGCCGGGGACGTAGCCGTTGGCGGGTGTGCTCTCGAGATACGTGACGCCCTGGTAGCGGCCGTCGACGTTGGCGCCGGTGCGGCCGGCCATGACGTTGGTGTCGACGTAGACGGGGTAGACGGGATCGGGGATGGCCAGGCGGATGTCGCCGGCGAAGATTTCCTGGATGTTGCCGCAGTCGCACTTCGAGCCATCGGAGATGAAGATTTCGTCCGCCTCGATCTTGCACCCGCGGGCGGCGTAGTCGTGCTGCGCGATCGCATCGCGGAGAAACGCGTAGCCCTGCTCGGGGCCGTAGCCCTTGAAGGTCGCGCGCCGGGCCATCTCATCGGTCGCGGCGTGGAGCGCCTCGACGCACACCGGGGGCAGCGGCTCGGTGACGTCGCCGATGCCGAGCCGGATGACGGGCTTCGCGGGGTTGGCGGCGACGTAGGCGCTGACACGCCGGGCGATGTCACTGAAAAGGTAGGACGCCTTGAGCTTGGTGTAGTTTTCGTTGATGCGAATCATGGCAGTGGAAATACGAAGGGTGGAATTACGCGGGCGGCGGCGGGCGAAAAACTTGAACAAACCGGTGGCGTCGGGTTAGTTCAAGCCCGACGTTTCCCCCAATTCCGCCGGGCTTCATGCAAAAAATCGAATCGGTGTCAGAGATGCGGTCGCTGGCCGCGCAGCACAAACAGGCCGGCAAGAGCATCGCGTTGGTGCCGACGAGCGGGGCGTTGCATGCGGGGCATGCGGCCCTGATCGCGCTGGCGGAGGCGCGGGCGGACGTCGTGGTGGTGGCGGTCTTCGCGAACCCGATCGCGTTCGGGCCGAGCGAGAATTTCGCGCGCTACCCGCGCAGCCCCGATGCGGACCTGAAGTTGTGCGAGGAGCTGAAGGTTGACGCGGTCTTCCTGCCGGCGGCGGAGGAGATGTTTCCGCGGGGGTATTCGACCTTCGTGGTCGAGGAGGCGGTGAGCAAGCCGCTGTGCGGCGTGTCGCGGCCGACGCATTTTCGAGGCGTCACGACCGGAATCGCCAAGCTGCTCAACATCGTGCGGCCGGACCTGCTCGTGATGGGCCAGCGCGACGCCCAGCAGGTCGCCGTGGTGCGCAAGATGATCGCGGACCTGTGCTTCGGCACCGAGGTGATCGTGGGGCCGACGATGCGCGAGAGCGACGGGCTGGCGGTGACGGTGCGCAACCGTGATCTCACGGCGCGGCAGCGGCAGGAGTCGCAGTCGATTCCCGCCGCGCTGGAGCGGGCGAAGGAAATGGTGACGCAGGGGGTGCGGAGCCCGGACCGCGTGATCGCGGAGGTGACGCACCTGCTGGGCCAGCGCCGCATGGTGCGGGTGATCTATGTTTCGATCGTCGATCCGGCCACGATGGAGCCGATGCGCGAGGTGGTGCCGGGCCGCACGCTCCTCGCGATCGCCGCGTGGATCGAGGAGGTGCGGGTGATCGACAACGTGGTGTTGTAGCGGGCGCAGCCGGCGGCTCAGAGGGCGTCGAAAAAGGTGGAGCGCGGCTCTCGTCGGTAGCGGAACGCGTGAGCGTTTCGTCTGACGCCGCGAGGCGCAGCCACGAAAGCCTCACGGCTTCCGCTACCGGAAAAGACCCTTTTTCGACGCCCTCTCAGAAATCGAGCGTCGTCTGCAGCGTGAATTTCCGCGGCTCGGGCATGCGGATGGAGCCGGGGACCTGGATCTGCGGATTGGCGGCGAGGCCGCCGACGCGGTAGGTCGAGAAGGTGTTGTAGATCAGTTTGTCGCTATCGAGGACGTTGCTGATGTTGAGCTGGAAGCGGGCGTTGAGCTTGCCGGCGAAGCGATAGCGATAGGTCGCGTGCGCGGAGAGGAGGTAGTAGCTGTCGGCGTAGCGATACTCGTAGGGGTTGGTGAGCGTGCTCGCGATCTTGGACTTGCCGCGGAGATTCACGCCGCCGCCCACGGCGAGGCTGCGCAGGAGGCCGCTGGGAACGGTGTAGTTCGCGTAGAGGTTGCCGGTGTATTTGTAGGTGTTGTTCAGCGGCGTGCCGGGCGTGAGCGCGGCGACGGTGTTGCGAATGGTGGTGATGTCGTTGGTCACCTGGTTCGGATTGAGCGACGTCGCGGCGGCGGCCTGCCAGGCGGCGGCGTTGGCGGCGTAGTAGCCGATCAGCCCGGGCTGGAGATTGACGGCGGCGGTCTCCGGCAGCGCGAGATTGGCGGTGAAGCGCAGGTTGCGCGTCGGGTTGGCGGTGATGTCCAGCTCGTAGCCGTCGCCCTTCTGTTCCTGCGTGTCGCGAAACGCGAGGGTGGCGAGGTCGGCGCGGCCGAGGTTGTTCCAGATGCGGTTGATCTCGGTGGTGTTGGCGCCGGTGACGAGGATGTCCTTCTGCTCGGAGGTGTAGTAGCTGACCGAGCCGGAGATCTTGCCCTCGAAAAGCTCGAGCTTGAAGCCGTAGTCCTGGCCCTTGCTCTTCGAGATCGGGGGCGTGGTGCCGTCGATCAGGTTGTTGCCGTTGTTCGGGGCGGCGAAGGTCTCGGAGGTGTTGGCGAAGACGCCGAGCCACGGGCGCAGGAAGTAGACGACGCCGGCGTTGCGGCTGACCGGGGCGAACTCGCCGACGGTCTTGGCGCCGAGGACGGGCACGGCGACGTTGGCGGAGTTGACGATCACGGCGCCGAGGCGCGGGAGGCCGGTCACGGGATCGACGGGGATGCCGGCGGTGGTCTGCTGCGTATTCGTGACGCTGTCACGCCGGGCGCCAAGGATGAGGGCGAGGCGGTCGTTGAAGAAGCGCGTGGTGGAGGCGACCTGGGCGTAGTCGAGGTTCTTCCGCTGGTGGCTGATGGCGGTGTGCACGTAGTCGAGGTCGAAGCCGGGAATCCGCGGGATGTCGCCGAGGCGCTGGCCGGCCTGGTCCCAGTAGCGGCGCTCGCGGAACTGGTTGGCGGCGACGGTGAGGTTGGGGTTGGCGCCGTTGACGCGGCGGAGGGTGCGGTTCCAAGAATCGAAGCGGTCGAGGCGCGAGCCGCCGATGAAGCTGAAGCTCTGCTTGAACCAGCGGGTGTCGAAGCGCCAGTTGGCGAGCGCGCGCACGTCGTGGACGATGTTGCCCTGAAGGGTCTTCACGCGCTCGGCGTCGGTGAAGGGCTTGCCGAAGTTCGGGTTCAGGCCGCCGCCGGGGAGGGTGCTGTTGACGTCGACGCGGTAGGTGCTGAAGAGGCTCTGGGAGCCGTGCGAGTGGCGGTCGTTGCGGAGGCGGTTGTAGGCGACCTCGACGAAGAGGTTGTCGTTGAAGCGGTGATCGAAGTAGGCGCTGTAGGTGTAGTAGTAGAGGCGGGCAACGGAGTCGGGCGGCTGGAAGTTGAAATCCCGGTTGGGCAGGCGCGGCGAGTTGGGCAGGTCGCTGCGGGCCTCGCCGGTCGGGAGGAGATTCAGGCCGGTGCCGGTGGTCTGGTAGAACGGGCCCCAGTCGTTGAGGCCGTTGTTCGCGGTGCCCGGGAGGTAGACGAAGAAGTTGCCGGTGCTGATGCGGGCGATGCCGGTGCCGGTCGTGCTGGGGAGCGTGACTCCGTTGTAGGCGGTGGCGCCGTTCCAATACGACGCCTGATCGGCGTAGTAGCTGGGGTAGATCGAGCGGTCCTGGAGGCCGAACTCGCCCTCGAAGCGGAACTGATTCCGCTGGGTCAGGCGGTAGTTGCCCGCGAGGTGCACGCCCTGGCGCTCGTTGTGGTTGTTGTCGCGATAGCTCTTCGCGTCCTCGGCGAAAGCGTTGAGGCGGAGCGCGAACGACTTCGTGAGCGGGCGGTTGAGATCGATCGAACTGCGCCAGCCGCCGAAGTTGTCGACGCGGGCGTTGACGGAGTTGGTGGCGCGGTCGAAGCGCGGGCGCTTGGTCCAGGTCGTCGAGATGCCGCCGGCGCCGCCGTCGCCGAAGATGACGCCGTTGGGGCCGCGGGCGAATTCATAGCGCTCGGTGTTGTAGGAGTCGCTCTCGACATACCAGAGGAAGTAATTCCGCGAGGCGAAGGTGTTGCCCATGTTGCGGTAGTTGATGCTGAAGCCGCCGGCGACGCCCTGGTTGACGTCGAGCTGCGGCACCCAGTTGAGCGCCCACTCGCCGGCGCTGCGGAAATTGGTCGCGCCGATGTCCTCGAGA
>CAZENI010000641.1:0-1841 GCA_964513055.1 uncultured Opitutus sp.
ACCGCGATGCGGGAGGGCGAGCTGCGCGACGGCCTGCGCGTCCGCCGCACCTTCGGGGAGTTTCGCGGCCTGCGCGTCCTCGAGCCCTCGCCCGGCGAGACCGTCCTCGAGGCCATCGAACGCGCCCGCGCCACCGGCCGCTACACCTTCGTCGAGCCCGACTACCTGATGAAGGCCGACGCCACCCCCACCGATCCGTATTTCCTTTCCGGAGACCAGTGGGGCCTCCGCAATCGCGGCCAGAACAACGGCGTCAGCGGCGCCGACATCGGCGCCGAAGCCGCTTGGGACATCCAGTCCGGCGCCCCCAACGTCGTCGTCGCCATCATCGACTCCGGCATGAACGCCCACCAGGACCTCACCGCCAACACCTGGCTCAATCCCAACGAGCAGGCCAACGGCCGCGACGACGACGGCAACGGCTACATCGACGACGTCAGCGGCATCAACGCCTCGCTCGCCTCCGGCGTCGCCGGCAACGGCCGGCCCGCCGACCTCGCCGGCCACGGCACCGCCGTCGCCAGCGTCATCGGCGCCGTCGGCAACGACGGCACCGGCATGACCGGCGTCGCCTGGAACGTGAAGCTCATGGCCCTCCGCTTCCTCGGCAGCTCCGGCTTCGGCCTCGTGTCCGACGAGATCAAGTGCATCGACTACGCCATCGCCAAGCGCGCGCAGATCATCAACGCCAGCTTCGGCGGCGCCGCCTACTCCCAGTCCCTCTTCGACGCCTTCAAGCGCGCCCGCGACGCCGGCATCATCGTCGTCTGCTCCGCCGGCAATGACGGCGAGAACGCCGACACCACGCCCCACTACCCGTCGAGCTACCTCCTCGACAACATCATCGCCGTCGCCAACACCAACCGCAGCGACGAGCTCTCCGCCTCCAGCGCCTACGGCTCCGGTCTCGTCGACCTCGGCGCCCCCGGCACCTCCATCCTCTGCGCCTCCAGCGCCGGCATCCGCGACTACTATTTTGTCAGCGGCACTTCGTTCGCCGCCCCCATGGTCACCGGCGCCCTCGCGCTCCTCAAGGCGAAGTTCCCCAACGAAGGCTACCGCGAGACCATGAACCGCCTCCTCGCCTCCGTCGACCGCAAGCCCGCCCTCGCCGGCAAGGCCGCCACCGGCGGCCGCCTCAACCTTGCCGCCGCCCTCCGCACCACCCACGGCCGCCCGTTCAACGACGCCTTCGCCCAGCGCTCCCCCTTCATCGGCGAGACCGGCAGCGCCCGCGGCGCCGGCCAGTCTTCCACCCGCGAGACCGGCGAACCCGTTCACGCCGGCACCGCCGGCAGCGGCTCCGTCTGGTGGACCTGGACCGCCCCGCGCACCGGCACCATGACCATCGAGACCACCGGCAGCGGCTTCGACACCCTCCTTGCCGTCTACACCGGCACCAGCGTCGCCGCCCTCACGCCCGTCGCCAGCAACGACAACGAGTCCGGCGCGCTCACCACCAGCAAGGTCACCTTCAACGCCACCGCCGGCACCGCGTATCAGATTGCTGTGGACGGCCGCGACAGCTCCGCCGGCGTCGTCGCCCTGCGTTTCAGCCTGCTCGCCGGCAACAACGACTTCGCCTCCGCCCAGCTCGTCACCGGCCGCAGCTGGTCGGTCAAATCCGACAACCGCGCCGCGACCCGCGAGACCAACGAACCCCGCATCCGCAACAACACCGGCGGCAGCTCCGTCTGGTTTCGCTGGGTCGCTCCCGCCACCCGCCGCTACCACCTCGCCACCTTCAGCGGCGACTTCAACACCATGCTCGGCGTGTTCACCGGCACCTCCCTCACCGCGCTCACCGAGGTGGTCGCCGTCACCGCCGGCGGCGACAGCAA
>CAZENI010000641.1:1851-4581 GCA_964513055.1 uncultured Opitutus sp.
ACCACACCATGAGCTCCGCCTCCGCCACCCTCTCCGCCACCGCGGGCACCACCTACTACATCGTCGTCGACAAGGAGGTCTCCGCCTCCAACACCAGCGCCACCGGCGAGTTCACGCTCTCCTGCCTCGACGCCGACTGGGAATTCTTCGGCGTCGGCCCCATCGGCTCGGTCGCCCTCGCCCGCGACCAAACCCTGCACTTCGCCGACGACCTCGGTTACGTCTACGCCGTCAACCCCGACGGCAGCCGCAAATGGCGCTACACCCTCACCGGCTTCGGCAGCTATTCCTCCCCGGCCGTCGCGCCCGACGGCACCGTCTACGTCGGTGACGACCTCGGCTACGTGCACGCCATTACTCCCGCCGGCGCCCGCAAATGGCGCACGCAGACCGGCGGCGTCGTCCACGCCTCGCCCGCGCTCGCCCCCGACGGCACCGTCTACGTCCGCTCCGAGGACGGCAAACTCTACGCGCTCCACCCGGACACCGGCGTGGCCCGCTGGACCGTCACGCTCGGCACCGCGAACTTCTCCACCTTCTCCTCTCCCGTCGTCGCGCCCGACGGCACGATCTACTGCGCCGCCGCCAACTCCCGCCTGTTCGCCATCACTCCCGCCGGCGTGCAAAAGTGGAGCTACTCCACCGACTTCATCCTCGCCTCGCCCGCCCTCGGCAGCGACGGCACGATCTACCTCGGCGTCCTCGCGCCCACCCGCCGCTTCCTCGCGCTGAAACCCGACGGCACCGTGAAATGGGACGCCGTCATCGGCGACTCCGTCACCTCCTCCGCCGCCATCGGCCCCGACGGCTCGCTCTACTTCGGCGCCGCCGACAACAAGCTCTACTCCATCACGCCCGAGGGCGCCATCCGCTGGACCTACACTGCCGGCGGCGCCTTCCGCAGCTCCTCGCCCGTCATCGCCTCCGACGGCGCGATCTACATCGGCTGCTCCGACGGCAAGGTCTACTGCGTCGAGTCCGACGGCACCCTCCGCCGCACCTACGCCACCGCCAACGAGGTGTGGACCGCCCCGCTCCTCCATCAGGGCCGGCTCTATCTCACGAGTTACGACTACCGCCTCTACGCCGTCGACGTCGGCCAGGTGCCCGCCAGCACCGCCTGGCCGATGGACCGCCAGAACCTCCATCGCACCGCCGCCGTCATCTCGCCCGCCCTCGCGATCGGCGTGCAGCCCGTCGCCCGCTCGGCCGAGGTCGGCGAGACCGTGACGTTCGCAGTCGGCGCCGTCGGCACCGCCCCGCTCGCCTACCAGTGGCTCTTCAACGGCCAGCCCATTTCGGGCGCCACCGCCACCAGCTACCGCGTCGACCCCGTCACGCATGCGAACGGCGGACAATATTCCGCCCGCATCACGGACTCCACCGGCACCCTCACCAGCAGCGCCGTCGCCCTCACCGTGACCACGCCGCTCGTCCCGCCCTCGGTCTTCACCGCGCCGCTCGCCCAGACCACCCTCGCCGGCAATCGCGTCGCCCTCACCGTCGGCGCCCAGGGCACCACACCTCTCGCGTATCAGTGGCTCCGTGACGGCACGCCGATCCCCGGCGCCACCACCGCCTCGCTGGTCATTCCCTCGGCCCGCTTCACCGACAACGGCAGCTACACCGTGCGCCTCACCAACCTCGCCGGCACCGTCACGAGCGCCGCCGCCGTGGTCACGATCAACCCGATCACCCGCATCTCGAACCTCTCCATCCGCACCTCGGTGGGCTCCGGCGGCGCGCTCACCGTCGGACTCACCATCGGCGGCCAGGATGTCACCGGCACCAAGCCCCTGCTCCTCCGCGCCGTCGGCCCCACCCTCGCCGTCTTCGGCGTCGGCGGCTCCCTCGCCGATCCCCACCTCGCCATGCTGTCCGGCTCCACCGTCATCGCGCAAAACGACGACTGGGCCGGCAACGCCGAGGTCGTCGCCACCGGCGCCGCCGTGGGCGCGTTCGGCCTGGCCAATCCCACCTCCAAGGACGCCGCCCTCTCGCACGCGGGCGACGCCGGCGGCTACACCGTCCGCATCACCGGCGCCGGTGCCACCGGCGGCGTCGCGCTCGCGGAGGTCTACGACGCGTCGCCCTCCGACGCGTTCGTCGTCACCACGCCCCGCCTCACCAACGTTTCCGCCCTCACCGAGGTCGGCACCGGCGGCGACATCCTCATCGCCGGCTTCTCGATCACCGGCACCACCCCGCAGACCGTCCTGGTGCGCGGCATCGGCCCCGCCCTCGCCGCCTTCGGTGTCAGCGGCGCGCTCGCCGATCCCCGGCTCGAGATCTTCTCCGGCACCGCCGCCGCCGCCCTGTCCTCGAACGACAACTGGGGCTCCGCCGCCAACGCCGCCCAGGTCGCAACCGCCTCCGCCGGCGTCGGCGCCTTCGCCCTCGCCGCCGACAGCAAGGACGCCGTGCTCCTCGTCACACTCCCGCCCGGCAGCTACACCGCCCAAATCAGCGGCGTGAACAACACCACAGGCACCGCCCTCGTCGAAGTCTACGAAGTCCCGTAAGCGCCCGCGCCCGGGGGCGGCCTCGTCCTCGTCCAATCGGAAAAACACAGTCGCAGCGCTCTCCCATTCGAGAGCCTCCCAACCGAAAGGTGGAGCCCGATGTCCTCATCGGGCTCTGTTGGGCGCGCTCTCCCTCCACGCGCCCCCGGTCCCGCGAATCACCCCGCCACGCTCCGCCCCCGCGCGCTTTCACCCATCCGTGAAATCC
>CAZENI010000642.1:0-4579 GCA_964513055.1 uncultured Opitutus sp.
TGCAACAGACCTGGCAAACCAAATTCCTCCAAGACTACACGCTGGTGCGGCTGCTCAAAGAGCCGCTGCCTCTCGGGGGCACGCTCGCGCCGCTCAAGCGCAACTGGCGGCTGCGACCGAACAAGAACGAAGTCGCGGCCCGGGTCGCCGCGGACTGCGCGAAGCTCGGAATGAAGGTGTTGGTGTTCGTGCAGCAGCGCGACCATACGGCGTCGGTCGCCGAATCGGTGTCCGCGTTCGTCGAGGATGCGCTCCTGCCCCCCGTCCTCGATGATGTCGCGGCGCAAATGCTGCGCGTGGCGACGGAGGAAGTCGGCTTGATCGATGACCTCTACATCGATCCCAATTTGCGGGCGACCTGTCATCACGCGCTGATGCTGGCCGCGGAGCGTGATTTCGCCGAAAGAGTGTTTCGTGCCCGCGATGGGCTCAACGTGTTGTCGGCGACGCCCACCCTGGCGCAGGGCATCAATCTTCCGGCGGATGTCGTGCTTATCGTGGGCGAGACCCGCTACGATACGGTCAAGCAGCGCAACGTGCCCATTGATGCCCACGAGATCCTCAACGCCGCCGGCCGGGCGGGCCGCGCCGGCCACGTGGCACAGGGCATGGTGCTGGTCGTTCCTAACGACATCGTCGCCTATCGCTTTGGCGCCAAGGAAAACTCACTGGGCGGCTCCTGGCAGACGCTGCAGGCCATCTTCGCCCGCGCGGACCAATGCCTCGAAGTCCGCGATCCCGTCCAGCTCATGCTCGACCTCGTGCAGCTCGGCGCGGCCAACGGGGATGTCCCGTATTTCCTGCGCCGGCTGCCGGTGGAATCCGCCGAGAATCCCGGTCGCACGGCCGCCCTCTTGCGGCGATCATTCGGCGCCTTTCAGGCGCAAACCGCCCCGCAGAAGGCGGCTTTTGAACAGAAAATGACGGCGGCCATCGCCGCCCGCGATGCGATGGGCGGCGAAGCCGCCGACTGGCGCACTGAGATCGCCAGCCTGGCCGGTGTCTCGGTGCCCTTCGTGCAAGCGATCGACGCCACATTGGCGGCGGAGGAACCCCCTGCCGAGCTGGCGGGCTTGGTGGAATGGTTTTTCGCCTGGCTGAAGCAGCATCAGGCTTTGCTCCCCGACGCGCTCGGCTATCGCCTCGCCCGGTATCTCGAAGCCGACGACGCGCAGTTGTCGCTCTTCGACGCACTGAGTCTCGACGCGACGCGCGCGTGGATGCAGGGCGAAAGCCTGCGCGCGATCACCGACCTGTTGACGCAGGGTGCCGGCGGAAAGCGGGCGAAGGAGGGCCGCGAGTTCGCGCTCCGGGCGGTCCCGGAAATTTCGTTCGCGATCGGGATTGTGGCGCAGGTTCAGCGGCGGCGGATCGACGAAGGGCTCACCGAGTCGAAGATGAGCCTCGCGCTGGCAACGGCCGGGCTGTGCATCCGCGAAGGCTGCTCCTCGCCCGAAGTGGCCGCGTTGCGGCTCCAATTTTCCGGCGAGTGCCGCTCCCGTCGGGAGCTGATCGCGCTGTGGCAGAAAATCGAGCCGTATGCCGGCGTCGCGGATGCGGAGGAAAAATTCGGCCGGACGCGCCGCCGCGTCGCCCGCGCGCTGGAAGCGTGGGAGTTGATTGGTTGAATAGGATCGCGGCGCTCGCGGCGACGCCTCACCGCTGGCTGCCGTCGCGCTCCGCATTGGGCGACGGCAAGCAGCACGGTGCAGATTAGAGCGGGACGAATGCCGTCTTAAAAAAATCTCCGAGCGCGAGGGGAAGATCGTCCTTTAGGGGGACGCCGAGCAGTCGCCGGTGTTGCTCGCGCCAGGCCGCCGCCAGTCGACCCGTGAGGTCGGTGTTCATGGAACCGTCTTCGTGCAAGTCGAAGTTGATCCACGGGAAATGCACGGTGCGACGGTCACTGCCGGCGACCACCATGTTGGCGGTGAAGAAAATGAAATGCCTGATTTCGGTGTAATGATGGCGCCGCACGTTGAGGCGGATGCCTTCGATTACCCATGGCGGCGGGACTGAGGTGATGCCGTTGTTGGCGGCCATGAGCATGCCCTGATAGTCCGTCAGACCGAGATGCGTCCTCGTTTCGCGAATCTGTCGGTTCGCTTTGCGCACGGCGCCTTGGATGGACCGGGTGTGAAGCGCGATGAATTCGATCTGGTGCGTGTGTGACAGTTTTTTCCAGTCGAATTCATTAGGGACCGGTCCGGCCACGAGGTGCTTTCGATACCAGCGAGTCCAGAGGTCGCGTGCCTTCGTCCGGTTTGCTTCTGAAAATACGTTGTCGTCCTCGAAGCACTTTAGTTCGAGGATCACTTTTTCCTGGTCGAAAACGAAATCCGCGTTGTCGAACCCCGGGTCCTTGGGAAGGGAGTCAGCGAGCACGCGTCCTCCTGCCGTGCGCACGACTTGGCGCATGGCGTCTTCGACATTGATCTTCGGGGCCAGCATTGGGGTTGTCTCCAACTACGGCTGTTGAGTAGGCCGAGACCATGCCGTGAGGACCGATTTTCGGCAAATTGTGCTTTGTGTGCTGGTCGCAGGGCACATTCCCGGACGGACAGTGTGGCGAGGCGCCCGAGGGTCCCGGTCAAGCCGCTGAGAACACCACTACGAGAATCCCTCGGATTTGTTGTTCAGCAGATAAAGTAACGCGTGGGTTTTCCCCTTCGCTACAATCCGCCCCTCACGGGCCAAACCCGCCAGCCGTCGCTGCGTCGTCGCTCGGGAGAGACCCAGCGCCAGCCGAATGTCTTTTGGTGCTGCCGCCCCATGGCGTGTGATGTAGCGCAAAACACGGTCGCCATCGTCGTCATCGGGCGGAGCCACGCGGACGGATTCGACCATTTCGGGCGGAGGAGGAATCTCCCCGGAATCGATCGCCGCCCAATAGCGGACGGCCGCCTTGCGCAGCAAGGCGCCGATGCGAGACAACCTCTCTTCGTCGGTCATCGCCGGTGTAAGTGGCATGGTCGGATGGGTCACGCGGACATCTTCATGGCCGTGACCTTTCGCCGCGTGACACGTGGCAACGGCGCGGGATGAACCTTGTTTTCAATGTCGTCTGATTCCGGCTTCGCTGTGGTGTGTGATTCTGGGAAGGACGGAAGAACTTTCATTCCCGCTGGCAAAAATACGTCGCCATCCCGGCGGTAGCCGCGCGGTAACGCGTGCTTCAGGTTGTATTCGTCGACCGCAAGTGCCGACACGGGCTTGCGCTCGCGCAGGGCACTGAGAACTACGACATCGTTTGCAGACCCGAGCCCGGCCTCGCGGAATTCCTTCGGCGACATCAGCTCAGCCGGTTTGCGCTCAACTGCGGGTGTCTCCGTTTCGCTGGTCTCCGGTTTCGACTCCAGTTCTCCAGTGGGTTCGGCCGCCTGCTGACTCGACGCCTGATTCTTGGTGAGATCGAGTTTCGCCACGAGTTCAGCCTGCCGCGCGATCAGTTCGCGATAACGTTCCTCATGCTCGAAATCTTTGCCCGACAGCGCGGTCAATTCCGCCAGATTGCTTTTGGCGCGAGCCAGGTCTTCCCGGCAGCGACCGAGTTGCTCGTCGATTCCGCGCACCGCGTGCTCCAACGAGCTCACAATGCCGACGGGGGACGGCGACACATTTGCGGGATACTCCATTGTGCCGCGCAGGTTTATTTTGTCGGCGTTGGTCGAGCGGAATTCGATTTTGAAACCGCCGACTTCGCCAAGCGTGGCAGTTTGCGGCCGACCGAGGAGATGATCTGTGCGGTGGTCTTCGACCGCGTAAATCAGGGCCGCCCCGGCCTTGGCCCGCTCCGTGAACTTCTGACCATCGACCGTCATTTCGAACTTCTCGCCGCTGGTGTCGCGGCGGAGCTTCAAATCCTGCTCCATGCCGGCGACGTGGCGCTCGAGTCGCGCCACGTCGCTTTCGTGCATTCGTATCCGGTTCCGACCCGAGTATTGTGCCTCCTGATGTTCCGCGCGCAGTCGCGACAGCCGCATCACCTCGGAATCGACTTTGGCCTTTTCGATCACGAGCGGATTGCCCGACGCGATCGCTTTCACCTCGGCATACGTGAGGGCGGGAGAATCGAGGTCTTCGATCCTTCGGGCCGTCGAGTGCCCCGTCATCACCTGCGCAATGAACTTCGCCTTGGTTTCGAGCAGCTGCCAGGAATAGGCGTCGAAGCTGCCTTCAGTCACGTAGCGCAGGATGCGCACCGTGGCGTTGCTGTTTCCCTGACGCCGAATCCGGCCCTCGCGCTGTTCGATGTCCGCCGGTCGCCACGGGGCATCGAGGTGATGCAACGCCACAAGTTTCGCCTGCACGTTCGTGCCCGCACCCATTTTTTGGGTGGAGCCCATGAGGATGCGCACCTTGCCGGACCGCACATCCTTGAAGAGGGCGGATTTGGCCGCATCCGAATCGTGATCCTGGATAAACTGAATTTCCGCCGCCGGAACGCCGAGCGCGACGAGCTTCGCCTTGACGTCCTGGTAAACGGAGAGCCCGCGGGCTTGAGTTTTTGGGGTGGAGAGATCGCAAAACACCATCTGCGTCAGACGGTGGGCGCGGGTTTCCTGCCAGACCGCGAGGA
>CAZENI010000643.1:0-4579 GCA_964513055.1 uncultured Opitutus sp.
CCCAGCATCATGTCCGCCGACGTGATCGGCTTCCCGCGGATCTCTTCGCCCCGCGAGTTCGAGCCGATCACGTTCGGGCTGCGCCAGCGCCACCCGCCGCCGATCGTGAAGCCCTCGAGCCGGCCCGTCCGGAAATCGTAGGCGGTGAACAGGCTGATCTTGTGCGGCCGCACGCCCCAGCTCTTGAGCTGCTGCTCGCGCTCGTCGTTGAGCACGTCGGTCAGATCGAAAATCTCCTGGGCGATCGTCGCGCCCGTCGAGGTCGTGAGCGTCGAGGGATTCGCCGCCGCCGCCATGCCGCCGAGTTCGACCCATTTCGCGACCGCCCCGCCCGCCTCGAACGCGCTGGGATTCACCACATAGCGCCCGGAGCTGTCCTGCGTCACGCCCGGCGCGAGCAGCACGGCATCCTTCTGCTTGAAGCCGTAGAACGCGATCGCCTCGCGCGCGAGGTCGACGCGCGCCGATTCCGTGTAGGAGTAATTCGCGACCAGCCGCCAGTTCCGCGAGAGGTTCGCGGTCACGCGCGCCTCGTAGCCCTCGGAGTCAAAGTCCGACGAGATCGACGAAACGGGCGGCGTGTAGCGGCTGCGGATCGGCGCCCACGTCGTCGCCGTGAACGGGCGTCCCGCTCCCACCAATACGCCGCCGAACGCGTCCATGATGCGCGTGTCCGCCGCCACGAGCACATTGGCCACCGGCGCGGTCAGCCGGCCCATCTCGCTCCCGGTGAAATAGACGACGCGCGCATTCAGTCGGCCCTCGAGTAAATCGAAGCCGAGCCCGAAATCCTGCCCCTTGCCCTTTGAGAGCGGCCCCAGGTTGCCGTCGGGGAAGACCGTGCGCGCGAGCGGCGGGATGCCGACATTCGAGGACTTGTTCGCGATCACCGACAGCCAGTCGAAGACGTGATAAACCACCCCCGCTGTGCGCGTCTGGCCGAGGAAGTAGTTCACCTTTCCTTTCGAGAGATCCATCACCACGACATCGCCCGCAATCGGATCGTTGGTGTAGCCAAGCTGCGTGTTCTTCACCTTGTCCTCACGGTAGCCGAACGTGGTGACCAACCGGCCGTCGAAGAAAAAGCTCTGCGTCGCGCCCATGATCGAGTTCATGCGCTGCACCATGCCGCCGTTGTCGGCGCCGCCGGCGGCCACGTTGGCGTAGGCCGTCTTGTAGCTGCGCCCCAGGAAATTGATCGTCTCCGGCAGCGACCGCCAGTCGCCCGTCCGATACGTGCCATGGTCTCCTTCGGTGAGATAATTCCGCACCGTCACGCGGTTGTTGGCGTTGGCCGGATCGGCGTTGAACGGCCGGCCCGCCAGGACCAGCCACGAGTTCGCGCGCCGGTCGTTCACATCGACGAGCGAGCCCGACGCCGCGAGCCGGTGGCGGCCGAGCCACTTCGACTTGGTCTCGAGCTGGTAGGAGGCCGAGAGCCGCGACTCGCGGCTGTCGCCATAGTGGATGTCTCGCGTCCACGGGCCGTCGAAATACATCCGGCCCACATAGGGGTTCGGCGGACCGCCGACGCCGAGCGTGCGGTTCGCCTCGCCGCGCAGCATCGGCGAGGTGCCGTTCATCACGTTCACGATGGCCTCCGTCTCCTGGTAGTTGTGCGCGAGATTGAAGATCAGGTTCCGCGTCGGCTGCCAGTCGGCCGTCACGGTGAAGTTGCGGAGATCCTGATCGCGAAACATGCCCGGGCCGACGGCGTTGCCGTTCATCGGATAGAACTGCGGATCGCGTATCCGCAATGCGCCCGCCACCGTCACCCCGCGCGTGCCGTCGGGCGCGCGCACGGCGGCATTGTTGTAACTGCCGGTGAAATACGTGCCGATCGCATCGAAGACCGTGCGGTCGTTCTCGATGAAGATGAGCCGGTGGTTCGTGCCGCCGACCGCGCCGTCGCGCCCGACGACCCCGAGCGCCTGCATCGCCGCGGTCGGCACGGTGTTGTTCGGCGTGAACGTCACCGCGCCCACGCCGGCCGCCTGCCGGTTGTCATACCACGCGAGCACCTGCTCGGCGTCGCCGAACGAGCGCACGATCGACGTGATGTCCCGGCCGACCTCGCCCATCGCCGTGATGGTGAGCGCGCGCACCGGCCGGTAGGTGACGGAGCCGAAGGCGCGCTGCTTGTCCTGCGAGTCGAACGCGCGCCAGCCATCGGCTTCCTGGTGCAGCGCCGCGAGCGAGAGCGCGAGTTTGTTCTTGATCAGCACCCGGTTCGCATCGACCTCGAGCCGGCTCCGGGACCACGAGCCCATGCCGTAGCGGATCGCGCCGGTGTCGCGGTGCGTCTCGGCGATCTTCGACGACTGGTTGAGCAGGCCGCCCGGCGCGCCGATGCCGAAGAGGATGCTGTTCGGCCCGCGCGCGTCCTCGTAGCGACCGACGCGATACGGATCGGTCGGCGTGATGCTCGTGAAGTAGTCCATCCCGATGCTCGCGAGCATCCCGCGAATCTGGATGCCGGCGAACAGCGCGTGGCCGCCGATGATCCGGTTCTGCTCGGACGACGCGCCCTGCGAGTTCGTGTCCATCTCCGAGTTCACCGTGTATTCCAGCAACTGCGACAGGTCGGTGATCGCGAGGTCGTCGAGAAACTCCTTCGTGAACACCGACACCGAGCTCGCCGTGTCGCGGAGCTTCGTGTTCAGCCGGCTGCCCGCCAGGGTGTTCTCGGCGGCGTAGCCGAGATCGCCGCTCGTGTTCACCGTGAACGGGCTGAGTTCGATCACGTCCTGCTTGCTCTCGGGTTTCGGCGCCGGGACGGGCGCCGCCGCCTGCGCGCACAGACGGGCGGTCAGCAGCAAGGCGAGCGACGACACGACAATCGGACGGGGTTTCATAATCCGCGGAGTTGGGGTGAAAGGTCAGGACCGGCGCCACGCGCCCCGCGGGGACACGGGGCAAGGGGTGAAAACGAAGCGCGACGTCACGCTGCCGACCGCCACCGCGGCGTCAATCCCGCCCCGGAGCCGACCCTCAGACTTTGGACAGAATGAACAGAATGGACCAAATGAAGGCCCGGCCGCCTTGGTCCTGAACCATTCTATCCATTCTGTTCATTCTGTCTAAAAAACGAATCTACGGCGTCTTCACTGCCAGTTCCAGAATCCGCCCCGGCAACTGCTGCGGCGCGGCTTGGTTCGTTCCGCGCGAGTGTTCGACGATATAGACTTTCCCGCGGCCGCTGGGGTGCAGGTCGATCGGCCGGCCGAGCCCCGCGAGCACGGTGTGGACGTGCGCCTGGTATTTCCCGGCCGCGTCGCGGCTCGGAGCACCGCGCGCAGGCTGCGCGCGAGATCGGCGGCGAGGTAGTCCGACTTCGCCAACGGCGGAAACACGCCCGCGACGCCCTCGCCGCCGAGTTGGTGGCACGCGACGCAGTTGCGCGCATAGATTTCCTGGCCGCGCTGCAGGCGCGCCGAGAAGTCCGCCGCACGAGAGTTCATCGCCAGCACGGAGACAATCCAAAGGACGACCAACCACGGATTCCACGGATATCGAACCGGCGGACGGACCTGACCTGATCGAAAGTTCCCCATCCGTGTCATCCGTGCAATCCGTGGTCGCCTACTTCAGCGCGCCCCGCAGGAACCGCACGAAATTCCCGTGCATCACGCCCTCGATGTCCGCCGCCGCATACCCGCGCGCTCGCAGCAACTCCGGCAGCCGCCGCAGGTCTGCGATCGACTGCACATCCTGCGGCGTCTGCTCCGTGCCGAACGCCCCGTCGAGATCCGTGCCAAGGCCCACGTGCCGCGCATTGCCCGCCAGTTGGCAATAGTGGTCGATATGGGCGACGAGACTCTCCAGCCGCACGTTCGCCGACTGCGGCGTCGTCTTTCCCCGCTCCCAGCCCGGCACGATCATCCAGGCATCGAGCGCGACGCCCACCACCGCCCCGCGCCCGACCAGCGCGCGGAACTGCTCGTCCGCGAGCTGCCGCTGGTGCGGCACCAGCGCCCGGGCGTTGTGATGACTCGCCCAAATCGGGCCGCGATAGAACTTCATCGCCTGCCAGAAGCAGTCGTCGCTCAAATGGGTGATATCAAGGACCAGTCCGAGCTCATCCGCGACTCGCAGCAATTCGAGCCCCCGCTCCGGAAACGGTCCCTCCGTGCTCGTGCCCTGCGCATACACGCCGGGCCCGTAGTGCGCCGGCCCGATCGCACGCAATCCGTCCGCCACCGCGCGCTCGAGGTGCGTGAGCGAAATCAACGAGTCGGCCCCTTCGAGGCTGCGGAGGTATCCAATCGGCAACTGCGCCGCCGCCGCGTCGTCGGCCGCCGTCCAACGTGCGAGGTGCGCCTCCATCCCCGCTGCATCGCGGATCGCCACCAACTCGCCCGCCTCCTCCATCGCGCGATACCAGGCGAGCTGCGCCTGCGTCATCGCCCAGGCCTGCGCCGGCGAGCGCCAGCCGAAGACCGGGCTGAAGGCGTCGTGTTCGAGCCGCGCGAGCTGCGTCGCCACGCACAGCCCGACCCGCGCCCGGCGCATCTCCGGCAGGCACACCGTGCCCCGGCCTCGATCCGGCTTGTCGCGCCAATGCGCCTCACGTTGCCGG
>CAZENI010000644.1:0-4573 GCA_964513055.1 uncultured Opitutus sp.
AGAGTAGGATGTCCTTCGGCTTTCATCGCGGTAAAATGGAGTTAGCCTTGGCGCGCCTTGTAACGCGGCTCGACCTTGTTGATGACGTAAATCTTGCCTTTGCGACGAACCACCTGGCACGCCGGGTGACGCTTCTTGGCCGATTTGATGGAGGAAACAACTTTCATAAAAGGTGCAAAAGCATAGCCCGGTCCCACCCCTGTCAACGGAATAGTTCGGCGGATACTTGTTCGTTTCCGCAGACGGCTCCGCCGACGATCGCAGAGAGACCCAACTCAGTTCGCCGCCGGGTCTTCCGGCTCGCCGGCGAGCAGCCGCCACTCGGCGCCTTCGCGGCCCAGCACCGTCCGCCAGAGCCCCTCGTCCTGGGACTGCGTCAGCAAGTCCTCCGGCACGTCGACCACGACCCAGGTGTGCTGCTGCATCTCGTTCTCCAACTGCCCGGCGGACCAGCCCGAGTAACCGAGGAAGCCGCGCACGTGCGTCCCCTCTTCCTCGAGCAACTGAATCGCCTTGTCGGGTTCGATGCCGAAATGCAGCCGGAAGCCGTCATCACGCGTCTGCCACGCCGCAAGCACGAGCTGCTCCGTCTGCACCGGCCCGCCGGTGAACAGCGGCACGCCCGCCAGCGGCCCGAGCGCGAAATCGCCGCTCAGTTCGCCGAGCCGCTTGCCGAGCGGCCGGTTGAGCACGACACCCATCGCGCCCTCGGCGTTGTGCGCCGACATCAGCACGACGCTGCGCCGGAAATTCGGATCCTTCATCGACGGATGCGCGAGCAGCAACGAGCCGGCCAGCGTGTCGCGCGAGACTTTGCGTCGTTCCCTCATCGCCGTGGTGCGGGGCCGGGCGTCCTCAGAGTTTCAACACGCGCACACCGGCGTCCGCCAGCAGCGGCGCGACCAGCGGATCGTTGCGGTAGTCGGCGCGGTAGCGGATCTCCGCGATGCCGGCGGCCGCGAGGATCTTCGCGCAGTTGATGCACGGATAGTGCGTCACGTAGGCCACGCAACCGTCCACGGAACTCCCACGGCGGGCGGCATCGGCGACGGCATTCTGTTCCGCATGCACCGTGGCCTCCTCGTGGCCGTCGCGCAGCCGCGAGACGTGCGGCGTGCCGGGCAGGAAGCCGTTGTAGCCCGCGGCGACGAGGCGGTTCTTCCGCTCGCCTCCGGTCACGATGATGCAGCCGACGTGCAGGCGCTCGCAGTTCGAGCGCGAGGCGATCAACACCGCGGTCGCCATGAAATACTCGTCCCACGAGGGGCGGTGCGGAAAATTGCTGGCGGCCTCGGCGATCAAATCCACGGGGCGATCCGGCACGGCGGGAGTGGACGGCGTGTCGGGAGTATCGGCAGGCTGCGCGGCAAGACTCATGGGAATGTGACCCGGACTCTGGACAGGTTCGACGGGCCGGGCAACCTTCGTTGCGAAAATCTGCGGATCGCCGCCGCGCCCACCGACCTTCCGCATGCATCGTTCCCTTCAGCCTGAGTTGCTCGACTCCCTCCCGCATGATCACCCCGACGCCCTGCACAATCGACGGGACCTGCGGCTGACCAACCGGATTCTCGGCACGCACCGCTGGATCGCCCGCACGGTGCCGCCACTCCTGCGCCGGGGCGAGCGCGCGCTCGAGGTCGGCGCCGGCACGGGTGAACTCGGCCTCCGCCTCACGCGCCGCGGCGTGCTCCTCGACGGACTCGATCTCTGGCCTCGCCCTGCCGACTGGCCGGCGGAGCGCGACTGGCATGTGGCCGACCTCCGCACCTTCGCCGGTTACGCGAACTATCCCGCCGTGGTCGGCAACTTGATCTTTCATCAGTTCTCGGCCGCCGACCTCGCCGCCCTCGGCCGGGCGATCCAACCCCGCGCCCGCGTGGTCGTCGCCTGTGAGCCGGCGCGGCGCCGCGTTTCCCAGTTTCTCTTCCGGGTCTTCGGCGCGCTGCTCGGCGCCAACCATGTGTCACTGCACGACGGCCACGTCAGCATCGCCGCGGGTTTTCGGGACGACGAACTTCCCCGCGCGCTCGGTCTGCTCGCACCGGACTGGGAAGTCCGCTGTTCCACGACCTGGCTGGGCGCCTATCGGATGCTCGCGATTCGCCGCGAGTGAAACGATGAACGCCCCGCTTCCCCTCGAGATCATCGGCGGCGGCCTCGCCGGACTCTCGCTCGGGCACGCCCTGGCGCGGGCGGGCGTCGCAGTGACGCTGCACGAGGCCGGAAGTTATCCGCGCCATCGTGTATGCGGCGAGTTCATCACCGGTCTCTCGGCGGTCACCATCGACCGCCTGGGCCTGGAACCGGCCCTGCGTGGCGCCCTGAAGCACGACGCCGTGGCGTGGTCGATCGCGGGCGCTGCGCCGCAGGTGCAGCGCCTGCCGGCGCCGGCGCTGGGGCTCAGCCGCCATGTGCTCGACGCCCGCCTCGCGCAGGCGTTTCAGGCGGCGGGGGGCGAACTGCGCACGCATTCGCGGATGCTCGATCTGTCGACGCGCCCCGGGCGGGTGCTGGCCACCGGGCGCCGGCGCGCCGCAGAGCCGCGCTGGCTGGGGTTGAAGGTCCACGTCCGCGGACTCGCGCTCGTGCGCGACCTCGAGATGCACCTCGGCACGGACGCCTATGTGGGACTGGCGCGCGTGGAGGATGGGGCGATCAACGTGTGCGGACTTTTTCGCCGGCGCGAGGTCAGCGGGCGCGGCCCCGCCTTGCTCCTCGGTTATCTCACCGCCGCGGGGCTCTCGTCCGTCGCATCCCGACTGGCGGCCGCGGAGCTGGACGCCGGCAGTTTCTGCGCGGTGGCCGCGCTCGAGTTCGACCCGCGCGTGCGCCCGACGCCCGACCTGTGCCTTGGCGATGCGAGCGCGATGATCCCGCCGTTCACGGGCAACGGCATGGCGATGGCCTTCCAGAGCGCGGAGGCGGCGCTGTCGCCGTTGCTCGCGTATGCGCACGGCGAATGCACGTGGGCGGCCGCCCGCCGCGCAACCCACCGCGCGATCCGCGGTCGGTTCCGCATGCGCCTGGCTTCCGCCGGGCTGCTGCATCCCTTCCTCCTCGCGCCCCGCCGCCAGCGCTGGTTCGCCGCCCTCGGCCGCGCGCGCCTGCTGCCGTTCGGTCCGCTTTACGCCACGCTCCACTGACTTTCCCCGCCCGCATGTTCCTGCACGCCCTCGCCACCGCCGTTCCCGACGCGGCCTACACCCAAGCCGATTGCTGGGAAATCGCGCAGTCCTCCAACCTGCGCCAGCGGCTGAAAAAGCGCTCGATGCTCATCCTCCACACCATCCTGAAGGGAGACCACGGCATCGCGCGGCGGCACTTCGCGATGCCCGAAATCGCCAACGTCTTCGACCTCGGCTCGGACGCGTTGAACGCGGCCTTCCGCGCCGAGGCCCCGCGCCTCGCCGGGCGCGCGCTGGGCGCGGCGCTCGAGCGCGCCGGCCTCCGCCCCGGGGAGATCGATGCGCTGCTGATCTGCACCTGCACGGGCTACCTGTGCCCCGGCCTCAGCAGCTACGTCGCGGAACAACTCGGACTGCGCCCGAACGCCTTCCTGCAGGATCTGGTCGGCCTCGGCTGCGGCGCGGCCATTCCGACCTTGCGCGCCGCGAGTCACATCGTCGCGTCGCAGCCCGGCGCGGTCGTCGCCTGCATCGCCGTGGAGATGTGCTCGGCGGCGTTCTACCTCGACGACGATCCGGGCGTGATCATCAGCGCGTGCCTGTTCAGCGACGGCGCGGCGGCGACGATCTGGCGGAGCGAGCCGCCGCGCGCCGGGCCGGCGCTGCGTGCGTTCGATTTCGATACGGCGCACATCCCGGCCGATCGCGACAAGCTGCGCTTCGAGCAACGCGAAGGAAAGCTGCGCAACCTCCTCCATCGCTCGGTTCCCGAGCTCGCCGCCGGCGCCGTGGCGAAACTCTGGAGCGAGCGCCGCGACAGGCCCGTCGCGCGCGTCGTGGCGCACACGGGCGGACGCGACGTGCTCGAGGCCCTCGCGCCGGTCGTCGCGCCGCACTCGCTCGCGGCCAGCGTGCGCGTGCTCCGGGACTACGGCAACATGAGCAGCCCGTCCGTGCTCTTCGCGCTCGAGGAGACGTTGAAGGAGGGGCCGCCGGACGCCGCCGGGGATTTCTGGCTGGTGAGCTTCGGCGCCGGCTTCAGCGCCCATAGTTGCCGGATCGGCGCGCCGGGAGCTTAGGCCATCGGTTCCTTTCGGTTTGTCGCCGACGCGATTTCTGCTGGGGTCGGGTCACCTCCCCACCCCCGGCATGCAATCGCTCCATCGCCTTTTCCTGCTCGCATTTGTCACGGTTGGGCTGACGGCCCACGCCGATTCAGTCGACGACACGGTGGCCGCACTCATGGCAAAACGGAAGATCCATGGGCTTTCCCTCGCGGTCATCCAGGACGGCGCCATCGTGAAGGCACAGGGCTACGGATTCACCGACGCAACCGGCAAGACGCCGGTGACCACCGCCACGCTCTTTCAAGCGGGCTCGATCAGCAACCCGTCAGCGCGCTCGGTCTGCTCGCGCTGGTCGAAAAAGGACGCCTCTCGCTCGAT
>CAZENI010000645.1:0-4562 GCA_964513055.1 uncultured Opitutus sp.
TGTCGACCGACACGGCGGCGGCGTTGCGGCAGCAGGTGATTGAGGGCAAGACCGTCGTGGTCGTGCCGCGCAAGGCCGACGCGGCGATGGGCGCGATGATCGGCGCGCTGCTGGGACGCGAGCCGGTGCGGATCGACGAGGCGCGGCCGACGAACTACACGATGTTCACGGAGATCGACTTTCAGCACCCGTTGTTCGCGCCGTTTGCGGATCCGCGCTACAGCGATTTCACGAAGATCCATTTCTGGAAATACCGGCGGTTCGACGCGTCCGGCCTGACGGGCGCGCGGGTGGTGGCGAAGTTCGACTCGGGCGATCCGGCGCTGGTGGACATCCCCGCGGGCAAGGGGCGGATCTATCTGCTCGCGAGCGGCTGGCAGCCTGAGGACAGCCAGTTGGCGGTGTCGTCGAAGTTCGTGCCGCTGCTGTGGTCGCTGCTCGAGCAGGCGGGCGGCGTGGCGAGTTTCGCGACGCAGTTTGCCGTGGGCGACACGGTCGCGCTGCCGGCGGAGGGCGCGGCGAACGCGGTCCGGACGCCAGGCGGGGCGAGCGAGGCGCTGGCGGGTGGCGCGGGGGTGTTTGCGCAGACGGCGCTGCCAGGGATTTACGAGCTG
Source organism: uncultured Opitutus sp. (assembly GCA_964513055.1). Lineage (GTDB taxonomy): Bacteria > Verrucomicrobiota > Verrucomicrobiia > Opitutales > Opitutaceae > ER46. The sequence goes on from CAZENI010000645.1 coordinate 615, forward strand.
ACGGGCGGCGTGCGGCCGCAGCGATTCGCGGTGAACCTCGATGCCAACGAGAGCCGCACGGCGCCGCTGGCCGCCGACGAACTGGAGCAACTCGGCCTGCCCGTGGCGCGGAGCACGACGGAGGTGAAGGCGCCTGGGGAGAACAAGACGATCCTGCAGGGGCTGGAGGCGGAGAACCGGCAGAAACTTTGGCGGTGGTTCATTGCGGCGACACTCGCCGTGTTACTGGTGGAGTCGGCGCTCGCGGGTTGGACTGCGCGGCGCTCGACCCTGCAAACTGAGGAGGCGGCAACATGAACGATGATTTCCTGAAGAACCGGCTGCAGCGCGTGGTCCGCCGCTATCAGTGGATGGCCTTCTGGCGCAAGCTGTCGGCGTGCTGGGCGATCGCGGCGCTCGTCACGGTCGGCGTGGTGTGGGTGCAGCGCGCCACCGGTTACGTCTCGCCCCTCACACTGCCGCTCCTGCTGGCGCTGGCCGCCGGCGCCGCGACCGCGGTGCTGCTGCTGCATTTCATGAAGGCGCCGGACCTGCGCTGGATCGCGCGCAAGATCGAGGCGAAGCATCCGGACCTGAATGGCGTGTTGCTCACCGCGGTCCAGCAGCAGCAGGACCGCACGCAGGAGCAGGGCTACCTCCAATATCGCGTGCTGCAGGAAGCCACGGCGCGCAGTCAGGAGCAGGACTGGCGCGACATCGTGCCGGGCAAGCGGCTGCTGGCGGGCCAGGCGATCCATCTCTTCGCCCTCGTGCTGTTCGGCCTCGCGCTGTCGAACCTGCGCGTCGCGAAGATCCACGGCGAGACGCCGCGCTGGGTCGGCTCGGACGGCGTGTCGGTGAATCCCGGCGACACCAGCGTGGAGAAGGGCGACAGTCTCGTGGTCCTCGCGCGCTTCGGCGGCGCCCTGCCGCCCAGCGTCAGCCTCGTCGTCCGTGAAAGCGGCGCGACGCCCCGCACCGTCCCGCTCGTGAAGAGCCTCGCCGACCCGGTGTTCGGCGGCAGCGTCACGGAGGTTGCGGCCGATTTCAGCTACCACCTCGAATACCGCGGCGAGCGCACGCGGGACTTCAAGGTCACGGTGTTCGAGCACCCGAAGCTCCTGCGCTCGGACGTCGCGCTGACGTTTCCCGACTACACGAAGCTCGCGCCGAAACGCATCGAGGACACCCGGCGCGTCAGCGCGGTGGAGGGCACGAAGCTCGATTTTTCGCTGCAGCTCAACAAGCCCGTGAAAACGGCAAAGCTCGTCTCGCGGGACAAGAAGACCACGATCCCACTCACGGTCTCGCCAGACCAGGCGGTCGCGACGCTGACCGGGCACGTGCCGGAAAAGAGCCAGAGCTACGAGCTGCAGCTCGTCGACGCGGAGGGCCGCGCGAACAAGGTCGCGGCGCCGTTCGTGATCGACGTGCAGTTGAACCGGCCGCCGGAGCTGCGGCTGGCCTCGCCGCGCGGCGACGTGCGGCCGTCGGCGCTCGAGGAAGTGCCGTTCGACGGCACGGTCTGGGACGATTTCGGCACGCCGGCCTACGGCTTGGCGTATTCACTTGCTGGAGCCGAACCGAAGTTCATCGAGCTGGGCAAGGACGGCGCCGCGAAGGAGAAGCGGAGTTTCGCGCACCTGCTGCGGCTGGAGGAACTCGGGGCGAAACCGGACGACCTCGTTTCGTGGTATGTCTGGGCCGACGACATCGGGCCGGACGGCAAGCTGCGCCGCACGAACGGCGATCTCTACTTCGCGGAGGTGCGGCCGTTCGATGAGATTTTCCGCGAGAGCCAGAACATGGAGTCGGGCGAGGACGACGCGCCGCCGGGCGGCCAGGGCAACCAGGCGCGGAAGCTCACCGAACTGCAGAAACAAATCATCAACGCGACCTGGAAGCTCCAGCGCGAGGGCGCGAAGCCGAAGTATGCGGACGACGCCAAGGTCGTGCTCGAGTCGCAGGAGCAGGCGCTCGCGCAGGCCACCGAGGCGGCCGAGGAGGCGCGTGCGCCGCGGCAGCAGGCGCAGTGGAAATCCGTCACGCAGGAGATGGAGAAGGCGATTGAGAAGCTGAAGGATGCGGCCAAGACGCCCGGCCCGCTGGCGCAGGCGCTGCCCGCCGAGCAGGCGGCCTATCAGTCGCTGCTCAAGCTGCAGGCGCGCGAGACCAACGTCACGCGCCGCAACAGCAAGAAAGGCGGCGGGGGCGGCAGCCAGGCGAACCAGCGCCAGATCGATCAGCTCGACCTCAAGCAGGCGGAGAACCGCTACGAGACGCAGCGCCAGGCGAAGGCGCCGCAGAACCGCGAGCGCACCGAGCAACTGGCGGTGATGAACCGCCTGCAGGAACTCGCGCGCCGGCAGAACGACATCAACGAGCGCCTGAAGGAGCTCCAGACCGCGTTGCAGGAGGCGAAGACCGAGGAGCAGAAGGAGGACATCAAGCGCCGCCTCAAGCGCCTCGAGGAAGAGCAGCGCCAGATGCTCGCCGATGCCGACGAGGTCCGCCAGCGGATGGATCGCGCCGAGAACCAGTCGAGCATGTCGCAGCAGCGCCAGCAGCTCGATCAGACGCGCGAGGACATCCAGAAGGCGGCCGACGCGACCGCGGATGGATCCGTTTCCCAGGCGCTGGCCTCCGGCACGCGCGCGCAGCGGCAGTTGCAGGAGATGCGCGACGAGATGCGCAAACAGAACTCGAGCCAGTTTGCCGAGGACCTCCGCGAGATGCGCAACGAAGCGCGTGAACTTTCGAAACAGCAGGAGGAGGTCGCGCAGAAGATCGACCAGCTCGCCAACGGCCAGCAGCCGCAGCAGCGCAAGTCGCTCAGCGATTCCGACGAGCGCAAGGAGATGCTCGACAAGCTCGAAGAGCAGAAGGAGCGCATGAACAAGCTCGTCGATCGCGCCACGCAGGTTTCCGAGCAGGCGGAGAACACCGAGCCGCTGCTCTCGCGCCAGCTCTACGACAGCATCCGCAAGGTGTCACAGGACGACGCGTCCGCGGTGAAGCAGGCGCGCGACGAACTGCTCAACAGCGGCCGAATGACGCGTGATCTCTACGATCGCATGCAGAAAACCTCGGAGCGCGAGGGCGGCGGCAAGGCGCTCGACGTGACGCGCGACATGTTGCGCGAAGGCTATCTGCCGCAGGCGCGGCAGGCCGGCCAGCGCGCCCGCGGCGAGATTGACGAGCTCAAGCGCGGCGTTGAGCGCGCGGCCGAGAACGTGCTGGGCGACGACGCCGAGCAGTTGCGGCTGGCGCGTTCGGAATTGGATCAACTGACCGATCAGTTGCAGCGAGAGATCGCGCAGGCAGGCGGACAGGCCGGTGAGCAGCAGCAGGCGGGTGAACAACCCGGCCAGCAGCCCGGACAACGCGACACCCGGCAGGCCGGCAACCAGCCGCAACCCGGTCAACGTGGGCAGCAGCCGGGCCAACCCGGCCAGGAACCGGGCGCCGAGGGTGACCAGCCCGGCCAACCGGGGCAGGGTGGCCGCGAGGGCGCGGAATCAGGCAAGCAGGGCGACCGCGGAAAGCAGGTCGCCAGCAACAATCAGAAAGGCGGCAAACAGGGGGCGGGGAAGCAGGGCAAGTCAGGCCAGGCGCAAAAAGGCGAGGGCCAGCAGCCCGGCGAAGGCCAGGGCCAGGGACAGGAGGGCCAGGGCCAGGAAGGACAGGGCCAACAACCGGGCAGCGCGGGCGGCCAGGGCGGTGGCAGCCAGGTCGCTAACAATGCTGGGAACACCCAGCGCGGCGATCCGCAGGCGCGCGGGACCGATGAACAGCGGCGTCAGGCCGGCCGGGAGCGAGGCGGTCCGGATCGTGGCTCCCGCGATGGCGCGCGCGGCCTCGGCGTGGACGATCTTTTGAACGGAGGCTTCGAGACCAACCGGGTGGGAGAGGGCGCCCGCTTCGGCGGCGTGCGCAATGCCGCACCGCTCACAGGCGAAGATTTCGCGC
>CAZENI010000646.1:0-4546 GCA_964513055.1 uncultured Opitutus sp.
TCGTGGTTGAGCACCTCCGGCTCCCGCTCGAGGCGCGCCACCAGGGCGGCCACCTCGTGGTGCCGCGTCGCCTCGAGCACGGTGCGTTCGGCGGCGGGCGGCTTGAAACCGAAGAGTTCGCCCGCGGCGCGGTTGGCCAGCCGGATCCGCCCGAGGGGTCCGACGACGAGGATGCCCTCCACCATGCGATCGAAGAGCGCCGCGGTGCGCTCCGTCTGGGCCGCCAGCTCGGCCTCCCGCTGCGCGCGCTGCTCCGCCAACTCGCGTTCGTGGCGCGCGCGGGTCGCACGCAACTGGCCGCGCTGCCACCACGCGGCGGCCGCGGCGGCGATCGACAACAAGAGGAGCAGGATCTCCAGCGCGCTCATTTCATCCGTTCATTCGGAGCGCTCGAGGGACGACAAACGAGGACAAAGTTCACTCCTCGGCCTTGAAGCGATACCCCACGCCGCGAATCGTCTCGAGGTAGTCCGCGACGGGACCGATCTTCTCGCGCAGGCGCCGCATGTGCGTGTCGACCGTGCGGCTGTCGATCGGGTTCTCGTAGCCCCACACGTCCTGCAGCAGCCGCTCGCGCGTCTGCACGCGCCCGCGCCGCCGCGCGAGGATCTCGAGGAGCTTGAACTCCGTCGCGGTCAGGTCGACCGGCGTCCCGCCGACCGTGACGGCATGGCGCGGCACGTCGATCTCGAGTCCACCAAAGCGCAACTGCGTCACCGGATCGTCGGCGGCCTTGGTGCGCGCGAGCAGCTTCTTGATCCGGAGCACGAGCTCGCGCGGGCTGAAGGGCTTGGTGACGTAGTCGTCCGCGCCGAGCTCGAGCCCGAGCACGCGGTCCATCTCGGCGGCGCGCGCGGTGAGCATGAGGATCGGGATCGTGGCGGTCGCGGGATCGCGCCGGAGGATCTTGCACACCTCGAGGCCGTCGACCTCCGGGAGCATCACGTCGAGCACGATCAGGGCCGGGTGCTCGTCACGCGCGGTGGTGAGCGCGCGCGCGCCGTCCTTGGCGAAAAGCGGCACGTAACCGGCCTCCTTCAGCTTGAAGCCCAGCACCTCGAGGGCGTCGGGCTCGTCGTCCACGACCAGGATTTTCGGTTTCATGCTCGTTTCTGGTCGGAGTGCCGGATGTCCTTCGCCTCGTAAAGATAGACGACCTCCTCCGCGATGTTCGTCGCATGGTCGGCGATGCGCTCAATCGCCTTGGAGATCACCATCAGGCGCAAACAGCGCGTGATCGTCGTCGGCCGCTCGACCATGTAGCTGGAGAGTTCGCGGTGGAGCTGGCGGTTGAGATCGTCGACGTCCTGGTCGCGCGGCACCACGGCCCGCGCGCGCTCCGGCTCGCGGTTGACGAACGCCGTCAGCGCCTCGCGCAGCATCTCGAGCGACATCGTCGCCATCCGCGGCAGATCGACGTAGGGCTTGAGCTGGGGCTCGGTGTTGAGATCGATGGCCCGGCGGGAAATGGTCACCGCCTCGTCGCCCACGCGTTCGAGATTCTGGGAGATCTTCATCGCGACGGTGATGAGGCGGAGCTCGGTGGCGAGCGGCGCCTTGGCGAGGAGGTGGATCGCGAGGTCGTCGATCTCGATCTCGAACCGATCGAGCACGTTGTCGTCCTCCTCGACCTGGCGGGCGAGCGCGTCGTCACGCTCGACGAGGGCGCGCATGGCGCGCGTGACAGCCGATTCGGCGTGGCTGGCCATCGCGAGCAGGCTGTCCTTCAGCTTGGAGAGTTCGGTGTCGTAGTGGGTCATGGCGATCAGCCGAAACGGCCGGAGACGTAGGCCTCGGTCTGCGCGTTGGCCGGGTTGGTGAAAATGTCGCGGGTGTCCGCGTATTCAATCAGCTTTCCGAGGTAGAAGAACGCCGTGCGCTCGGAGACCCGCGCGGCCTGCTGCATGTTGTGCGTGACGATGATGATCGTGAAGCGGGAACGCAGGTCCTGGATCAGCTCCTCGATCTTCGCGGTCGCGACGGGATCGAGCGCGGAACAGGGCTCGTCCATCAGGATGATCTCGGGCTCGACCGCGATGGCGCGCGCGATGCACAGCCGCTGCTGCTGACCGCCGGAGAGGCCGAGGCCGCTCTCGTGGAGGCGGTCCTTCACCTCGTCCCAGAGCGCGGCGCCGCGGAGGGATTTTTCCACGACCTCCTCGAGCCGCGCCTTGTCGCGCTGCCCCTGCAGGCGGAGGCCGTAGGTGATGTTCTCGTAGATCGACTTGGGAAACGGATTCGACTTCTGGAACACCATGCCGACGCGCTTGCGCAGTTCGATCGCGTCGACGTCGGGCTGGTAGATGTCGACGCCGTGGATCTTGATCGAGCCGCGGTCGACCCGCGTGCCCTCGATCAGATCGTTCATGCGGTTGAGACAGCGGAGCAGCGTGGACTTGCCGCAGCCGGAGGGGCCGATGAAGGCCGTCACCTTCTTCGCATCGATGTTCAGCGTGATGTCGCGCAACGCCTGGGTCGCGCCGTAGTAGAAATCGAGATGCGCGATCTCGACGATCACGTGCGCGGGAGGGCGCGAGGCGCCGGCGGAGGCGGGTGACGCGGACAGGCCTGCCGTCGGGGGGCGGGCATGGGGCACGGGCGGACGAGGTTCCATGAGCACGGTTTCGGCGGTTACCATTTGTAGCGGTTGCGCAGGCGATTGCGGAGAACGATCGAGGCGGTCGCGATCAGCGCGACGATGCCGAGGAAGACGAAGGCGGTGCCGTATTGCACGCGTTCGGTGTAGTCGTTCTGCGGAATCTTTGAACTGACGACGTAGATGTGGTAGGGCAGCGCCATCACGCCCTGGAAGAAGAAGTCGCTCGCGCGCGCCACCTCCCAGGGCAGCTTGTCGCGGACGACATAGGCCGCGGTGAACATAATCGGCGCGGTCTCCCCGGCGACGCGGGCGATGCCGAGGATCGAGGAGGTGAGAATGCCCGGCAGCGCGTAGGGCAGCACGTTCTTCCAGATCGTCTGCCATTTCGTGGCGCCGAGCGCGAGTGACCCTTCGCGGAAGCCCTTCGGCACCGCCTTGAGCGACTCCTCGCTCGCGGTGATCACCACGGGCAGCACCATGAACGCGAGCGTGAACCAGCCCGCGAGCAGCGAGACGTTCCAACCGAAGAAAATCACGAACATGCCGAAGCCGAAGAGACCGAAGACGATCGACGGGACACCCGCGAGGTTGAGGATGGCGAGCCGCACGAAGCGGATGAAGCGCCCGTCGAGCGCGTATTCGTTGAGGTAAATCGCCGCGCTCACGCCGAGGGCGAGCGCGATCGCCATGGAGCCGACGACAAGCAGCACGGTGCCGACGATGCAGGGCCAGATGCCGCCGGCCGAGTAGACATAGCTCTCGGTCGCGACCTTCTCCGCGCCGGGGTGCTGCGCCTTGAACGCGCGGAACTCGCGGTCGCCCATCTGGTGCTTCTTCCCCTCGTATTCGAAAATGTAGAGCGACTCGGGCGCCTCGGTGAGGAAGGTCAGGTTGACGAACGGCGCCTGCGCCTGGAACACCGTGCCCGCGCCCTTGAACACGATGTTCAGCAGCACCGTCGCGCCGCACAGCAGCACGAAATAGGTCGCGAGCCGGAAGCCCCAGAAGACCCCGCGCTCCCAGCGCTGGGCGGCGCCGTGCCGCGTCTGAAAGACATGCCCGGGCGCGCTCATGACGGGGAGGATTTCGCGGCCGGGTTCATCCGATGGAGATCCGGTATTTCCGGACGATGCCCTGGGCGACGTAGTTGATAATCAAGGACAGCACGAAGAGCGCGAGCCCGACCACGAAGAGCGCCCGGTAGTGGATGCTGCCGCGCACGACCTCGCCCATTTCCTGCGCGATGATGCCCGTCATGGTGTGCACCGGGTCGGTGAAAACCGCGAGGCCCTGGGTGAAATCGGGGATCGCGATGCGGTTCCCGGCGCAGAGCAGCACGACCATCGTCTCCCCGATCACGCGGCCGAGGCCGAGGAGCACGGCCGAGATGATCCCCGAAAGCGAGGCCGGCACGATGATCTTCAGGATCGTCTGCAGGCGCGAGGCGCCGAGCGCGAACGACGCCTCCTTGAAGGCGCGCGGGACGTTGTTCAGCGCATCCTCCGCCAGCGTGAAAATCGTCGGGACCGCGATCAGCGCAAGCAGGCAGCCCGCGGTCAGGACGTTCAGCCGCTCCGCATACGGGAAACCCGGCACCCACGAGAGCCAGGACACCTCGGACAGTGCCCGGAGCGCCTGGCCCAGCACGGCGATCCCGAAGAAGCCGAGCACGACGGAGGGAAACGCCGAGATGAACTCGATGCCCGGCTTGATGAGCTTCTGCTCGCGCGAGGAGGCGATTTGGTTGACGTAGATCGCGGCGCCGACGCCAAGCGGCACCGCCAGCAGCAGCGCCACGAACGAGACCATCAGCGACCCGACGAAGAGCGGGACGATGCCATACCAGTCCTGCCACAGGCTCGCAGTCAGCCACTGCCGGCCGAAGAGGAACGACGTGAACGCGTGCCACGCCGGCACGGGCTGGCGGAAATTCCACGTCTCCATGCC
>CAZENI010000647.1:0-4546 GCA_964513055.1 uncultured Opitutus sp.
AGTTCATGCGACATGTGCCGCAGGAAGCGGTTGCGCTCGTGCGCGAGTTCGAGCAGGCGCTGCCGCAGCCACTCGAGCTGGCCGCCGAGTCGCTCGAGGTCGCGCGGGCCTGTGACGGCGATCGGGTGGGCGAGCGTGCCGCGGCCGAGCTTCGACGATTCGAGCGTCGGCAGCGTCGAGCCGGCCCATTTCGCATTCTGCGCCTGAATCAAGACCGCCACCGGACGCTGCCGCTGTTCGGTGCGCTTCGTGTTCACGGCAAACGCGAGAGCGAGACACGCCGCGGCCGCGAGCGCGCCTGTCGCCAACCACCACGGCCAGCGTGCCACCGGAGCGCGTTCGACCGCGGGGGGTTCGCTCGCCAGCGTGCGCAGGCTGTCGCGATCCGCACGCAGGCTGGCCTCGAGCCAGACGCGATCGACATACGCGGCACGCAGCGCGGCATTCTCCACGACCTCACGCTTCAGCACGTCGAGTTCCCCGTCGGACAACCGCCCGTCGATCGCGCGCTCGATGCGCTCGTGTTGTTCGCGCGGGACGCTCATGTGGCGGGCTCGGCCCCGAGCTGGCGGTGAATGCAATCGCTGAGAACCTTGCGGATGCGGCTGAGCAGACGATAAACGGCCTCGGTGGTCCGCTCGCTCTTCGCGGCGATCTCCTCGACTTCGCACTCATCGTAGTAACGCCACACTACGACCGCCCGATGCGCCTCGGGCAGCTTGCGCAGGCAGAGCCGGAGCACGTCCGCCTTGCGATCGAGGAATTCGGAGCGCCGATCGATCTCGGCGGCGACCGCCTCGATGAACGCCTGATCGAGCGGCGAATCAGGCCGGCGCTTCGCCGCGCGGCGGAAATTGAGGATCTGGTGGATTGCGATCTTGCGGCCCCACGCGCGGAAATCGGTGCCCGGCTCGAAGCGGTCGAACATCCGCCACATGCTCAGTTTGCACTCCTGCAGGATGTCCGCGGCGTCGGCCGGGCTGTTGACCAGGCTGTAGATGTAGGCGGCCAGCGCCCGCTCATGCTCCGCCAGCAAGCGCAGGTAGGTCTCGTCGCGATCGACGGACGCGGGCGATGACGGTGGGCGATCCATGGGTGCTGCTATTAGGTCGGGGACGACGGATTTTGGACACCCTTTTCGTCTCCGTCAAAACTCCCCCTTCACGCCCACGGAAATCTGCGAGCCGAGGTTCTGGTAGTTGTCCACGCGCGCGTGCTTCGGCGTCTCCTTGCTGTAAATCTCCGCGACCTGCCCGGTGTTCCCGATGTTGCGAATCGTGACGTAGGCGCCGAAGCGGCGCGTGATGCGGTATTCCGCGTTCACATTCAGCGTCAGGAACGGCGCGTTATACGTGTAGGTGCCTTCCGGTATCCCTGCGCCGGTGACGGCGCCGAGCCGCTGGATGCCGCGATAGTTCCAGTTCAATTTCACGTTGAAGCGCGGACGATTCAGGCTGAAGCCCCAGTTGATGGTCTCGCGCGTGAAGCCGCTGAAGTCCGCCGTCGAGCCGCCGCCCAGCCGCGACTCGGTGATGTTGAACTGCGCGATCACGCCGCGCGCCCACTGAGGGAGAAACGTGAGCGGCTGCTGGAACTCGAAATCGATGCCCGTGACGCGCGCGTCGCCCACGTTGTTCTTCGTCACGATGGTGTAGTCGAGGTAGTCGTCGTTGAGCCCGAATTCCGCGAGCCGCTCCAGCGTGGCGCGCGTGCGCGTCGCGCCGAAGAAATCGTGGATGTTCTTCTGGAACGCGCCGAACGTCGCGCGCCCGCCCTTCGTGAAATAATACTCGAGCGAGAGGTCGAAGTTGTCCGCGTTCCACGGCTTGAGGCCGGTGTTCGTGACGGTGATTGTGCGATTGTCGGTCGCGGCCGTCGGATCGGTGACGGTCATGCTGGGAATGATCTCGTTGAGATTGGGCCGGCCAATGGTCTTCGCATACGCCGCGCGTGCCTGGAAATTCTCCGTGACGTGAAAGGTCGCGTTGAAGCTCGGGTAGACGCTGCCGTAATCGCGCACCGCATGGGAGCCGCGATCGACGTATTGTCGCCGCGCGATCGTGAGGGCATCGCCGGGGATGCGAATGGGATTGCCCGCGGCGTTGCGGATCAAGTTGCCCTCGGCGTCTTGCTGGTAGGTGGCGCGCACGTCGTTCAACAGCCCGTAGCCCTCATCCTCGGTGAATTCGTAGCGGAAGCCGCCGACCATCAGCAGCCGGTTCCGGAACAGGCGCGTGTCGGCCCGAACGTAGCCCGCGGAGACGCGCTCGGTCAGCTTTCGCGAGCCGGTCGCGGTCGACGTGACTTTGGCGACCTGATCGAAAGTGAAGTATTCCGGATGCGCCACATACAACTGCCACAACTTGTAGGGGCTGGCGCGCGGCGTGGGCGGCTGATGGAACGGCGCGTTGGCCGCGGAGTAGTTCGTATCCAGCACGTCATAACGCGACGCGAGATCGTCCGCCGTATTCGCGACGCGATCCGGGCCGACGAACGTCCACGAGCCGCCGTTGGTGCGGATGTCGCGATCCTGCTGCCGCACGTTGAAGCCCGTGCGCACCGTGAACGGAATGGCGAAAAGGAAGTCGCGGCGGGCATTCGCGCGCACGGTCATCACCGTGTCCGCGCTCGACTGCGCGCCGCTGCTGGAGGTCTGCAGCGAGTAGCCGTCGATCTTGTAGAGGTCGAACGCCGCGTTCGTGGTGGACGTAGCCGAGATCCGATACGGCCCCTGGATGCCGCCCGCGTTGATGTCGCTGTAACGCATCGTGAGGTTGCGCGCCCGCAGCAGCGCGGCGCTGAAGAAACCGAAGTCGATGTCGCGGTAGCCATTCTCGGCGTGTGAATACGAGCCGCCGGCGTCGAACTTCCAGATCCCGCCGTCGTAGCGGTAGGCGAGGCTCGTGTGCGCGTTGCGATCCGATTTGCGGCGGGCGTTGGTCGTGATGACCGCCGATGCGGCGCCCGGGGCGCTCAACGCGAACGAGGAATCGTAGCCCTGCGGGCGCACATTGCTCGTGCCCGTGAGCGACGTCGTGAACTGCTCGATGTTCTGCCAGACATCCGTGGTCGTCATCTGGCCGCCGAGCGTGAGCATGCCCTTCCGGCCGATCTTCCAATCGAGCGAGGTGCCGATCGACTGGCGCCGCCAGAAGGTCGGGCTGTCCTGATAGCTGTGGCCGCTGAGAAACGGATTGGTCACGGTGCCGAAGGCCGACGCGCCGTTGACCGGCCGCCACGTCGGCTGCGACGACTGCGTGCCGCTATAGCGCTCCGTGTAGAAGCCATTGATCGTGATCCCGAAGGTCTTCGAGAACGGCGCGACGTAGGAGAAATCACCGCCCGGCAGAATGCGCCGGCCGTTCGTCTCGGGCTGCCCGCCGGGCAGTTCCTTGAAGGTCAGCCACAGGCTGTTCATCACGGCGTTGAGGCGGTAGCTGAACTGCGGCTTGCTGCGATCAAAGGCGCCCTTGCTGATCACGTTCACGGTGCCGCCCATCGAGTCGGCGGGCGAATCCGGCGTCGGCGTCTTCGAGACCTCGACGCGCGAGATGTTGTTCATGATCAGGCCGCCGACCTCGACATCGCGCGTCACGCCGGAGGAGGCCGCGCTCGACATGCGGTTGCCGTCGACCATCACCGGCGTCGTATACGACGGCAGGCCGCGCACCGAAATCGTGCGCGCATCGAAGCCCGAGTAGTTCACCGTCACGCCCGGGATGAACTTGATGAACTCGCCGAGATTCCCCTCGCCCGCATCGCCGAACGCATCGGCCGCGACGACGTTCTTGATGTTGGGCGCGTAGCGCTGCTCCTGGCTGGCGATGTCCGCCGCGTTCATCTCGCGATTCGTGGCGACCATGAAGGGGTCGAGCTTGGTGACGACCTCCGGCTGGCCCTCGGCCGGCGCGCCGGCGCGCGTCAGGTTGAAATCACGTTTTGCGATCGCCCCGGCGACGACCGTGACCGTCGCCGCCTGCGGCTGCAGGCCGGTGAACGTCACCACGATCTGGTTCTCGCCGGCGGGCAACGGCGCGAGCCGGTAGTCGCCGCTCTCGTTGGTGAACGCCTCGAGCGACGTCCCGGGCACGGTCACGCGCGCGTTGTTGAGGTAGGCGCCGCTCGTGGCATTGAGCACGCGGCCCTCGACCATGCCAGTCGCGGGCGCCTGCGCGCGCAGCGCGACGGCGGAAAGCCACCACGCGAAGCACGCGCCCAGAAAGACGCGCGAAAACGCGACACAACGAAACGATTCAATCCGGCCGGGGGTAGTCATGGGGAACGACGACACCCCGGGGGAAACGGTGGGAGAGGTGTGCCGGCGCTACCCTCTCAGGTCCGCTGCCCGGCGCAATCGGACACAATTCGCGCGAAAAAACGCGGCCGTGCTCCGAGGTGGAGCGCGTTGTCCCCAACGCGCCTTCAGGAGCCACGCCGTAGCCCAAGCGCGTTGAGGACAACGCGCTCCACCTCAGGCCGCCTTACTTGATCGCCGCGGCCGCGGTCACGAGCTCGACAAAGCTGCGCGACTCGAGGCTGGCGCCGC
>CAZENI010000648.1:0-4543 GCA_964513055.1 uncultured Opitutus sp.
GCGGGTGGAAAAAGCGGCGCGCGAGGCCGGCTACCGGCGGAATCCGCTGGCGGCAGCGGTGATGTCGGAGCTGCGGCGATCGCGGGGCGGGACGTTCCGCGGGGTGCTGGCGGCGGTCGATGTGGTGGAGCCGCAGCGGCGCGATCCGCACGGGGTGTTTCACCAGGAGCTGCTGCACGGCGGGCGCGAGCGCGCGGTCGAGCTGGGCTTCAAGCTCGAGCAGTTCGTGGTCGATCGCACGGACATGACCGTGACGCGGCTCGACTCGATCCTGCAGTCGCGCGGGATCCACGGCGTGCTCGTGCTGCCCTCGTGGTATGCGCCGGACTGGTCGGAGCTGGAGTGGTCACGCTACGCCGCGGTCTACACGGACTACGTGATCGAGCGGCCGCCGCTGCACTGCATCTGCTGCAATCATTACCGCTCGATGACGGCGGTGCTGCAGCGGCTGAAGGAGCGCGGCTACCGGAGGCCGGGGCTGTTCCTCGAGCGCGGGCGCGACGAGCGCACGCAACGGCGCTTCAGCGCGGCGTTTCGTTCGTTTCAGGAGAGCGAGCCGGAGATCGAGACGGTCCCGATGCTGATCACCGAGCAGGGCCGGCAGCGCGAGGAGTTCATCGCGTGGTTCCGGGCGCGGAAACCCGATGTGGTGCTCGGTCACTTCACCGAGGCGATCGAGTGGATGGAGTCGGCGGGCGCGCGCGTGCCGGCGACGCACGGCTTCGTGAGCCTGAACCTGCTCTACAAGACGCGGCCCTGCGCGGGACTGGACCAGCAGCCGCGCGAGCTTGGGGCGCGCGCGGTCGAGCTGTTGATCGCGCAGTTGCAGCGCAACGAGCGCGGCGTGCCCGACTGGCCGACGACGACGACGATCCCGGCGCGCTGGGTCGAGGGGCCGACGGTGCGGAAACCGTCCAAAGTGTGACCGCTTTTTGGCGTGCGTCGCCGGGCGATTCGCGGCGTGATGCCCCTTGCTCAACCCTATGAAAATCCCGCCCCGTTTCGTCGCCCTGGTCGCGTTTTCGCTCGCGCTGCTCCCGGCGGTGCCCGCCTTTGCCGCCGAGGCACCCAAGAAAGTCCTGGTCGTGACCGTCACCACCGGCTTCCGCCACGCTTCGATCCCGGTCGCGGAGAAGATCCTCGAGCAGATGGCGAAGGAGAGCGGGAAGTTCACGGTGGATTTCGTGCGGCAGCCGGACGGGCAGCCGAAGGCGCCGGCGCAGCCGCGGCCGGGCCCGAAGGGCGCCGATGATCCGGCGCACCAGGCGGCATTGAAGAAATTCGCGGAGGATCAAAAGGCCCACCAGGCGGCGCTCAAGGCGTGGCTGCCCACGGTCGAGGCGGTGCTGCAGAAACTCAGCCCGGCGAACCTGAAGGCCTACGACGCGGTGTTGTTTGCCAGCACGACGGGGGACGAGCTGCCGCTGCCGGACAAGCAGGGGTTCATCGACTGGGTGGCGTCGGGCAAGGGCTTCATCGGCGTGCATGCCGCGACGGATACGCTCAAGAGCTTCGCGCCCTATGTGGCGATGATCGGCGGCGCGTTCCGGACGCACGGGCCGCAGGTGACGGTCGAGTGCCTCAACCAGGATCCGGCCCACGCGGCGTGCGCGGCCCTGCCGGCGAAGTGGACGGTGTTCGACGAGATTTACCAACTGAAGGACTTCAGCCGCGCGCAGGTGCGCGGGCTGGTGAGCCTCGACAAGCTCGCCTTGAAGGGCGACGCGAACGGCCAGACGCCGGGCGATTATCCGATCGCGTGGAGCCGGATGCACGGCAAGGGGCGGGTGTTCTACACCTCGCTCGGCCACCGCGAGGATGTGTGGGACCCGACCTACACGAAGGACGGGCGCAAGAATTCACCGGAGGTCGCGAAGCAGTTCCAGCAGCACCTGCTCGGCGGCATCCTGTGGTCGCTCGGGCTGGCGCCGGGCAGCGCGACGCCGCAGACGAAGTAGCGCAGGCGGACGGTGCGCCGTCGCGGCTTTTCCGATACGGCTCAGGGGGTGAAGAGGCGGGCGACGAGTTCGCGCACCACCTCCGCGGGCGGCTTGGGCTTGATCGTCGGCTGGTGATAGCGCGCGTCGGCGAGCTTCTTGCGCGGGTGCACGGTGTGCACCTCGTAGTTCAGCTCGATGAGGTAGTCCTTGAAGTCCCATTCCCAGCGGGCGTCGTAGGTCAGCACGGCGTCGGTTTTTTCCGGCATCATCGTGAGGGGACCCGACTCCACCACGCGGCCGAGGCGGCGGAGTTCGGCGACGAAGAGCTCGTCGAGCCGGTGATTGTCGTTGAGCCGGCGTTCGACGTAGACGCGCTGGAAGCGGTCGAGCGGGATGACCTGGCGGGAGGAGACGGAGGTGGTGCAACCGGCACCGAGGACGGCCGCGAGCGAGAGGACGAGGAGCGAAAACAACTTCACGCGGCGACACTGGCCCGCGGGGCGGGCGGAGATCAACGTGCATTCCGCGCCGAGCGCGCGCGCGGTCACCAGAGTTTCGCGGAGCGGGTGTGCGAAAGCACTTCGCGGAGCGTGGTGCGCCAGTTGACGCGGGCGGACACGCCCTGATCGGTGCCGCGGCCCTCTTCGTGGCCGAGCTTGTAGGCGAGCTCGAGCTGCCACTTGCCGGGGAGCCGCCATTTTTCGGAACGGGCGAGCGGGACATCCCAGACGCTGCCGAACTGCACCTCGTGCGAGAGATGCCAGCCGAGATCCTCGGTGATGTGGCGGAAGCGATACTCGGTGAAGTAGCCGAGCTCGGAGGGCTTGTAGAGCAGGCCGGGGGCGACCTCGATGGTGTTGCGGCGGACGACCGCGACCGGCGGCGGCGAGCGATGGGTGAGGTCGATGCTGCGGTCGTAGCTGAGGTTGAGGTAGAAGGTGGTGGACGGCCAGATGCGGAGGGTGCGCGCGGCGGACACGATCGGCTTCACGTGCGTGTAGTGATCGTTGAGCTCGATCGGCGGGCGGCCGAGCGGGACGCGAGTCTCGACGCCGACGGTGGTGTCGTCGAAGAACGGGAGCCTGGCGCCGAGGTCGTAGCGGGCGCCGAGCTTGGCCTCGCCGGGGCCCCAGCGGTGCTCGCGGCCGCGGTTGAAGACGTTGGGCGTGAAGGGCACGAGGCCGGCCTGCAGTTCCCATTTCTCGGTGAGGCCGTAGCGCAGCTCGAGCGGGAAGCGCATGTATTCGTTGTTGCGCAGATCGCTGAACTTCGGACGGAAGTGCAGCGTCATGTTGTGCTCGTCGAGCACGCCGGGGAGCATGGTGTCGAAGAACTCGGTCATGCGCAGCACGCGCTCGCGCACGCGATCGCCGGTGGTCGGGGGTGTTTCGGCCGAGCGGCCGGGGAGCCCACCGAGCGCGGCGATCCCGACGGCGAAGGCCAGGATGCTGAGGAGCCGGGACTGGAGTAGGGGCATGAGTCTCACTGACAAAACGATGGTGGGAGTGTGCCAACGAAACCGGGCGGGATGGATGGGGTATTTGCCCACCTCTTCAATCGGAAAAAAAGCCGCCGGCTGAAGCCCGGGAAGGGCGACAGCCGGCGGCGCGAAGTGAGACGTTGGGCGGTGCGATCAGCGCCCGTGCAAGTAGCTCATCAGGAGGTTCTCGAGGTATTCCTGGCGGCCGCTGCGGGGCGCCGGCTCACCGAGCTTGGTGAGGACGAGCTTCTCGAGCTGGCGCAAACTGGCGCGGCCCGTCTCGATTTCGCGGCCGAAACCGGAGTCGTAGCTCGCGTAGCGCTGCTGCACGAACTGCTCGAACTTGCCGTCGGCGAGGATCCGGCGGGCAATCTTGAACGCGAGGGCGTAGGCGTCCATGCCGCCGATGTGCGCGTGGAAGAGGTCCTCGAGATCGATCGAGGGGCGGCGGAGCTTGGCGTCGAAATTGAAGCCGCCGGAGCCGAGTCCGCCGGCGCGGAGGATGGAGGTCATGGCGAGTGTGAGCTCGCGGACGTCGGTGTTGAACTGGTCGGTGTCCCAGCCGAGCAGCAGGTCGCCGGCGTTGGCATCGATCGAGCCGAGCATGCCGGCGGCGGCGGCGACCTCGATCTCGTGCTGGAAGGTGTGGCCGGCGAGCGTGGCGTGGTTGGTCTCGATGTTGAACTTGAAGTGCTTCTCGAGGCCGTAGGTGCGGAGGAAGGCGATGCCGCTGGCGACGTCGAAATCGTATTGGTGCTTCGTCGGCTCCTTCGGCTTCGGCTCGATCAGGAACTGGCCCTTGAAGCCGATCGACTTCGCGTGGTCGACGGCGAGATGGAGGAAGGCGGCGAGGTGATCCTGTTCGCGCTTCAGGTTGGTGTTGAGGAGCGTCTCGTAGCCTTCGCGGCCACCCCAGAAAACGTAGTTTTCGCCGCCGAGCTGCTGGGTGACCTCGAGGGCTTTCTTTACCTGCGCGGCGGCGTAGGCGAAGACGTGGGCGTCGGGGTTGGTGGCGGCGCCGGCGAGGTAGCGCGGATTCGAGAAGAGGTTGGCGGGGCCCCAGAGGAGCTTGATGCCGGTGGCCTGCTGGAGATCGTAGGCGTGGGCGACGACGGCATCGAGG
>CAZENI010000649.1:0-4533 GCA_964513055.1 uncultured Opitutus sp.
GAGAGTAGATGCCCTCCTGCATACGCGCGCCGCCGGAGGCGCTGAAGATGATGCACGGGATCTTGCGCTTGATCGCGACCTCGATCGCGCGGGTGATTTTCTCGCCCGCCGCCGCTCCCATCGCGCCACCGCAGAAACGGAAGTCCATCACAGCGACCGAGACCTCGAGCCCGAGGATCTTTCCGGTGCCGCAGATCACGGCTTCCGGCAGGCCGCTCTCCTTCTCGTAGCGCTTGATGCGATCGGGATAGGGCTGCGAATCGACGAACTTCAGCGGGTCGCTCGAACGCACCCCGGCGTCGACTTCCACGAAGGTCTGCGGGTCGAACAGCTTCGCGATCCGCGCGCGCGCGCCGATCGGGAAATGATGGCCGCTCTTCGGGACCACCATCTGGTTGTCCTCGACCTCCTTGTTGAAAACGATGTCCCCGGTCGCGGGGTCCTTCGTGTAGAGGCCCTTCGGAATGTCCTTCTTCCGGGCCTTGCGCACCGAATAGGTCGGTTTGTCGAAATGCATAGCGGGTCAGCCGTGGCCAAACGTGACGACGTCGAGCTTCAACGCGCCAGCACGGCGCAGCGCGCGTGCACAGCTATTGAGCGTGGAGCCAGTCGTGAAAACATCGTCAACCAGGATGTAATGAAGCGCCGGATTAATGGCCGCGCCCCGGGCGAGTGCAAAGGCATTTTTCAGATTCGCCATCCGCGTCCGGCGATCGAAGGCAGTTTGGGTTTGCGTATCGACGGCGCGGCGCAAGAGGGGCTCGACCCGCGTGCCCCCGCCCGCCGCCCGCGCGAGCGCATCCGCCAGCAGGATGGCCTGGTTGTAGCCGCGCTCCCGCGCCTTGCGCGGATGCAGCGGCACCGGCACGAGCGTCGCACCCCGCACCGCCGCCGTCACGTGCGGCGCCCGCCGGAAAATCTCCTCCATGTCCGCGAGCACGTGCAGGCCGTGGTGATACTTCAGCTCGATCACGAGCGCGCGCACCGGGCCCTTGAACAGCACCGCCGTGCGCCCCTCGCGATAGGCCGGCTCGAGCCCCTCGCATTTCACGCACATGCGCTCGCCCTCCACCACACCGTAGAACGGATGCCCGCACGTCGTGCAATGCGGCGCCTGCACGAAATCGATCTGCGCCACGCACCGCGCGCACAGGTGCCGGAACGCCGGCGCGCTCCCCGCCGCCGCCGGCTCCACGAGCGACCGGCAGTGCACGCAGATCGGGGGAAACACGACGTCGCTCAGGCCGCGGACGAGTTCCCTGAGTTGCGCCTTCATCGGCAGGTTCGCGCCGCTGCGCTCAGTAGTGGACCTTCGTCAGGAAAAGCCCCTGGGCCGGCGCCGTCTGCACGGCCGCCGTGCGTTCGCACGATTCCAGGATGCGTTTCACGTCGGCGACGGTGAGCTTCCCCTCGCCCACCGCCACCAGCACGCCGGCGAGACTTCGCACCATCTTGTAGAGAAAGCCGTCGGCCTCCGCCCGGAGGTGGATGCGCCGCCCGCGGCGCGTGACGGCGAGCACGCGCAACTCGCGCACGGTGTCCTCGCGCTCCGGCCCGTTCAGCGCGGTGAACGCCCGGAAATCGTGCCGCCCGCGCAGCACCGCCGCCGCCGCGCTCATCGCCGCCACGTCGAGCGGCCGGAAGCACGTCCAGCAATACGGCCGCGTGAACGGATCCGCGTCCCCGAGGTGCACCTGGTAGTCGTAGCGCTTCCCCTTCGCGTCGAAGCGCGCGTGAAAATCCGCCGCGACCGCGCGGATCGATTTGATCTGGATCGCCGCCGGCAGCCCGACGCGAAACGCCGCCAGCAGCTTCTCCGTCGCGTGCGGCCAAGCCGCGTCGAAATGAAAGACCTGCCCGCGCGCATGCACGCCCGAGTCGGTGCGCCCGCTCCCGTGAATGCGCAGCGGGGCCTTGAAGATCTGCGCGAGCCGCGCCTCGATCACGTCCTGGATCGCAGTGCCGCCCGCCTGGCTCTGCCAGCCCGCAAACGTGGTGCCGTCGTAGGCGCAGACGCATTTCCAGCGGCGGAGGGACTCTGACTTGGCAGGCATGAGATATCAGCGCGAAAACGCGGAAGTGCGGAAAGGCGGAACCGATCGCAGGCACTTTCGTGTTTCCGCTCTTCCGCGTTTCCGCGATGTGACTTTGTCGCCGTTCACCCGAGATCCTCCGGCGGCGGTGGCAGGCCGATCTTCTGGTTGAGATAATCCTGCAAAATGAGCGTCGCCGCGCGCGAGTCGATGATCCCGCTGGAGCGCACATCGCGGCGTTTCGACTTCGCGATCGTCGACTCCGCCTCGTAGCTCGTCAGCCGCTCGTCGACGAGATGCACCGGCAGCTTCGTCTCGGCCTGCAGCCGCGCCGCAAACGCCTCGACCTCCTTCGCCTTGAAGCCCGGCGTGTCGTCCATGTTCAGCGGATGCCCGACCACCAGATCGGTGGCGCGCCGCTGACCAATCACCGCCAGCAGCGCGCTCCATCGCTTTGCCGGCTCCGCATCGGTCAACGCCGGCAGCGGCGTGGCCACGCCGAGCTCGTCGCCGTAGCTGAGCCCGACGCGACGGGCACCATAGTCGATTCCGAGGCAGCGCATCCCGGTGATACCGGCCGGACGGCGGCGCCGGCGCAATTTCAATTGCGGCGGCGCGCCTTCCGGCTCTCTTTCGCGGCGATGTCCGCCCCGCCGCCCGCCCTCTCGCCCGCCGAACTGGCGCGCTACAGCCGGCACATCCTGCTCGATCAGGTGGGCGTCGCGGGCCAGCAGAAACTCGCCGCCGCCCGCGTGCTCGTGATCGGCGCCGGCGGCCTCGGCAGCCCCGCCGCGCTCTACCTCGCCGCCGCCGGCGTCGGCACCCTCGGGATCGCGGACTTCGATCGCGTGGAGCCGCACAATCTCCAGCGCCAGCTCCTGCACGACGACGCCTCCGTCGGTCAGCCCAAGGTCGAGTCGGCCGCCGCGCGCCTGCGCCAGACCAATCCGTTCGTGCGCGTCGTGACGCATGCCGACGGCGTGACTGCGGCCAACGCGGTCGAGCTCTTCGCCGCCTACGACGTGATCGTCGATGGCACCGATAATTTTGGTGCGCGCTACCTGAACAACGACGCGGCGTTTTTCGCGCGGCGGCCGCTGGTGTATGGCAGCGTGTTCAAGTTCGACGGGCAGGTCGCCGTCTTCGACCCCGCCCGTGGCGGGCCGTGCTACCGGTGCCTGTTCCCCGAACCGCCCGCCGCCGGCAGCGTGCCCGGCTGCGGCGAAGCCGGCGTGCTGGGCGCGCTCTGCGGCGTGATCGGCAGCCTGCAGGCGCTCGAGGCGATCAAGCTCGTCACCGGCATCGGTGAACCGTTGCGCGGTCGGTTGCTGACCTACGACGCGCTGGCGCAGCAGTTCCAAACGCTCCGTCTCGCCCCCGACCCGGGCTGCCCGCTCTGCGGCGCGCACCCCACGATCCGCACCGTCGGCGAGAGCCGTCCGGTCGCGCCCGCCTGCCCCTCCCAGCCTCTTCCCACCATGTCCGATCACGACTACCCGCCGGAAATCTCCGTCACCGATGCGAAGGCGCGGCGCGACGCCGCGCCCGATCGCACGCTCATCATCGATGTCCGCGAGCCCTATGAACTGGAAATCTGCCGGGTCGAGGGCGCCCTCCACATCCCGATGCGGCAGATTCCGGAGCAGATCGATTCGCTCGCGCGCGACCAGCACCTCCTGATCCTCTGCCACTCGGGCGGACGGAGTGGACGCGTCACGACCTATTTGCGCAGCCAGGGATTCACCGCGGTCAGCAATATCGCCGGCGGCATCGACGCGTGGGCGGCCGAGATCGAACCCGGGATGCGTCGCTATTGAGACCGGGCGCGACCGCCGCGCCGCGCTCTACACCGTCAGTTCCGGGTGCGCGGCAGCCGAAGCGCGCGCGTAGTCGGTAAACGCCGCCTTGAGTTTCGCGCTGACGGTCTCGGGACCGACCGTATAGGTGAAATCATCCAGCGCCCCAACGGGCGTCACATCCTTCGTCGACGACAGCAGGAAACACTCGGTCATGCCCGCCAGGTCGTCCGGGCGCAGCGCGGCCTCGACCACGCGCACGCCCGCGGCAGGCGCGACCGTCCGCAGCACGAGGCCCCGCGTGATGCCTTCAAGGATACCGGCTTCGACCGGCGGCGTGATCAGCCCGCCGTCGCGCACGAACACGATATTGGAGGTCGCCGCCTCGGTGATCTCGCCGCGGAGATTCAGCATCACAACATCGTCCGCGCCCCGTGCCCGCGCCTCGCGCAGGCCCAGGATGTTGTTCAAGTAGTTTCCCGTCTTCCACGCGGGACTGAGGCTCTCGATCGGGTTGCGCCGCAGCCCGGTCGCGAGGGAAAGCCGCACGCCGCGTCGCACCACGTCCGGCGAGTTTCCGGGACACGGCTGCACGAGCAGCACGAACTCCGCGCGATCCGCCAGCGCGATATCCAGCCCGATCGGGCCGCCGCCGCGCGAGACCTGCAGCCGGATGTAGACTTCCCCGGCGAAGCTCGCCGCCT
>CAZENI010000650.1:0-4511 GCA_964513055.1 uncultured Opitutus sp.
GGCGCTGGCCAGCGACATGCCGTCGACGCTGACGCCGGTGTAGGTGGGGCTGAGTCCGCCGATGCGCGCGGTGCGGGCGTCGGAGTCGACGTAGTCCATGACGACACCGGGCAGATACTTGATGAACTCGCCGATGTTGCCGCCGGTGACGTCGCCGAAGTTGTCGGAGGCGACGACGCTCTTCATGTTCACGGCGGCGCGCTGCTCCATGATGGCCTTGGCGTTGCCCTCGCGCTCGGTGGAGACGACGAACTGGCTGAGCTGGACGACGCTCGCGCCCGGTTGGTAGTTCGCGGCCTTGAGGTCGAACTGATGCGTGGCGGTGGCGCCGGCGGCGACCGTGAGGCGGGTGGAGGCGGACTCGTAACCGGTGTAGGTGACGTTGAGTGTGATCTCGCCGGCGGGGACACCGGTGAAGATGAACGAGCCGTCGTCGGCGGAATAGGCGACGAGGTTGGTGCCGGGGATGGCGAGCTCGGCGTTGCGGACATACTCCTGTGTGACGGGATTGAAAACGCGGCCGACGATTGTGCCCGTGGGCGCAGCGGGCTGGGCTGGGAGGACGCCCGTGAAAAACGCGAGCGCGATGAACGAGGCGAGAAACGGAAGAAAGCGACGGTGCGCGCAGACACGACGGAGCGACCGTTCGGGAACGGAGGGCGAGTTCACGGTTTGGGGTTTTTGGGGTTGGGGGATCAGGTCGAAAGCAAACGGACAGGGAAGGCGATCAGTCGCCGGCTTTCCCTTTTTTCTTCTTCTTCGCGGCGACCGGAGTGACGGAATCGCCGGGGGCGGGTTTGGCGTGGGCGCGGAGTGCCCAGGTTTCCCATTGGGCGGCGAGGTCTCTGGCGCGGGCGGTGTCGGTGGCGGCGAGGTTGTGCAACTCGGTGCGGTCGCGCTTCAGGTGGTAGAGTTCCCACGGGCCGGTGCGGCCCTGGCGGACGAGTTTCCAATCGCCGACGCGGATGGCGGCGTTGCCCTCGTGCTCCCTGAAGAGCGGACGGACGGCGGCGGGGGCGGGAGCGGCGGCGGTGAGCAGCGGGGCGAAGCTGCGGCCTTCGGGTGGAACGGTGGGGCGGCCGGCGAGCTCGGCGGGAAACTTTGCGCCGGCGATGTCGATGGCGGTGGCCATGAGATCGACGAGGTGGCCGGGCGTGGACTCGAGGGCACCGCGCCGGGCGGCGGGGATGGCGGCGGGCCAGTGGGCGATGAGGGGCGTGGCGATGCCGCCCTCGTGGTTGTAGTGCTTGTAGCGGCGGAAGGGCGTGTTTTGGAGGTGCGCCCACGATTCGCCGGAATACCACACGGAGTCGGCGTGGGTCGGGTCGCCGTTGCTGCGGCCATTGACGCCAGCCTCGGCGTTGCCGCCGTTGTCGCTGAGGAAAAGCAGTAACGTGTTATCCACTACACCGCGTTCGCGCAGGCCGTCGACCAGGCGGCCGACGGCGCGATCCATCGCGAACACGCACGCGGCGTAGACGGCCATGAGATGATCGAAGCGGTCCTGGTCGGCAGGCGTCAGGGCGTCCCACGCGGAAATGGCGTCGATGCGCGGGGCGAGCGCCCACGACGGATCGATCAGGCCGAGCTGTTGCTGCCGGGCGTAGCTCCCGGCGCGGAGTTTGTCCCAGCCGGCCTGATACTTGCCGCGGAAGCGGGCGATGTCGGCGGCGGAGGCCTGGAGCGGGAAGTGCGGGGCGTTGTGCGCGAGATAGAGGAAGAACGGCTTCTGCGCGGCGCGGGCGTCGTCGATGAACTTGAGGCCGAAGTCGGTCCAGAGGTCGGTGGAATACCAGTCTTTCGGGAGGCGCGGATCGCCGTCGGCGAGAGCATCGCCGTTGAGAAAGAGTTTCGCGCGCTCGGAGCCGGGCTGATAGAAGCCGCCGGCGGCGGCATGAAGGGAGCGGTCGAAGCCGCGCGTCGTGGGCGTGACACCGACGGCGTGGCCGACGTGCCATTTGCCGGTCATGGCGGTGAAGTAGCCGGCGGGACGCAGGACCTCGGCGATGGTCGGCGTGTGTGCGTGGAGGCGGCCGCGGTAGCCGGGAAAGGCGTCGCCCGCATCGCTGACCATGTGGCCGACGCCGGCCTGGTGCGGGTAGAGGCCGGTCAGGAGACTCGCGCGCGTGGGGCAGCAGCGGCCGGTGTTGTAGAACTGGGTGAAGCGCACGCCGCCGGCGGCGAGACGGTCGAGATTGGGCGTGGGGATCTCCGACCCGTAGCAACCGATGTCGGACCAGCCCATGTCATCCACGAGGATAATGACAATGTTGGGCTTGGCCGCGGGCGCGGCGCCGGCGGACACGGCGGAGAGGGCGGCGACGAGGAAGGAGAGAAGCGCGCGGCGAAGAGCGAAGCGGAGCATGGCGATGGTGGGTGAACGGAGGAGCGCGGACAGGGAGGCGGAGGAGTGCGAACTCAGCCGCCGAGACGGCCGGGCAGGTAGTCGACCATGCGGCCGACGTAGTCGGTGTAGTCCTTGTTGTTCGGATCGACGAGGCGGGCGGCGCGGATGGCGGGGATGAGCGGGCGGGCGCGGGGGCCGAGGCGGTGGGCGGCGTTGAGGGCGGTGAAGCGGGCGAAGATGTCGTCGGAGCGAAGCGCGATCTCGAGGAGGGCGAGCGTGCGGTCGAGGGCGCCGAGCGCGGCGACGGCTTCGGCGGCGGTGAGGCGGACGTCGGGCGAGGCGTCGTCGAGCGCGGCGAGGAGCGCGGACTTTGCGGGCGCGGCGTCGGCGCCGAGGGCGAGCAGGCCGAGCGCGCCCCACCAGCGCACGGCGGAGTCGTCGGCACGGAGGAGCACGGTGAGATCGGGCACGGCGCGCGGATCGAGGCGGCCGGCGAGATCGGCGGCGCGCTGGAGCGCGGCGAAGGGGTTGAGGCGCGCGTCGGTGGCGATGGCGTAGGGCGTGCTGGCGGCGGAGCGCGCGTGGAGCTCGCGCTCGGGCAGCAGGCCGAGATCGCCGGCGGCGAGCATCTGCGCGGCGAGGGCGGCGCGGAGGCGGGCCAGCTCGCCGGCGTAGGCGGGATCGGCGGCGAGGTTGCGCACCTGCCACGGATCAGTGCGCACGTCGTAGAGTTCCTCGACGGGCTTGCGCGGGGCGAAGAAGCGCGCGGGCGGGCCGCTGAGTTTGCCGTTGCGGTGGAGCTGTTCCCACGCGCGCATGCTGGCGTGCTGCCAGTTGTAGCTCATGAACTGCGCGTGCGGAACGTGCGGGTGAAAGTTGCGCAGATACTGGAAGCGGTGGTCGCGCACGTAACGGACGAGATCGACGGCCTCGCCCTGGCGGTCCTTGCCGCCGAAGATCAAGTCGCGCGGGGCTCCGGTCGCGGCGCCGAGAAACGCGCGGCCCTGAAAGTGCGCGGGCGCGGCGACGCCGGCGAGGCTGAGCACGGTGGGCGCGAAGTCGACGAAGCTCACGAGGCGGTCGGTCGTGGCGCCGGGGGTGGCGGGCGCGAGGTGCGCCCATTTTTTCGGAAAGCGCACCATGAAGGGCACGCGGAGACTCGGGCCCCACGCCCACATCTTTACGCCGGGCATGCCGGTGCCGTGATCGGAAAAGAAGAACACGATCGTGTCCTCGGCGAGGCCGTCGCGCTCGAGCTCGGCAAGGACGTCGCCGACCTGGTAGTCCATCGCGGTGACGTTCTCGTAGTGCCGCGCCCACTCGCGGCGAAACTCGGGCGTGTCGGGGTGAAAGGGCGGCACCGTGACGCGCGCGGGATCGCGGCGCTGCGCGGGCGTGAGGCGGCGGGTGTTCTTGGCGTAGGTCGCGTCGTCGCAGAAGATCTGGCTCTGGTGCGTGACGGTGAAGTTGAAGACGGAGAAGAACGGCTGGCCGGGCGCGCGTTTGCGCCAGTGGGCGTCCTTCGACGATTCGTCCCACGAGCCGCGGGGCGTGGTGAAGTTGTAGTCCTCCTTGACGTTGTTCGACGCGTAGTAGCCGGCGGCGCGGAGGTAGGCGGGAAACGGTTTCACGTCCGCGGGCAGCCGGGTGGTGGAGCGCATGTGATGGCTGCCCAAGCGAAGCGGATACACGCCGGTGATGAGGCAGGAGCGGCTGGGGGCGCAGACGCCGGTGTAGGCGAACGCCTGCGTGTAGCGCACGCTGTCGCGGGCGAAGGCGTCGAGGTGGGGCGTGACGGCGAAGCTGTCGCCGTAGGCGCCGAGGTGGGGGCTGGTGTCCTCGCAGGTGATCCAGAGGATATTGGGGCGCGCGGGTTCGGCGGCGGCGGACGCGACGCAGGCGAGGACGAGAGTGAGTGCGAATACAAAGAGGGAGCGGCGGCGAGTCATCGGGGAGAAGGCGGCAAGCGAGGGCGGGGAGCGGACGGATCAGCGGGAGGCTTTCTTCGCGGCGGCGGATGGGACGGCGGCGTTCATGAATCGGCGCCACGTGTGCACGGCGGTCCATTGGGCCTCGCTGGCGCGGGCGGGCTCGAAGCGGCTGATGTCGAGGTCGAGGTAAATCTCGCGGTGGCGGGCGGGGACGAAGTCAGGGTTGGGGGGGT
>CAZENI010000651.1:0-4511 GCA_964513055.1 uncultured Opitutus sp.
TGGCGGTTGCGGGCGACGGTGTGGCTGCTCAGCCGGCTGCCCATGGCACTCGTCAATGGCGGCGCCCGCTTCTATGTGCGGCGGTTTCGACCGCACTTGGAATTGTATCGGGCGGAACTCGAGGGCGCGATGGAGCTGCGCCGGCAGCGTCGGGCGCGCGCCGCGTAATGCCGCCGGCCGGTCCAGCCCGCCCGGGGCGCCCGTTGCGCGTCCTCTATGTGCTGCCGACCGCGCGGATCGGCGGCGCGGAGACGGCGTCGCTTAACTGGATCCGGCATCACACGCCCGGCCTCGCGCCCGCGGCGGTGGTGGGCGGCCGCGGACCGCTCGGCGACGCGCTCCGACGCAGCGGAGTGCCGGTGGTCGAGCTGGCGCCGTGGCGGCAGCGGCAGTTTCTCGCCCAGGCGTGGGCGACCGCCCGCGTGATTCGGCGGCAGGGGATCGATCTGGTGCACTCGTCGATGCTGCCCGGCCATCTCGTGGGTGGCCTCGCGGCCGCCCTGACCGGCCGGCCGGCGATCTGTTTCAACCACGGCCCGATCGGTGCGCAGTGGCTGCAGGGAATCTGTCCGCTGTTTCCGGCGGCGCGCGTGCTCGTGCCGAGCGACCACATGCGGCGCGAACAGGCGCGGACGTGGTTCAACACCCGGCGCGTCGAGTGCGTTCCGCTCGGGATCGAGGTGGAGCGCTTCACGCCGCCGGACGCGGCGGCGCGCCGGGCGGCCCGGCTCGCGCTGGACGTGCCGGAAGCAGCACGCGTGATCGGGCTGTTCGGCCGCCTCGTGCCGCTCAAGGGCCACCGCCTGCTGCTGCACGCGCTCGCCGCGTTGCCCCCGGAGCGCGGGCGTCCGCTCGTGCTGCTCTGCGTCGGCGGCGACGCCGGCTTCACCGGCGAGCAGCCCGCCGGCTATCGGGCGGAGATCGCCGCCCTGGCGGAGGAGCTCCGTGATCGCGTGCGCGTGATCCTGACGGGGTTTCGCGAGGATGTGGTGCCGCTCTACGACGCGACCGATCTGGTTGTGAACGCCTCGACCGTCCCGGAGACCTTCGGTCTCGTCGTGGCGGAGGCGATGCTGAAGGCGCGCACCGTGCTCGTGCCGGACCGGGGCGCACCGGCCGAATTCGTGCGCGAGGGCGACACGGGATTCCATTATGCGCTCGGTGACGTGGACGCCCTGGCGGCCGGCCTGCAGCGGGCGCTCGCGGCATCGCCGGAGGTCGGCGTCCGCGCGCGGCGGGCGATGCTCGGGCGGGTCTCGCTGCGCGAGTCCGTGCGCCAGCTCGAGGCGCATTACCAGGCGGTCGCCGCGCCGCAGCGCGCCGCGGCCGAACTGTGAGCCGCGCGCTCCGAACCGCTCCCTTGTCCACCTAACATGGCGTCGCCCCGTCGCATCGAACGTTGCCGCATCAGCGGCCACTCCCAACTCATCTCCGTGCTCGATCTCGGGCCGCAGGCGCTGACCGGCGTATTTCCGCGGCGGATTCAGGAGCCGGTCACGCGCGGGCCGCTCGAACTGGTCTGGTGTCCCGGGAGCGGGCTGCTGCAGCTCGCGCACAGCTACGATCCAGACGAGCTGTATGGCGGCACCTACGGCTACCGCTCCGGCCTGAACGCCTCGATGATCGCGCACCTGCGCGCCAAGGTCGGCGAGCTGGGCCGGTGGTGTCCGCTGGCGGCCGGCGACGTCGTGCTCGACATCGGCAGCAACGACGCGACCCTGCTGCGCGCCTATGAAACCCCGGGCCTGCTCCGGCTCGGCATCGACCCCACCGGCCGCAAGTTCGCGCACTTTTACGGCGACGGCATCGAGCTCGTGCCGGAATTTTTTTCCGCCGCGGCTTTCCGCACCAAGTTCCCCGACCGGCAGGCGCGCGTCGTCACCTCGATCGCGATGTTCTACGATCTCGAGGATCCGGCGGCGTTCGTGCGCGACATCCGCGCGGTGCTGGCCGACGACGGCATCTGGCATTTCGAGCAGAGCTACATGCCGACGATGCTCCGCAACAACGCCTACGACACGGTGTGCCACGAGCATCTCGAATACTATTCCCTCGGCGTCGTGCAGCGGCTGCTGGCGAGCGCCGGACTGCGCGTGCTCGACGTGCAGATGAACGCGGTGAACGGCGGCAGCTTCGCCGTCACGGCCGCGAAGGACACCGCGCCTTTCGAGGCGAACCACGCCGTGATCGACTGGATGCTCGGCCAGGAGGCGCGGCTCGGGATGGAGACGGCGCGGCCGTTCCGGGAATTCGAGGAGCGCGTCTTCCGGCACCGGGCCGATCTGCGCGCGCTGATCGGGGAGTTGAACGGCGCGGGGAAAAAAGTGCTGGGCTATGGCGCCTCGACGAAGGGCAACGTCCTGCTGCAATTCTGCGGCTTCGGCCCGGCCGATCTGCCGTGCATCGCCGAGGTCAATCCCGACAAGTTCGGCGCGTTCACGCCGGGCACCGGCATCCCGATTGTGTCCGAGGCCGAGGCCCACGCCCTGAATCCGGATTACCTGCTGGTGCTGCCGTGGCATTTCAAGGAGTCGATTCTCCAGCGGGAGCGCGCATTCCTTGCCCGCGGCGGCCGACTCATCTTTCCTCTGCCTGAAATTGAAATCATCTGAACACTCCCGACGGACCGCGGCCGGTTCCTGGCCGGCCGACCTGCGGCCTGATGGGGGGCTCTGCGGATGAACCCCGGGCGAGCCCTGGGCAACGGCCTGGCGACGGGCCTGCTCGCGGTGGTGCGGTGCTACCTGCGTTTCAGCCCGCTGGCGAAAGGGAAGAGCCGGCTCTGCGTCTGGACGGCGATCGCGGTGAGCCGGCTCTCGGACTTCGCCCCGCGGCCGCTGCCGCTCGACATCTCCGGCGTGCAGCTCGCGCTCTGGGTCTCGCCGTCCTCGATCGTCGGCGTGCTGATCGATCTCGTCGGCTCCTTCGAGATCGCGGATGTCGACGCCTGCCTGCGCACGCTGGCCACGCGCGACGCGCCCGTGCTGCTCGACGTCGGAGCGAACTGCGGACTCTACAGCCTGGTGGCCGCCTGCGGCCGGCCGGGCGTGCGGGTGTTCGCGGTGGAGCCGGATCCGGACGCCGGCGAGTTGCTGCGCCGCAATGTCGAGGCGCAGGCGGATCGACTGCGCGCGAACGGCTCTTCCGTCGAGATCGCGGCCGTGGCGCTCGGGGCCGCGGACACCGAGGCCACGTTTCACCGTTCGTGGGATCTGGGACTCGGGTCGCTGGCCGCCGGGGCGGCGCTCGGCCGCGGCCAGATCACGGTGCCGGTGCGGCAGGGGGATGCGTTCGTGGCGGAACGCGGGCTGGAGCGGATCGATTTCTGCAAGCTCGACATCGAGGGCGGCGAACTCGACGTGCTCCGGGGATTGTCCCGGACGCTCGCCGCCGGGAAAATCGGGGTGCTGCAGATCGAGTTGAACGAGGCCGCGAGCGGGCGCGCAGCGCATTCGTGCGAAGACCTCGTCGGCTTCCTGCGGACGCACGGCTACGAGATGACCGCCGAGTCCGCCCTTCGCTACGCGAACGCGCCCGGGACGTGCGAGAATTTCCGCTTCGCCCGGCGCGGCGCCGGGGAGGGGCGGTAGTGCGGCGCGCTGCCACCCGGACGGACTCCGCCGCGGGCGAGGCCCGGCTTTACGCGCACCGGAGGCCGCGCATAAGCGAACCGATCCCACTCCGACCATGATGGACTCCCCCGACGCCCACGGTGGACGGACAGCCGTGCGCCTTTCCCTCTGCATGGCGACGATGGATCGCGGGGACGTGATCGCCGAGACCTTCGCGGGCATCGCGGAGCAGGCACTCGCGGGTGTCGAACTCATCATCGTCGACGGGAGCCGGGACGACGCGACCGAGCGGGTGCTCGCGGCGTGGCGCGAGCGGCTGCCGCCGGTCCGCTATGAACGCTCCCCGCCGCGCGGCTTCGATCGCGACTACCAGGACGCGGTGGAACGGGCGGCCGGCGACTATTGCTGGCTGATCGCCGACGACGATCCTTGGAACCCGGGCGCGATCGCGGCGGTGCTGCGGGCGATCGCGGGCGAGCCTGATTTTGTCGTGGTGAACGGCGAACTGCGGGGCCCGGATCTGCGCGAGAGCCTGCAGGCGACGATGATGGCCGTGGCGGAGGATCGCGTTTTCGGGCCGGGCGAGGACGATGCGTGGGCCGCGGTCGCGCTGTCCTACTTGAGCTACATCGGCGGCGTGGTGGTGCGCCGCGCGCTGTGGCTGGAGCGCCGGGCCGAGCCCTATTTCGGGACGGACTTCGTGCACGTGGGCGTCCTGCTGCAGCGGCCGATCGAACGCGCGGTCGTGGTGATCGCGCAGCCGTATGTCAGGCTGCGCTTCGGCGTGGCGTTGTGGCGGAAACGCGCGTTCGGGATCTGGATGTTCCAGTGGCCGGCGCTGATCTGGTCGTTCCCGCAGTTCTCGGCCGCGACGAAGCAGGCGGTGACCTTCGCGGAGCCCTGGCGCCGCCCCCGCTCGCTGCTGGTCCTGCGCGCGAC
>CAZENI010000652.1:0-4503 GCA_964513055.1 uncultured Opitutus sp.
AAACGCGGTGTTCGTGCTGAGGTTGTCAGCAAGGCCAATCAGGTAGAGCGTGCTGCCGTCGAGATACGCACCTTTGATTTCGGAACTGACAAAGCCACCGCCGAGCGCCGTGTTGATCGTGGAGTGGAGGTTGATGAACGAGCCGGCGGAGCCCAGCCAGAGCGCGGCCGAACTGTAGCCGCTCGTGACGGACCCGGCTTGAAAGGATCCCGCCGCCGCACTGATGCTCGAACTGGTGGCGCCGACGGGGTGGAGGCTGACAAAGCTGCCGGCCGTGCCGCTCCACAGGCCCGCGCCGGTGACTCCGCCGATCGTGGCGGCGCCCGCCTGCAGGGTGCTAGTCATGGCAGTGATGGCGGAATAGGTCGCCCCGGTGGGATTCAGATTGGTGAAACTGCCCGCCGTGCCCGACCACAGTCCGGCAACGGTCGATCCACTGATCGTGGCACTGCCGCCCTGATGGGTCTCGTTCATGGCGTTGATGATCGACTGCGTGGCGCCGGACGGCTGCAGGCTGACAAAGCTCCCGGCGGTCCCGGTCCACAGTCCGGCGTTGTGATCATAAACGCCGCCCTGCTGGGTGCTGCTCATGGCGTGGATCGCCGAGTTTCCGCCGCCGGGGCTGAGATTCACGTAACTTTCCGCCGTGCCCGACCAGAGGGCCGCCGAGTGGGAGCCAAGGGTTTCGGTTAAGCCGCCCTGCTGCGAACCATTCACTGCCTGGACCCGCGACTCGGACGCGCCGGCGGGGGTGAGGAGCACGACGCTGGCGGCCGTGCCGGACCAGATCGCGCCGCGATCGATGCCGCTGCCGTCGGAGGTCTTGATGAACCCGCCCTGGGTGGTGCCGGTGGTGGTGCTGCCGTAGGAAAAGAGATAGCCGGACGGGGTCAGCGAGGTGACGTTCCAAGTGAACTGTGCTGACGCTGCCGATACGAAAAACGCGTGAACGCAACACAAGCAGAACGCGAACCGCCGACAACCCCACCGCTGGAAGAGCGAGGATCTCATGGCGCGACGGTGGCGCGGAGAAGAGGGGGCTGACAAATGAATTCGGCTTCGCGCACGGGCGGGCGGCTGGCGGTGAGCGCTTGACGCTGGGTTCCGTTCCCCGCGTTTTCGTGACCGCGCGTCTGCGCCGGCATGCACGGTTCACAATTCATCCAGGACCTGGCGATCATCCTCGTCGTCGCAGGCGTCGTGGGCTGGATCTGCCAGCGCCTCGGGATGTCGGTCATCGTCGGGTTTCTCGTGGCCGGCATGGTCGTGGGGCCGCACACGGGGCCGATCGCGCTGGTGAGCGACGTCGAGCGGATCGATACGCTCGCCCAGATCGGACTGGTTTTCCTGATGTTTGCGATCGGGCTGCAGCTCAGTCTGCGGAAGATGCGGCGGCTGGGGCTGTCGCTGATGTTCGCCACGTTCGCGGGCGCCATCGTGATGTTTCACCTGTCGCGGCTGTTCGCCGTGTCGATGGGCTGGAGCGGACGCGAGGGGCTGTTTCTCGCCGGCATGCTGATGGTGTCGTCGTCGGCCATCATCAGCAAGATCCTGCACGAAACGGGGACCAACCACGAACGCTCGGGGCAGCTCGCGATGGGGGTGGCGGTGATCGAGGACGTCGTGGCGGTGGTGATGCTCACGATCCTCAATTCGATGGTGCAGCTCGGAAAGGGCGAGGGGGCGCACGTGCCGCAGACCTTGCTGCTGCTCGGGGCCTTTGTGGTGCTGGCGGGCATCGCGGGGCTGCTGATCGTGCCGTGGTTCCTGAAGCGGATGAGCGTGGCGGCGGACGAGGAGCTGCAGACGCTTGGGATCGCGGGGCTGCTGTTCGGGCTGGCGGTGGTGGCGCAGGCGGCGGGCTACTCGCTCGCGCTGGGGGCGTTCCTGTTGGGCACGATCGTGGCGGAGACGCCGCACCGGCACCAGGTGGAGCGGACCTTCGAGGGGATGCGCGACGTTTTCAGCGCCGTCTTCTTCGTCGCGATCGGCATGCAGATCGACGCGCGCGAACTGTGGGGCGAGGCGTGGTGGAAACCGACCGCGCTCGGGCCGATTCTGGGGGTGGCGGCTTTCACGCTGGCGGCGCGGCCGTTCGCGGTGACGACGGGGCTCAGCCTGATCGGGACGCCGCTGAAGGACGCGCTGCGGACGGGCCTGACCGCGACGCCGATCGGTGAGTTTTCCTTCATCATCGCGCAGCTCGGCGTGGCGGCGAAGGTCGTGCCGGCGCGTTTCTATCCGATGGCCGTGGGCGTCTCGCTGCTGACGACGCTGATCGCGCCGCAGCTCATGCGGCGCTCGGAGGCGATCGCCGACGCGGTGGTGGCGCGGCAGCCGGTGTGGCTGGCGGACTGGCTGCGGGCGTATCACAGCTGGCTGGACCGGCTGAAGCAGCGGCGTTCGCGCAACCTGCTCTGGCAAATGAGCCGCAAGCGCATCGTGCAGGTGAGCGTGGGGGCGCTGTTCGTGACGGGGCTGGTGGTCTTTTCGGGCCAGCTTTTCGCGGTGGTCGACGACTGGCTGGGGCGGCGGTTCTCGCCCAAGGTGATGCAGCTCCTTTTCTGGGTGACGCTGGCGCTCATCATCCTCGCGCCGCTGGTGGCGATCTGGCGGAACCTCTCGGCGATGGCGCTGCTGTATGCGGAGATTTCCACCAAGGGCCACCCGCACGCGAAGCGGCTGCGGCCGGTGATCGAGACCGGCCTGAAAATCGGCTTCGGCGGGATGATCTACGTCTGGCTGGCGGCGATCCTGCCGGCGGAGGGCACGGCGAAATGGCTGCTGCTCGTGAGCGGGCTGGTGGCGATCGCGGCGCTCTTTGTTTTGCGGCGCAAACTCATTTACTGGCACAGCGAGATGGAGGTCGAGATCCTGAGCGTGATCGACACGGCGGATACGAAGATGACCGCGACCACCGCGCCGTGGCTGCAGCCGCACGGCGAGTGGAACCTGCACATGATCGACTGCACGCTGCCGGACCTGGCCGACGTGCAGGGCCGGCGGATCGCCGAGCTCGATCTGCGGGCACGCTTCGGCTGCTCCGTCGTGGGCATCGAGCGGCAGGGCTACATGATTCCGCTGCCTCCGCCCGACGCGGTGCTGTATCCGCGCGACAAGGTCCTGCTGATGGGCACGACGGAGCAGGTGAAGGCCGGCCGCACGTTTCTCGCGGGCGTCTCCGGCGCGCCCGTGACGGATTCGGTGTTCGAGGAGGTGCGCATGGAGGCGGTGGTGGTGCCCTCCTGGAGCCGCGCGGCCGGCCGGACGCTGGGCGAGTTGTCACCCGCGCAGAATCACGGGGTGCAGGTCGCGGGCGTGCATCGCGGCGGCCTGCGCATCCTCAATCCCGGTGCGCAGGAACTGCTGCGCTCCGGTGACGAGATTCTCGTGCTGGGCACACCGGTCGACATCGCGGAGTTCAAGGTCTGGCTGCGGGAGCGGCCGGACGAGAATGCCGACGTGAAGGCGGACTGAACCGCGGCGGAAAATAAAAAGCGCGCCCTTGGGAGGCGCGCCGTGGCGGACGGAGAGCGGTGTTTCGCTCAGGGCTTCTTCACTTCGCTGGTCGGAGCGGCCGCGGTGCTCGCGGGCTTGGGCGACTCCGGCTCCGGGTCGTCTTTGGACGACTTCTTGAATTCCTTGATCGACTGACCCAGACCCTTCGCGAGGCCCGGCAGCTTCGACCCGCCGAAGAGGACGAGCAGGATCACCAGAATGATGATCAACTCGGGCATGCCGAGGCCCATAACAGCGAGAAAGGTGTTCGAGGTCATAACGCCGGAAACGTAGGCTGGTCGTCTGGCCTGTAAAGCGGCAAATCGGCGTCACGGTGCCAGCCACACCACCTCGTCGCCGCTGGACGGCTGGCCACCGGTGATTTTCGTGCCGAGCGTGCGGCCCCGGACATAGGCGGAAGCGCGCAGGCGTCCGGTCTCGCGGAGCTCCAGCGTGCGGACGATAAGCTCGGTCCCGTCCGCCAGAGCCGCGGAGGGCGCATCGGTGGCGAGCTCGACCCACGCCAGGCTGCGCGCGGCATCGACGGCAATGATCCGGCCGATGATGAGCCGGGGACTGGGCAGGAGCGCATCGGTGGCGAGGATGGGCGCCGGCGGGGCGTGACGGCACCCGCCGAGAAACAGCATCGCCGCCAGCGCGAAGAGCGAACTGGCGGCGAGAATTCTCACAGAAGGAAGACGGGGCGGGTTCGACGCCGCCTCGGGCCGGGTGCGGCGGGGCCGCGGCGGGCCGGACTCAGAGCTTCGGCATCGGAAAGCCGAGGCCGCCGGGCAGGCTGCCGGCACCGAGCGGACCGCCGCCGGCCATGCCCGGAGCGCCGGGGGCGCCAGGCGCCCGCGCCGTGGCGGCGACCTTGAGCAGGTTTTGCGCGTTGTCGATTTGCTCGGCGTCGAAGAAGCCGTGGAGCTGCCGGATGCGCGTCGGGTGGCGCATCTTGCGCAGGGCCTTCGCCTCGATCTGGCGGATGCGCTCGCGGGTGACCTT
>CAZENI010000653.1:0-4475 GCA_964513055.1 uncultured Opitutus sp.
CAGGTCTTGAGGAGGATGTGGAGATCGCGGACGAAGTAGCGGGCTTTCTTGCCCTCGCCGGCGGTGCGGACGATGACGCCGACGCCTTCGGGGAGGGTGAGCTCGTTGATGAGGCCCTTGAGGCGCTTGCGCTCCATGGGGTCCTCGATCTTGCGGGAGATGCCGCAGCCGTCGGAGAACGGCGTGAGGATCAGGTAGCGACCGGGGAGCGAGAGGTTCGTCGTGGTGCGGGGGCCCTTGGTGCCGATGGGGCCCTTGGTGACCTGGATGACGATCTCGCTGCCGGGCGGGTAGAGCTGGGGGATGTCCTTGACGGTGGGCTCGGCGGGGCGGTCGGGCTGGTGCTTCTTCTTGTTCACGCGCACGACCTCGACGGAGGAGTCGGCGGCGGCTGGGAGCATGTCCCAGTAGTGGAGAAACGCGTTCTTGGTGTAGCCGATGTCGACGAACGCGGCCTTGAGGCCGGGATCGAGGTTCTTGATGCGGCCCTTGTAGATGCCGCCGACCATCCGGTTGTCGGACTCGCGCTCGATCTCGAACTTCTCGAGGCGGCCGTCGACCAAGAGGGCGACGCGCTTTTCGAGCGGTTCGGAATTGATGATCAGCTCGCGGTAGGAGCCTTTTTCCTTCTGGAACACCGCGAGGATTTTCTGGAGGAGCGGACGGTTCTTGGCGCGTTCGGCGGCGCCGGCTTTCAGCTCGGCGGCGCTGACCGGCGTGGACTCGGTCTGCGGAGGGGGATTGACGAGCTCCTCGTCATATTTCGAGGCCACGTCCGAAGGGACGTCGCCGTTGGCGGGGCGCGATTGCTGTTGATCGCTCATGGGTGTCGTGTGGTTTGGACACGGGGCCCCCGGGTGCGGCAGTTGCGGCGCAGGAAATTCTGGCAGAGCGGTCGATGACGCGGGGAAGGGATCTCATGTGAAATCCTTCCGGAAGCGCCAGACGCTTTGGACCAGTCCTTGCAGCAAACAGCAACTAAGCACAAAGGAGCCACCGTAGCTGATGAAGGGAAGCGGTATGCCCGTGATGGGCACCAGCCCGATGGTCATGGCGATGTTCACAAACACATGCACTGCGAACAGCACCGTCACGCCGATGGCGATCAGGGTGCCGAGACGGTCCCTTGCGGAACCGGCGATGCGGATGCCGTTGAACAACACCAACCCAAACAGGCCCAGGACCGTGAGGCTTCCCAGAAATCCTTTTTCCTCGGCGATGACCGAGAAGATGAAATCGTTATGCGCGACCGCGCGCGGCAGGTAGCCGAGTTGTGCCTGATCGCCCGTCGTCCAGCCCTTGCCGGTCAGCCCGCCGCTGCCGACGGAGATGAGGGACTGCTGGAGGTTGTAGCCGGCGCCGGTCCCCTTGGGATCGATGGTCTCCGGCGCCGCGAACCCGAGGATGCGATTCCGCTGGTAATCGTGGAACGGCAGAATCGGGTTGCCCTCGCGGTCGAACTTGCCGCGGTCGGCCACATACGAATAGCCGTGGGACTCCATGAACTGCACGTAACGCACGCTGTCCCAAGCGACTAACCCGACGAGGAGGATGAACGCGCCGAGCGCCCCCACAAAGAATCGGGGGGACAACTTCGAAACGTAGAGCATCGAGAACACCATCGGGGGCAGGACCACCAGCGACTTCAGGTCGGGCTGAAGATAGATAAGGAACATGGGCAGACCCACCGCAAGGGCCAATTTCCCCAGCGTGCCCAGCGACTGGCTGACGGTGCCCACTTTCGAATGGATCAGGATGGTCGCGGTCACGAGGAGGACGGCGATCTTGGCGAGTTCGGAAGGCTGGAAGAAAAAAAGCCAGCGCCGCGCGCCATAGACCTCGCGGCCGATGCCCGGGATGAGCACGAGGCAGAGGGTGACGAGGCTGAGGGCGTAGAGCCAGTGCGTGAGATTCAGCCAGAAGCGGTAATCGATCAGCGAGACGGTGAGATAGACGGCGCCGCCGACCCCGAGGAAGACGACCTGCTTGAACCAGTCCTCGCCGAGCAGGGGGAAGTGGTGGACGAGTCCCTGGGTGGCGGGCAGGTGGACGGTGGAATACTGCGCCGAATAGATGAACGCCACGCCGAACAGGCTGAGCCCGAGCAGCGCGAGCGGGGTGAGCAGGTCCCAGCCCGTCCGGGTCGTCGTCTTGAAGACGGCGAGGTAGTCGGTGGGCGAGGAGAGGTTCACGAGAGGGAGGACAGAATGACGAAGGGGGCTTCAGGCGATGTCCAAGGCATTTAGACAGAATGAACAGAATGGACAAAATGGATCGGACATCTGCGATTGGGCATTCTGTCCATTTTGTTCATTCTGTCTAAAGATGGTGGCTCGAGGATCTGGAGGACGACGAACGGTTCTCGGTTTTGACAGGATTTACAGGATTGAAGACAGGATTTTCAGGAACGAGCGGAATTCTGAACGGAATGCAGGGGAGCCGCGGTCGGAGCCCTGCTCTCCAAGGAAAGTGGTTCGGAAGGCGTGGTCTCGCCCTCACTCTCGATTGGCTCCGGCGCGGAGCGATCCGCGTTGGCCAGGCCGAGGAGCGACCAGAAGACGACGGCGCCCATCGGGCCTTCGAGGACGACGCCAAGGCACGCGCTGATCGCGATCGGCCACAGGGCGATCCAGAGGGCGGCGCGGGTGGCGTCGGTCGCCGGGTCGCGCAGCACGCGCCACGTGCGCACGATCAGGATACCGTAGATCCAGCCGAGGAGGGCGAGGCCGACGAGGCCCATGCGGCCGAGGGCGGTGACGAAGATGTTGTGCGGGCTGCGGGCGGTGAAGTCGTCGGCGAGGTCGGGATTGTAGTTCTGGAGGAAGCCGCGCGCGAGGTCGTAGCCGAAGCCGAGGCCGAGCGCGGGATTGCGCGACAGGGTCTCGTCCGCGACGCTGCGCCACCAGACCCAGCGGAACTGGTTGTTGTCGGACTTGATCGCGCTGGCATCGTCGCGATAGGCGAAGCGACCGGAGAGATCGACGACGGAGCGCGCGCGGTCACCCATGGTGCGGAGCTTGGTGTGGGCCCAGGCGTTGTCCGAGAAGCTGGCGAAGCCCACGAGCAGGAGGAGCGCGAGGCCGGCGAGGCCGAGTTGCACGAGGCTGAAGGCCCGGAAGCGCGACACCGCGGCCCAGCCCAGCGCCCCGAGGACACCGAGCATCGAGGCGCGGTTGTCGCTCGAGAGCACCCAGGCGATCATCAGCGTCGCGAGCGGGCGCGCCCACCACCGGTGGCGCCCGGTGGTCGTGAAGTAGAGCAGCACCGCCGCCGCGCCGAAGAAGGTCGGCGCGAGGTCGCCCTTAAAGAAGATCAGGGGCACGCCGCGCAGCGTGAGCGTGCCGAGAAAGAACGCGGGGAACGCCTCCGACAGCGTGAACGCCACCGGCATCACGGTGCCCGCGACGAGCAGGCAGCGGAAGAGAAACCGCCGGTGCGCCTCCTCGCGGCCGAGCGCCTGCGTGATGAAGAAGAACGCGACGTAGTAGACGGCCGCGTAGTCGCGCACGGCGAGAAAACCGAACTGCGGAAAATCGAAGACGAAGCGGGCCGTGCCCACCAGCATCCAGGCGAGCAGCGCGTGGTTGAGGACATCGCGCTCCCATGGGAGCCGCTTGTCCCAGGTGCAGCGCAGGACCGCGAAGGCCGCCGCGATCGCCAGCCCGATCTCGGCCGGCAGCAGCGGCACGCCGGGAATAATCATCAACTGGGCAAAGCCGCGGTTGCCGATCATGTAGCCGAGCAGCAGCAGGCCGATCGCGACGGCGTCGAGCGGCGCGCGCACCAGCCGCGCCAGGATGGCGCCGAGGCCGATTGCGGACGCCACCAGCGGCCAGAACCACGAACCGTCGGCCAGCAGATAACCCAGCCACACCGCCAGCACGGCGGCGGCGACGGCGACGAGGCGTTCGCGACCGATGGGATTCATCGCGACCAGAACACGAGCCGGCCGAGCTCACGGCGAAACGGCGGACAGCAAATTCCCATCAACGCATAATAGCCAATCCCGGCGGCCGCGGGCACGGCCAAACGCAGCCCCGTCCCGCCGCCGGCCGCCAGCCGATCGGCGGACATCAACACCAGCGCCGCGCCGCCATGCACGGCGAGCGGAATGAAAGCGGGTGCCAGCCAGTCGCGCCGCGCGACCACGCTCCGACCGGCGCAGAACACCGGGGCGAGCGCGGCGTGTGCGACGGCGGCGACGGCCGCCGCCGCCGCGATGGCGTTCGGTCCCGCGCGGGCGGCGAGAGCGCAACCGGCGAGCATGATCGCCACGCCGGCGGCCGACCAGGCGAGCAGGCGGCGCACGGTGGCCGGCGGGTTGAGCAGCCAGGCCGGCGCCGCGAGCCACGGCTGGACGGCGAGCGCGACGCCCAGCCAGCGCACGACCGGCGCCGCCGGCAGCCACGCCTCGCCGAACAGGATCAGCAGCAGCCGATCCGGCACGGCGAGGCACACCGCCGCGCTCGCGAGCG
>CAZENI010000654.1:0-4456 GCA_964513055.1 uncultured Opitutus sp.
CCCTGTTTGTGCACGTCTTTGTGCACGCGGTTGTGCACGCACCTCAGGGGATTCGGCGTCGGGTTGGTTGGCGACGACCGGGATGTTGGGCAGCGTGAGTGAAGGAAGCCGTGCGGTCTCGGCGATCATGGGCAACTGGGCGACATCAGTGTAGACGCCCATGGTCAGCTTCATGTCGCTGTGGCGCATCAGCTCCATTGCCACCCGGGGCGCGACGCCGGCAGCGGCCAGCATCGTGCCGTAAGTTTTGCGCAGCCCGTGGAGATCAATGCGGCGGCCTCGGACGTCCTCGAACGGGATACCGGCGGCCGCAAGGTCGCGCTTGAAGGTGGGAATCCTCGGCATCTGGCCCCGAAACACGAAGTCCTCCGGCTTGGCGTCTGCCGGCCGGAAAATCCGCAGGGATTCCACAAGTTCCGGTCGGAGGTAGTGAATGGACTCCTTCCGGTTCTTGGAGATCGACGACGGCACCCGCACGTGCGGCTGGGCGTCAGCCAATTTGAAGTCGTCCCATTTCAGGCCGTTCATCTCGGCCCGGCGCAGGCCGGTGTAGACGATGGTCTGGTAGACTACTGCCCTGCGACGGGGCGATTTGGTTAGGAGCCGTTGCAATTCCTCGATTGAAAGGGACCGCCTGAAGCTGCCCAGCCGGTCGTTGTGCACTTTCCGGACTTCCGACAACGGGTCGGCGAGAATCAGGCGGGTGTGCCGCATCCACAGCAGCATCGTCCGCATGGAGCCGAGCAGGTCGTTTACCGTCTTCGGTAGAAGTCCGCTGCGCTCCCGCCAGGCCATGAATGACGGGGCGCTAACGTCGCGTAGCGACTTCCAGCCGCATCGCTCGAACAGCTTGGGCAGGCTGTGCCGATATTTGTTGAGGGTATTCGGCGATAGCTTCGCCGACTCACACGCTGCGAGAAAGGCCGCGTGATGGACCAAAAGCGGCGTCTGTTGCGCCTCACGCGTGGCTTTCGGCACACCTACGCCATGAGTCTCGCGCTCAAGCTCGGTGATGAGTTCGCGCATTTTCTGGTCGGCGACACGCTTGTCGGTGACGTGGAGCGGAAAGTGCCGGAGCTTGGGCCAGCCATCGAGGCGGATGCGGGCGGACCAAAGGCGGGATTTTTCTCCGTTTCTGACCGGCTGGAAGAGGTAAGCGATCATGATACTTCGATTTTATCGCCCCTTTCGCAGCAGAGCTGGTCGAGGTAGCGGGCGAGGTCGCTGCTGGGCACGCGGGACGAACGCCCGATTTTGACGGGGTGAGGGAATGCACCAGCCGCAATCAGGCGTTCCAAGGTGCGCTTCGAGATGGATAGCCGTTGGGCGGCGGAGGGTAGGGTGAGCAGGTCGTGGTGATCGAAACTAGGCGATGAGGCCTGCGATGGCGAAGGAAATGATGACGACGAAACAGAGGATCTCATGGTGATGAAGGATTCAGTTTTTCGAACCTTCGCATACGCCGTTACAACGGTCGCCGCCTGCAATGCGAAGCCGGGTTAAGCAGGCGAAACATGAGCCTTTTGAGGCCTGAGTGCGTTCCAA
Organism: uncultured Opitutus sp.; assembly: GCA_964513055.1. Taxonomy (GTDB): domain Bacteria; phylum Verrucomicrobiota; class Verrucomicrobiia; order Opitutales; family Opitutaceae; genus ER46. The sequence goes on from CAZENI010000654.1 coordinate 1,546, forward strand.
TGACGCTGGGAAGGAGATGACCGACTCACGCCCGATGGTCAATTCCAGCGTAGCGATTTCCAAACAGTTCAAACGTTCCCTCCGACTCAAAGGCTGTCCAATCTCGATGAACTTTTTGCCTCATTCCATGGAAGCCGCCGACGCAAACTTAGGTCACCACAGACGATCAATGAGCGGCACCAGCCGCGTGATCTACCTATAAGTCCGGGGACACGCCACCCCTAGCGTGCGCTAGGAATTCGTAACCATACCGCCACTCGACCACCACTTCGTCGCTACTCGACCACTACTTCACCACCACTATTTTCGACTCCCATCAGACGAGGTCGTTACAGGTTCGACGACGTCGTGGAACTTTGTGGGCTCATCGTGCTCTTTTGCGAACGGCATCGAATCGAGTTCATTGAAGCGTCAGCTGAACGGCCACCAACATGCGCATTTGGACACAAGGCAGACTCATGCGGTCGCATAGGTGGCAAAACCTGGATTCGGAGATCTCGTCGGCTATGAATTGGCGGGGAGTGAACGTTTGCCGACCAGGCCAGCCCTCGCCGCCATCCGACGCGTCCGCCCCCCGGGCCGACACACTGATCCTCCGATCCCACCAGCGGGGAGCCACGACGGCCGGAACCTGCACCGCCGTCCTCTCAGCCCCCCCGCGTTGGTCAGCTCGCATGTCTGACTGAGTTTCTTGGCACCCGCAGAGGCACCACGCTGGTCGCCAACTTGCACCTGGAGCCTGTGGTCTGACTGCGATGTCAAGTCCCCCGTCTACCGAGTTTTCGGTAGAATTCACTCTTCACTCGGAAACCTACCTAGTGCCATCGTATCTGCACCCCACCAGCTCTTCCGGCGACGCCCCGCCCCGGACGTCACGGGGCGAAGCTGTCGCGACTGACTCAATCTCCTCAACACGGAGTCCCCAATTTCCCTGCGTCTCCTGCTTGTGCGATTTCCCAGTTTCCGGCGCCGCCCGATCGCCTCCTGCACCTTCCTCCCCTACTCCGGCATCGACCTAAAGCATACCGGTAGCGCTGTCATCCGGTCGTTGTCACCAATCGCGGCAATCACCATCAGGTGCCAACGCTCGAGGTCGAGTTGGCAATCGTGTAATCGCAAAAACTCCATCAGCCGCAGGCGCAAGTCAGCGTCCAAAGGGGCTCGTGCCACCGTGACCGCCCACCGAGAAGGTGAAATTGAGGTCTTTTCCTCATCTGATATCAAACCTGCGAAAGCCATACTCGCAGTTGAGCTCTAGCCGGAATTTGGCAAAGCTCTCCGTCCACCTACTACTATGTCACCCATGTATTTATCCTATTCCATATCATCCGCCAACTCCCCGCGCAAACCTCAACTCAGTTGAGGCCAATAACACTGTTCGGCAAAATATGAATGCGCTACTCCGAATTCTCATCCTAGCGGCAATTTCTACGCCGGTAGGCACGTTTCTCCACGCGGCAGATTCGTCCGCTCCGGCGAGCCGAGCGAAAGAAGCGACGCCTGCAGAGAAGTCTCCATCTCAAGTTCAGCCTTCGAAAGCGTTTCGTGATTTCGTAAGCAAACTTCGCATCGTTGGCGTCATGAAAGCCAATCCACGTCGTGCTTGGATCGATCGAGGTGGGAATCTTGGCCGAGAGACTTTTCAGGTCGGCGATGTCCTGGAAGTTTCCCAAGGCATCCGAGTATATTCCATCGAGACGGAGATCCCGTTGGTCACATTCCAAGACAAGACCGGGGCGCTTTTATCGCTGAAGCCGTGAGCGCAATACCGCAAAACCCGAAAAAGCCGAACAAGGCGCCAGAGCCAACGCCACGACCTGTCACGATTCCTGCAGAGCCAGGAATCGCGCCAGGTCGCGTCGTGGCTCATCTTTGACGTTCGGCAGAATGCACTCCGTGCGGAAAATTTCACTTACGCTATTTCTCGCCGTGGCTTTGACCCAGAGCGGTTGCGAGACATTCTACGGCCCGGTGATCATGAATCGGAGTGCGACGCCGCTTAAGTTCGTCGCCACGTTTTCAGGTCGTGTCGTTGAGTGCGAGTTGAAGCCCGGCGGAGCATACCGGCAGCGTTCTTCGTCGCTGATCCTAGAAGCTCTTCGAGTGACTGACGGCATTCGGACGAAGGATTTCAGTGGTGATGAGATTCGGTCCGCATTAACCGAGGCCGGACGTTCAGACCGTGCGGTTGTGGAGTTGCTCGGTGTAGAACAGGTTCGCGGCACGTCGACTAAGGATCTTTCCAGATGAAGAGGAAGAAGCCGAACAAGGCGCCAGAGCCAACGACCCTCGCCGTCACGCCTCGTGCAGAGCCACGAGTCGCGCCGGCGAGAGTCGTGGCTCACCTTTGACGTTAGCCAAGAAAACCATGTTCCGGTTGTTCAACACGCGTCCGAAATACGAAGACGAGGCCTTCGCCGACCTGTCGCAGATGTTTTTCCGATTCCCACAGGACCCGATATTTCGTTCGGAAGCACTGAAGGCGGACGCGCTGGATTTCAGCGTCGATAGTCTAAAAGCCGTCGACGATTACCTGGAAGCAGTTCGAGCCCTCCCACCTGAGGGACCAGCGTTTCAAAAGGTGGTGCTTCGTGCCGGCGCATACGTTGGCGAAGTGATCCGCAAGGCAGGATTGGAGGAAGATTCGCATTGGATAGGTTACGACGAAGCAGCGAGGATCAGCCCGAAGACCTACGGGAAGTTGGAGAAATCTATGGCCTCGATTGCGTCGCTACATCACGGAGGAGATGCGTTCACGTTTCCCCTCGGTAAGGTGTGCAAGCGGCTCGAGAACGGAGAAGAGGACAGCGTGTGTTTTTTCGCGAAAGCGATCATCGCGATGCGCCATGAAAAAAGGGGCTAACAAGGCGCCAGAGCCAACGACGGGACTTGTCATGCCTCCTGCAGAGCC
>CAZENI010000655.1:0-4448 GCA_964513055.1 uncultured Opitutus sp.
AATCTGCTGGCCGCGCCGCTGACGTCATTCTGGATCATGCCGGCGGGGGTGATCTGGCCGGCGAGGGTCTCGAGGGTCTCGCGATCGCCGGCGGGCGCCGCGGGCGGGGTGACGCCCGGCGCGGCCGGGCCGGCGCCGCCGGGGCGCGGTCCGCCGCCGGCGGGGCCGGCCGCGGCCCGCGCGGCACCGGCGGCGGCCGCGGCGGCGAGTTCGGAGGCGTCGGGTTTGTCGAAATCAGGCGGGTTGAAGGGCGACGGGAGATCGACCGGGACGGGCGCGGGGGACTTCCGCTGCGCGAGGCGCTCGGCGGTATCCACGGTCATCTGACGCCGCAGGGGTGGCAGGATGTCGGACGAGACCCGGGCGGCCGACGCCGCGGCCGGCAACAGCATGGCGAGCACGGCCAGGCCCAGGCCGCGGCGGGAGGAGGTTCTCATGGGAGGCCGAGCAGTTCGAGGTTGAGGGACAGGGTCAGCGGGCCGCTGCGGGTGGCGGCGCCGCCGGCGAGCGAGGCGGTGAGGACGCGGCTGTAATGCGCGCCGCCCTCGAGCTGGCGGAGAAAATCGAGAATCTGCGGGATGGAGCCCTGCACCGAGAGGCTGAAGGCGACGGGGAGGTAGGCGGACTTGGCGCCCTTGGCCATGTTGGCGGCGGTGGTGCTCTGCCGGAAATCGACCTGCTTGACTCCGGTGTCGGCGAAAAGCTTGTAGAAGAACTGGGAGTTGTTGCCGAACTGGCTCACGCGCACCATGCGCGCCTCGATCGCCTTGTTGTAGGCCGAGAGCTGTTCGAACTGCTCCTTCAGGCGCTCGGCGTTCTTGACGTTGAGGGCGAGGCGCTCGGCCTCGGCCGAGCGGGTGGCGAGCTCCGCCTCGGCTTCCGGGATGGCGTCGCTGCGGAAGTAAAGGCCGACGGCCAGCAGCAGGCTGAGGACCCCGCAGCCCACGCTGATCGGGTTTTTCTTAACGAGCGCCTTGAGTTCGTCGTTCGTCATTTCTTGGCGGGGGGAGGTGGCGGGGGCGGGCGGAACTTGAGCAGGAACTCCACCGCCATGCGGCCGCTCGTGGGATTCAGCGTCGGCGTCGCGGTGAAGATGACATCCTCGAACTGGGCGAGGGCTTTGTCGGCCGCGAGCTGGTCGCGGTAGGCGGTGGCATAGCCCGGGGCGGTCTCCGGGGCGCCGCGCACGGAGAGGCGCAGCACGAGGCCGGTCTCGCGGATGTCGACGTTGTCGATCGCGATGTTGGGCGGAAGGGTCTCGCCGAGGCGCATCAGCAGGACGGAGACCTGCGGCTTCGACTTGATGAAGGCATCGACCTCGAGGGTGCGGGCCTCGTCCGCCTGGAATTTCTTGAACAACGCGACCGCCTGATCGCTCGGCCGCTTGTCGCGGTCGATCTTGCGCTGCTCCTCGGCGGACTGGGCCTTCACGCCGCGGAGGCGCCATTCCTGCAGTCCGAAGTAGATGCCCAGCGCCAGCGCGACGAAGATGGCCGCGCCGTTGATGAAGAAGGCGGTGCGCACCACCTTCGTGTCCGGCAGCTTTTCGAAGTTGCGGAAATTCGGGTGCCAGCTGGGCACCGCGGGCGCGGCGGCCGCTTCACTTTTTTTCTTCAGCAGGGACAGCATGGACGACGTTGTATTGGGCCATCAGGGCGAGGAGGCCGAACCACCGGATGTCCTGCGCGTTCTTCGCCAGAGCCTCCGGCAGAGTGATCTGGCGGGACTGGAGCCACGGCACGGGATCGAGTTTCAGGCTCGTCACGCCAAGGGCGGTCGCGATCGCGGTGTCGAGCCACGCGAGCTTGGGCGAGAGCTGGGTGCTCAGCACCTGTCCGACCGACTGGCCGGTCTGGACCTCGTAGAAGCCGATCGACGACTGCAGTTCCTTCAGCAGGCGCTTGATCAGGAGCGGCCCCATGCCGGTGAAATCAAAGGTGTTCGAGTAAAAGAGTTTTCGGGCCGACTCCTCGTCCTTCAAGCCGAGCTCCTTCTGGACGATCGGCACCATGGCATCCAGCCCCTGCGGGATCGGCCGCGAGGCCTCGACGCCGCTGGCGGTCACGATGAAGGAATGGGTCGCCTCGGAGCCGATCTCGAGGAGGAGCGTGGGTGTCTTCGACTTGCCGTGCGCCAGGCAGTCAACCACGGCGCCCAGCGTGGCGACGGAGCCCAGCTCGAGGCGCTCGGGGTAAATCTTCCCCTCGAGCAGCGAGGCTTGGATGGTGTTGGCGTCCTCGGAGGGCAGCCCGCAGAAGACGACGTCCTTGTGCACGGCCTTCGCCGGGTCGAAATCCGTGCCGTCGGTCGAGTTGAGGAGGGCGAGCGAGTATTTGTCCTGCTCGATCCGGAACTGCTGCGAGCAGACCTCGGCGAAGTAGGCCGGCTCCTTCACGCGCTTGAGCTCCAGCGTGTGGCGGCGGACGAGCCGCTTGGCCGGAAACACGCCGACGGTGGCGTGCAGGTAGCCGCTGGGATTCTTCTTGGGCTGGATCTGGTTGATGGCTTCCGCGAGGGCGGCCGCGTCGTTGGGCGGGCACTCCCGCATGTCCTCCACCGTGAACGGCGCGGTCGGCGACGACGTCCGCGCCAGCATGACCGCGTGATCGTTCAGCTCGACGAAGAACCCTTTGGTTTTCTGAGAAAAAAACATGCGTGCGGGCGGGCGCTCGGTTGGTTGGTGGACGGCAAACTAGGGTAAATTCGCTAGAAAAATCGGCCGGCGATTTGTAAAAACCGTCTAGCAAACCGGGCGCGGACCGTCCCAAAACCGCTGGGACGTTACAAGATCAAACATCGGTCGTTTCCCGAGGGTAATACCCATTTACTTTTTCTTGAGCATCCCGGGGTTTCCCCCATTCCCCGCCTTCCGGCATCAAGGAAACGAATACGCCACGCCCGGCCGGCCGCGCCGCGCGCGGAACGGAGGGAATCCCCTAGCCCGGAAATTTCCTGCCGCGGCCGCCGCTACCGAAGGCGGCGGAACGCCCGGGTCACCGGCAGGCCCCGGGTGATGAAAAACGAAAAACCCGTCGCCGATGGCGACGGGTTTTGCAAAGGATGCCTGGGGGCAGGAGGAGCCGCGCGAGCGGCCGCCTCACTTCTGCCACGTGCGCTTCTTGTGGCGATTCGCTTTCAAGCGCTTCCTGCGCTTGTGCTTGTTCATCTTCAAACGGCGTTTCTTTTTCAGGTTGCCCATGGTGAGAGGTGTCAACGTGCGACCCGCCCGCCGGGGTGTAAAGCCGAATTTATGCCGCGGGCACCGGGACTCGCCGCGCCCCATCCGTAAAAACGAGCTCGGCCGCCACCGCGTCCGGCGCCGCCGACGCGAGGATCGCCGCGACCCGCCGGTAGAGTTCAAGCTGCGGCGTATGCCGCACCCGCGCCGCCGCCACGGCCGCGTCGTCCGGCACGCGATCGGTCTTGAAGTCGAACACCGTGACCCGCACCGCGGCCCCGGCCGCCGACCGCTCCACCACCACGCGGTCGAACACCCCGGTGACCCAGGTCCCGTCGAGGACGACCTCGAAGGCGCGTTCGCGCCAGACCTCGCCGCCGGCCGGCTGCCTCCAGATTTCGGCGAGCGCCGGCGCGCGCAGGCACACGCGCGCCTCGGCCACCGCCTCCGGCGGCGCCGCCAACGCGGCCCACGCCGCCCGCGGCTCCGGCCCGCCCCCCCACTCCACCGCCGCGAGCAGCCCGTGCACGGCGTCGCCGAAGGCCTTGGGATCGACGGTCGTCTCGAGCGCCAGCAACTGCGCCGCACCCACCTGGCCTCCCTCGCGGGACGACGGCCGCCGTGACGGCCGCCGCGGGGCGCGCCCCGCCGTCGCATCCAGCGGTCGAATGCCGCCAGCCTCCGCAGCCGCCGGCCCCGTCGTCGCCTCGACCGCTTCATACCAGCGCGGATCGCCGACGCTCCACTCCCCGTCGCCCAGGGTCGAAGCCAGCAGTTTCGGGTAGTTGCGCGATTCCGAGCCGCCCGGCGACTTCGTGATCACATACATGGCGCGCTTCGCCCGGGTCATCGCCACGTAGAGCAACGCCAGCGCCTCGTAGCAGGCCTCGGCCTCCGCCGCGCGCACGTGGGCCAAAAGCGTCTCGTCCTGGGCGTAGAACAGTTTCGACGGCAGATCCATCACCCACTCCACCGTGCGGTCCGGCGCCCGCTGCACCGCCAGTCCCTCCCGCCGCTGATCGATTCGCTGGCCCTCGAGATCGGGGAGGATGACGACGTCGAAGCCGAGGCCCTTCGCCTTGTGAATCGTCATCACGCGCACGACGCCGGAGACCTCCGTCCCGCGCACCGCGTGACGTTCCATGAACGCGATGAACTCCGCGGCGTCGCGGCTCCCGGTCGCATCGAACGCCGCCGCCGCCGCGACAAACTGCCGGCCGCGCTCGCGGCTGAACGCATCCGCCGGCGCGAGGTGCGGTTCCAGCCGCCG
>CAZENI010000656.1:0-4448 GCA_964513055.1 uncultured Opitutus sp.
CACGAACGCACCCGCGATGTCAACTGCGATTTCGGACGAACGCGGGCGGACGGTCGAGGCAAACGCCGGGGTGAGGGTGAACACGTTTGTCTTCGCCGCAACGTCCCTCAACGCCGCGCGAAATCGAGTCCGCTCGCGCGCCCGGCGTCGAGCGTGAAGCCCGCGACGGCACCGGCGGGATCGCGACGGAAGGTCAGCGTCCACGTGCCGGCGACAAAAGTGTCCGTCCGGCCCGTCACCGGTTGCAGCGCCCCCAGCGTGCGACCGGCACGAAGCAGCGTCAGCCGCCCTTCGGCCACCGTCACGTGGCAGTCGACGGCCAGCTCCTCGGAGCGATACGTGCCGGCGAACGCGGGGGCGTTTGCCACCGGGGAATCCGGCGCGGTGCGTGCAGCGGTCGCCGCCTGCTTCGGCGACTTTCCCGCCTTCGCGGCGACGGCCACCGGGGGCTCCAGTTGCGGCGCCAGATAAAGCTCGGCGACCTCGCGCACGAGGCGACCGGGGGCCGCCGTGGCGAGATTCGTGAAACACACGACGGAAAACTGCTGCGCCGGAAAACGGATCGCGTGCGCACGAAAGCCGCCATATGCGCCCGAGTGCTCGATGAGGGCGAGGCCGCGGTGGCTGCCCGTCATCAGCCCGAAGGCGTAGTCGATGCGCGTGCCGTCGTTCAACTGCGCGGGAACCTGCAGGCTGGCGACGAGTTCCTTTCCGCCGACCTTGCCGTCGTAGAAATTCCGATCCCACGCGAGGAAGTCCCGCACCGTCATGAACACGCCGCCGGCGCCCACCACGTCGAAGTTGGGATTGCTCACGCGGAATCCGCCGCCGCCCGTGGCCGCAGGCGCATGGCCGTCGGCGCGGCGCGCGATGCTCATCGTGTGATCGTCGCGGAAGACCGCCGTCTTCATGCCGAGGGGACCGAAGAACTCGGCGGCGGCGAATTCGCGGAGGGACCGGCCGCTCACCCGCCGCACGATCATCGACAGGAGGAAGTAGCCTGAATTCGAATACAAGTAGCGCGTGCCGGGCGGGAAGTTCAGGTTCTTCTGGCGCTGCAGCAGCGCCAGCATCTCGCGATCGCCAAACGTCCCGTCGCCGGGCTCGCCCGCGATGTCGCGCAGCGCGAGGTAGTCGCGGAGCCCGCTCGTGTGGTGCACGAGCTGCCGCACCGTGATGCGGCTGCCGTAGTCGGGCAGCTCGGGCACGTGCCGGCGCACGTCGTCGTCGAGCGAAAGGGCGCCGCGGTGCGCCAGCAGCGCGATCGCCGCGGCGGTGAACTGCTTCGAGACGGAGCCGATGTAGAACACCGTCTCGGGTGTGATCGGCGTGTTCTGCACCAGCTCCGCGCAGCCATAGCCGCGCTCGAAGATGATCTTTCCCTCGTGGATCACCGCGAGTGCCGCGCCGGGCGTGCCCGGGCGGTTCGACGCCGCGAAGATCGCGTCGATCTCGGCCGGCTGGACTGCGCGCAGCGCCGCGGGTGCCACGGTGGCGGCGACCGCGCTGGCGACCAACCCGACCACGAGTGCGAACCCCAGCAGCGGGCGCGTGTTCATGGCCGGACTTCCGCCGTGGCGGTCGAGAGATACAGGGCGTTGAACAACAGCTTGAAGGTCCCGTGCGTCTGCCCACGGAACGCCACTTCGCTGCCGAAGAGGTGAAGCTTCCCCGGTCCGACCCTGGCCGTCGCGACGGTTACGGCGTCCTTCAGGTATTTCTGCCCCCAGGCCCAGCCACTGCGCAGCGGTTGATCGGAGTCGAACCATGCGATCGGCTTGATTGTGGCTGCGTCGGCCGACGCCGGCAGTGCAAACGCCGCGCTCTTGTCGAAGTAGAAGTCCGCGCGCTCCGCCATGCCCCAGGCCAGCGGATCGGTGGCGTCGACGCGGGCCTCGAGCACGCTGCCGGGCACGTAGAATTTCTCGTCGGACAGGGTGCGCAATTTGCCCTCGGCAGTGCGCTCGGTGAGCGCGCTCTGCAGCGGCAGGGCGAGTTGATAGGCGAGGTTGGTCGACGACCCGATCGTCACCACGGTGCCGCCCGCCTGGAGGAACTCCCGCAGCGCCGGCACGGATTTGTCGGGCGTGATGCGGCCGACCCAGCCCTCGTATTCCGGGGGCAGATTGCGCGGCCGGACATTCGGCGGCGGGCGCGTCCCCGGCGCGGGAATCGCACCGCTCACGAACACGATGGCGTCGTATTTCTCGCGGAGTTTCCCCGCGTCGATCTGCCCCGAGTAGATCACGTCGAACGGAAACTCGAACTGCTCGAGCAGCCAGCGCGTCCAGCCCGACGGCATCGAGCCGCCGTAGCGATCCCACAGCGCGATCCGCATCGGTTGCAGCCGCAGCAGATCCGCGGGGGCCGGAGCCGTCGCGACCGTGCGCGCTTCCAGTCCGAGCTGCGCTGCCGACTGCTCGACGAGCGCGCGGGCGGTGCCGCGGTCGGGAATGTAGAGCGCCCCGGGCCCGAAATCCGGCGCGCCGGCCGGCGCCGGCTTCAGCCAGTAGGCCTCGGCGCCGGCCTTGAGCAGCCGGTTCGCGAGGATCGCCGTGTCGTTGACGCGGTGACTGACGACGAAGCCCGCGACGACGCCGCGGCCCTCGATTTTTCCGGGCGGCGGAGTCTGGAACTCGCCGTAGGGCAGGCGTGCCAGCGGGCCCTCGACGGCATCGAAGACGCGGTCGAACTTCACGCCCATCTGGAAGGCAAGCGTCCAGCCCGCGACATCGTAGGGGCGGTTCGGCGGTCCGCCTTCGTATTTGAAATCGTTCGGGTGATCCTGCGGCTCGAACATGTCGAGCACGTGCGGGCGGAACGCCTGGGCGCTTTTCACGACATAGGAGCCGGCCGGATAGCGCTTGCCCGCCACCGTGAAGTCGGCGGTGGCGCGGTGTAGCGCGATGCCGTTTTTCACGAGCGTGTTGATGAACTTCACCGCGGTCGGAAAGTCCGCCTGGTCGGCCGGCACGATGAAGGCGCGCGGATCGCGCCATTCGGGCTTTCGCAGCAGATCCCAGTATTTCTGGCCGAGGCGCTGCGCGGCGTTGGGGCCCGTCTCGCCGGTGTCGGGGCTGTCCTCCGTTTCGGCGCCGCCGCTGCGATCGCTGGCGGCGAGCCGCACGATCTCGTCGAGGCGGGCGGGCCGTGTCGTCCAGTGATCGCGGCTGCCGCGCTCGATCGAGTTCCGGCCCATGCGGTAGATATTATAAAGCAGGATCTCGCGCTGACGGGAGGCGTAGTCGAGCACGCCGCGGTTGGCGCTGAGCGAGTAGTCGATCGACTGGCGGAAGCGCCATGGTTGCGGTGCGACCGGCGCCGGGATGTCGTTCGTCGGCAGCTGCCGGCGCGCCACGAGCGGGATGCGCATGGGCGTCGGGTTGCCGACGATCTCGGTCAGCAGGCCGATCATGTTGTGGAAATAGGACGTGGTGCGGAGGCTGCCGTTGAACCACGTCGAGTAGTTCGCGCCGCTGCGGGAGGTCGCGCCGGGTTTTCCCTCCTGCAGGAAGCGGCCCTGGATCGCGGTGCCGAGCGCCTGCACGCCGTTCACTACGAGCGGATCGTAGAAGTAATTGAACGGATCGCGGAAGGGCGGCGTGAAAATGATCGTGCCGGCCGGGCCCGACTGGTGGTGGTTGTAGACGATCTGCGGAAACCACTCGAGGTAGAGCTGGCGATTGACGTTCGCGCTCTCCTCTTGCGACGCCATGTAGAAGTCGCGGTTGTTGTCGTGGCCGATGTATTTCTGGTAGAGCCGCGGCGTCGTGGTCAGCACGCGCTTCGCCGGGTCGGGCTCGCGCATATACCAGTTGGCCACGAGCTCCTGGCCGTCGGGGTTCGCGTGCGCGCAGAGCACGATCACGTCGTTCAGGATGCGCTGCATCTCCGGATCGGTGGAGCTAGCGAGATGCCGTGCCGTCTCGATCAACTGATGCGAACCGACCGTCTCGCTGGCGTGCAGGCCGCCGTCGATCCAGACGACGGCCTTGCCCTCGGCGGAGAGGGCGCGCGCCTGCGCGTCGGTGAGGTCTTCGGCGCGGGCGAGTTTTTGGGCGATGGCCTTGTAGCGCTCGAGCTGCTTCAGGTTCTCCGGCGAAGTGATGACGAGCATCCACTGCGTGCGGCCCTCCTCGGTCCGGCCCATGTCGACGAGGCGCACGCGGTCGGAGTCGGCGGCGAGTTTTTTGAAATAGGCCTCGGTCTGCGTGTAGTTTGCGAGGTGGTAGTCGTCGCCGATGGCGAAACCGAAGTGCTCCTTCGGGGAAGTGATCTTCGCGCCGAGCGCGGAGACGAGGCCGAGAAACAGGGAGAAGGCGAGGACGGCGAGGTGACGGCGTGACATGGCTGGCGGGGGAGGCTGGAAAGACGGACGCCGCCGCACGAAAGTCGCGCGACGGCGTCCGGGCGGGAAACTGAGTCAGATCAAGCCGCGGCCGACGAGC
>CAZENI010000657.1:0-4446 GCA_964513055.1 uncultured Opitutus sp.
CTCCAACAAACCACGCGCGCGCAGATCGGTGAGTAGCGCCGCCACCGGCTTGTCCACCTCGCGGCAGTGCTTCGGCAGCTCCTCGCGGAGCCCGCGGTGATCATCCCAGTCACCGTGATTCACCTCGATGAAGCGCACGCCCGCCTCCGCGAACCGCCGCGCCAGCAGGCACTGCCGCCCCATGAAATCCGTCGGCTCCTCGCCGATGCCGTAGAGCTGCTTCGTCGCCGCGCTCTCGCCGGAGAGATCGAGCAGCGCCGGCGCCTCGGCCTGCATGCGGAAGCCCAGCTCGAACGACTCGATCAGCCCCTCGACCTGCGCGTTGACGACGTCGCGCGCCAGCCGCTCGCGGTTGATCGCCTGCACGAGGTCGAGCTGCGCGCGCTGTTGCTCGCGCGTGAGCTTCGCGTTCGCCCCGTTGTTCACCTTCAGTTCGCCGACCACGCGCCCGAACGCCCCGAGCTGCCCGATCGGCGTGCCCTGGTAGATCGAGGGCAGGAAGCCGGCGCCGTATTTCTGCGCGCCGCCGTTGGCCGTCGGCGCGCTGAGATTGATGAAGCCCGGCAGATTTTCGCCCGTGGTGCCGAGGCCGTAGAGCGTCCACGCGCCGAGCGACGGACGCACGAACTGCGCGCTGCCCGTGTGCATCTGGATGCTCGCGGGCCCGTGCGCCGGGACGTCCGTCTGCATCGAGCGGATCACGCACAGCTCGTCCGCGTGCCGGCCCATCTCCGGCAGCAGCTCGCTGAACGCCGTGCCGCTCTGCCCCTGCGGCACGAACGTCCACGGCGAGCCCATCAGCCGCGTCTGCCCGCCGGGCGTCAGCGGACTCGGCTTGCCGTGATCGGCCGTGAGCCTCGGCTTCGGATCGAGCAGGTCGACGTGCGAGGGCGCGCCATTCATGCAGAGGAAAATCACGCGCTGCGCCTTCGCCCCGAAGTGCGGCGCTTTCGGTGCCAGCGGATTCGCGGCGCCGGGGCTGGCGGCCCGCGCCGCGCGCTGCGCCAGATCCGCAAACGCGAGATAACCGAAGCCACTGGCGAGCGTGCGCAGCAGCGAACGGCGCGTCACAGGAACGGAACTACGGTGCGGGCACATGGGCGGAGATCAGTGGAGGGTGCGAAATTCCGCGCTCGCCAGCAGCGCCTGGCAGAACGCCACGAAGGCCACCGGCGCCGCCGCGCGCCGTTGCGTGAGGTCGCCCGCGCCTTCCAGGAACCGCTCGAAGAACGCGATCGTCGCCCGCAGCTCCGACTCCGCGGGCGGCCGGCCGAACGCCTGCTCGTAGGCCGCCCGGATCCGCGCGCCGCCGCCGGCCGGCACGTCGCCGAGCTTCCTCGCCCACGACTCCGCGAATGACTGCACGATCGGGCTGTTCATCAGAAAGAGCGTCTGCGCCGGCGTCGTGGTCTCCTCGCGATCGCCCGTGACCGCGTTGGGATTCGCCGCGTCGAAGACGCCGAGCGCCTCGTTGACCTGATCGCGCAGCACGGTGACGTAAACGGACCGATACCCCGCGCCGGCCTCGGCGGCCGCATACGCCGCGACGGGGTTCACGAAATTATTCCCGACGCGCGCGGCGGCGGAGCCGAAGGGCGGCGTCAGTTGCAACCGGCCCGAAACCGCCAGCATGGCATCGCGCGTCGCCTCCGCGTCGAGCCGGCGCGGCGTCATCCGCCACACGAGCGCGTTGTCGGGATCCGCGTTGAAGGCCGCCGCCTCGTAGGTCGTCGCGAGCTGGTAGGCGCGCGTCAGCACGATCTCGCGGATCAACCGCTTCACGCTCCAGCCGTGCGCGACGAAGCGCGTGGCGAGATGGTCGAGCAGCGCCGGGTGGTCGGGCCGGTCACCCATCGCGCCGAAGTTGTCGACGCTCGGCACCAGTCCGCGGCCGAAGAGATGGTGCCACACGCGATTGACCATCACGCGGGCCGTGAGCGGATGGGCCGGTGACGCGATCCAGTCGGCGAGCTCGCGACGGCCGCTGCCCGCGGTGATCGGCGCGCCCGGCACCGGCACGACCTGGAGAAATCCGCGCGGCACGACCGCGGCCGGCTTTGCCGGATCGCCGCGCAGGTAGAGCGGCAGGTCGGCGGGATTCGTTTTCTCGCGCACGCCCATCGCCATCGGCTTCGGGCGGCCGTCGGGGTCGAGGTCCTTCAATTTCGCGGTCACGATCGCGAGCTGCGAGCGCACGAGAATGAACGGCCGCAGCTTGTCCGCTTCCGTCGGCAGCACGTAGCCCTCCATGCCGGTGCCTCCCGTGAGCGCGCGGAGCTGCTGGTCGAGCCGCGCCTGCTCCGCACGCAGCGTCTCCCGCGTCTCGCCCGGCCGCTCGACGCGCGGCGCACCGGCCGGGAGCTCCACCAGCGGCGTCGCATGGACATTGGTGATCACCGCCGCGGTGCCGTAGCGCGTCTCCGTGCTGCGGAAGATCCCGGCGAGCGCCGTGTAGTCGCGCTGCGGAATCGGATCGAACTTGTGATCGTGACACCGCGCGCAGCCGATCGTGAGCCCGAGCATCGCCTGGCCGACGGTGTCGAGCTGCTCGTCGACGAGATCGAGCTGGAACTGCAGCCGATCCTTCTCTGCGAGTTCCTTTGGGCCGAGCGCGAGAAAGCCCGTCGCCACGATCTGCGCGGCGCGCTGCGCGTCGTCCGCGGCCGGCAGCAGGTCGCCGGCGATCTGCTCGCGCACGAAGCGGTCGTAGGGCTTGTCGGCGTTGAACGACGCGATGACGTAGTCGCGGTAGCGCCACGCTTCCGGGTAGAGCAGATTGGAGCCGCGGCCGCTGGATTCCGCGTAGCGGGCGACATCGAGCCAGTGCCGGCCCCAGCGCTCGCCAAACTGCGGCGACGCCAGCAGCCGATCCACGAGCCGTGTCACGGCGTCGGCCGACGCGTCCGCGACAAACGCGTCCACGTCCTCGGGGGTCGGGGGCAGCCCGATCAGATCGAAACTCAAGCGGCGGATGAGCGCGCGGCGGTCGGCGTCGCCGACGGGTTTCACGCCTTTCGCCTCCATCGCGGCCAGCAGATGCCGATCGATGTCGGTCCGCGGCCACGCGGCGTCCTTCACGGCGGGAGCGGCGACGGCCTTCACCGGCTGAAACGCCCAGAAGCTTCGCCCCTTCTCGATCGCCTCCGCCTTCGTCGCCGCACCGATCGCAGTGCCGTCGCGCGGATCGGGCGCGCCCATTTTGATCCACTGCTCGAACTGCGCGATCACGCTGTCGGGCAGCTTGCCGCCCTCCTTCGCCGGCGGCATCTGGAGATCGTCGCTCGTGTGCCGGATCGCCTCGAGCAACAGGCTCTTCGCCGGCTCGCCGGGCATGACCGCGGGGCCGCCGTCGCCGCCGGTGCGGACGCCGTCGCGCGTGTCGAGCGCGAGGCCGCCCTTGATCTTTTCCGCCCCGGCCGAATGGCACTTGTAGCAGTGGTCGACGAGGACGGGCCGGATGTGTTTTTCGAAGAACGCGATCTCGTCGGCGCGGAGCGGCTTCACCGCGCGGGTCGAGTCCGCAACGGGCGCCGGGGTCGCCGCGCGGGGCGTCTCCGCCGGAGTCGCGACCGGCGCTGGCAGCGCCCGGGCGCGCGCGCCGCCAGGGCCCATTTTGTAGAACTCGCGAAACTCCGCGAGCGAGAGCCCGCGGTCGCGATTCGCGTCGAGCTGCCGGAAGACCAGCGCGGACGAACCGGGATTATTGCGGAAATACGGCACGATGTCGTTGAGCTGTTCGAACTCCGTGTCGCTCAGGACGCCGTCCGCATCGCGATCGAGATAGGCAAACGACTCCTCGGGCGGGCGCTGCGGCTGGGCCGCCGCGACGACGCCCGCGGCGAGCACGAGGACGACGATGGCCCGCCCGGCCCTCGCGGCATTCGTCATCGATGTGCGCTTCGCGATCGGTCCGAGCTTCATGGCGCGTTCCGCTGCTGCAGGCGCGCGCGGCGCTCCTCGGCCAGCCGGAGAAACTCCTGCTGCTGCGCCGGCGTGAGCTGCGGCCAGAGCGTGCGCCCCTGCTTGATGGCGGCGTCGATCACACCCGTCGCGGCGGCGGCGCGCACGGCGCGGATGTCGGCGAGCAACTGCTCATACGACGGCCGCGCCGCCGCGCTCTGTTCCGGCGAAAGGGCCAGCCGTGCCGCGTCGTCGCGCTGCCGCGCCTCGATCCAGCGTTCCTCGAGTTGCGCGCGCACGGCGGGATTGGTCAGGCGGCGGGTCGCGACAGCAAAGCCGCAGACGCCGCCAAACAGGAAGAGCGCCAGCAGGCTGGCGCCGACTTTGAGGACTCCGGTGGTCATCATGGCAGGAGTTGCTGCGCGACGAGCGCATCGGCGAGCCGCTGTTCATCCGCGGGACGGGCCGTCCACGTGCCGTCGGCGAGAAAAACACAGACGACCGCCGCCGCCGCCGCGACCGGCACCGCGCGGAGCGACAGCCACG
>CAZENI010000658.1:0-4443 GCA_964513055.1 uncultured Opitutus sp.
CCGAGAGCGTCTGCGTGTGCGAGCCGAGAGCGGCGCTTCGAGCGACCCGAAGTGGGGCCTCGCGCGTTCGGTGGCGTCGAATCAGACGCGCCTGACGCGACCCTACGAGCAGGTGTCCTGGATCTTCGCTGCGGTGAAGGTCGTAGCGCAGAACATCGCGGGCGTGCCGCTCGCGTTCTACCAGAACGAGCGCACCGACGACCGCAAGGTCGAGCTGGCGCGCTTCCCCCCGCTCGCGGCGTGGCAGAAGCCGAATCCGTGGATGGGGCGCAGGCGGTTCTGGGAGTTCGTGGCGTCGATCTTCTGGCTGGATGGCGAAGTCGCCGTCGTGAAGGAGAGCGCGAGCGACAAGCGCTTGAGCAGCATCGAGCCGCCGGCCGAACTCTGGCCGATCAGCGGCAAGCTCTTCGAGCCGATCTATACCGACCAGGCGAAGAACACCGTTGCGTGGTGGAAGCTCTCGGTCGGAGGCAAGGAGACGTTGTTCGCTCCGCATGAGCTGATCTGGCTGCGGGACATCGACCCGAGCGACCCGCGGCGAGGCTTCGGGCGCGTGCAGGCAGCGCTATCAGCAGCGGTGCAGGACTTCTCGGCGGCGCAGTGGAACGCGACCTTCTTCCGCCAGGGGGCCGTGCCCGGTGGTGTGATCGAGTCCGAAGGCCGGCTCAACGCCGACCAGGTGAACATGGTGCGCTCGCAGTTCGAGGACCGCCACGCTGGCGACGGCAAGGCGCACCGGATCGCAGTGCTGACGCAGGGCATGAAGTGGACCCAGACGCAGGCGGCGCAGCGCGACATGGACTTCGCGGCCCTGCGCAACCTCTCGCGCGACGAGATCCTGGCGGTGCTGGGCGTGCCGAAGATCATGGTCGGCATCGTCGAGGACTACAACCGGGCCACGGCCTCGAGCGCGAAGGCGATCCTCTTCGAGAACACCCTCTTGCCGGTCATGGCGGCCTGGGAGGACGCGGTCACCGAGGACGTGGCGCTCTGGCGTGGCTGCGCGAACGTGCTCGCGGGCTTCGACACGTCGACCGTGGAGGCGCTCCGCGAGAACCTCGCCACCAAGGTGGACACGGCCGGCAAGCTCTTCGAGCTCGGATATCCGACGAACGAGATCAACACGCGGCTCGCGATGGGCATGCCCGACATCGAGGGCGTGGGGGACACCAGCTTCCTGCCGGCGAGCGTCATGCCTGCCGAGCTCGCAATGGAGCCGCCAGAGCCGCCGCCTGAGGCGCCCGCAGCGCCGCCCGTCGCCGAGGACGAGGAGGAGCCCGAGGAGGACCCAGACCCCGCGGAGGCGGAGACCGCGGCCCCGAACGCCGTCGAGCGGGCCGCAGCGGCGAAGTTCTGGAGGGAGCACTTCCGGAGCACGCTGCTGCCGGTGGAGAAGCTCGCGCGCTCGAAGTTCAGCCGCTACTTCCGCGAGCTGCGCGGCGAGGTCTTGGAGAACCTCGACCGCGTGCTCAAGGCGAAGGGCAAGGCCGCCGGCCTCGAGCTCGTGCGCGAGCCAAGCGGGCTCCTGGTCGAGGAGATCGAGACCGTGCTCTGGGCGACCGAGCGCTGGAACAAGGCGCTCCGCGAGGCGGCGCAGAAGGTCTGGATCACCGCGGTGCAGAAGGCCACGGAAGGGATCAGCGCCGAGCTGGGTGGCCTCGCCAACTTCCAAGGTGTGTCCGATCCCGCGGTGAGCGAGTTCATCCAGCAGAAGCTGCTGAAGGTGACGCGGATCAACGACACCGTGCGCAACCGCCTGCGCATGCAGCTCCTCGAGGGCGTGGGCCAGGGGGAGACCATCGGCGAGCTGGCCTCGCGCATCCGCCTCGAGTTCAACTTCGCGAACTCGCGCGCTGTGACGATTGCGCGCACGGAGACGGCGCAGGCCGTGGGCCAGACGCGCCTTGCCGCAATGCAGAGCGAGGGCTTCGCGCGGCACAAGTGGGTCACGGCTCACGACCACGCGGTGCGGGACAGCCACCGCAAGCTGGATGGTCTGGTGGTGGCTTTGGGGACGCCGTTCCCCAACGGCTGCACGGCACCGGGCGACCCGACGGCGAGGCCCGAGGAAATCATCAACTGCCGTTGTGTGGCAGTGGCACAGGACTCCTGACATGAAACGCAAGATGACGAAGGGCCAGGCGGAAGCGCCGGCAGTCCCCGAATCCGACTCCGCCGTGGCTGTCGCGGAGCCCCCCAAGGCGCCAGTGCGCGCGGAGCTCGGCAAGCGCCTGGCGCAGTTGCGCGCGCTCTCCGACGAGGTCGAGGTCGACGAAGAGCGGCGCGTGATCCGCTTCATTGCCTCCACCGAGGACGTCGACCGCTATGGCGACAAGATCCTCGTGGCCGGCTGGGAGTGGAAGAACTTCAACGGCGCGTTCCTGTGGTCGCACGATCGCAGCCGCCCTCCGATCGGGCGCGTGATCCACGTCGAGCAGGGTTCGCACAAGGGCAAGGCGGCGCTGCTCTGCGATGTGGAGTTCCCGCAGGACGACGTCGATGCGGAGGGCGCGCGCATCTGGCGGCTCTACGCCGAGGGCATCATGCGGAGCGTGTCGGTGGGCTTCCTTCCGATCATGATCCGCGTGCCGCAGACAGCGGAAGAGCGCCAGAAGGAGGGCTTGGGGACCTACGGCGTGATCTACGAGAAGCAGGAGCTGCTCGAGCTGTCCGCGGTGAGCGTGCCCGCGAACCCGTTCGCGAACATCGTGGGCGCGCGTGCGCTCATGGCGCGCGGCCTGATCGACGCCGGCGAGATCGGGGAGGCGGAGGCGTGCATGCGCGAGGTCCCCGAGGCATTGACAGCCTCGCCCGACCTCGGCAAGATCGAGACCGCACTCAAAGAGCTGGCAGCGCTTGTGCAAGATCGGCTGCCGGCTCCGCGGTCTCGACGCGAGCCCGAGGCGCCCACGCCGGCCCCTCACCAAGGCCCGCACCAGAAAGACCTAGCCGACGCGATCTTCGCTACGCGGCAGTCCGTCAGGGCTGCGATGGGGCTTTCCGATGCTCCGCAAACTCCCCGGCCGCAGCATGCGGCCGATCGTTCGGTCGGGTGAACAGCCCGCCGCCCAGAATCCGGCGCCTGCTGCGACGCCCGCTGGGACTCCCGATCTCGCAGCCCAGCTCCGCGCGATCCAGACCGACATTGCGGCTGGCGTCACGGGCCTCGAGCGCAAGTTCGGCGACACGCTGACCGCTCTCGAGCAGCGCATGGTGCGGGTCGAACAGACCGCGAGCCAACGCGCAGTGAGCCTGCCAGGCGTGAACGAGGGCAAGGACAAGTTCTCCTTCGCGCGCGCGTGTTACGCGATCGCCACGAAGGACTGGGACGAAGCCCCCTTCGAGCGTGACGTGTTCAAGGAGACGCGCAAGCGCGCCCTCTCCACGGGCACCGACACGGCCGGCGGCTACATCGTGCCGACGCAATACATGGCCGAGCTGATCCCGCTCCTGCGCGCGAAGCTCGTCGTGCAGGCGGCTGGCGCGACCATCCTCGACGGGCTCATCGGGACGCCGGTGGAGATCCCCTCGCAGACCGGCGGAGCGACCGCGTCCTGGCTGGCGGAGAACGGCACGATCACTGCGACGGACCAGACGCTGGGCCTGAAGCAGCTCACGCCCAAGATGGTCGCGGCGATGACCAAGATGTCGCGCCGGGTCCAGAACCTCAGCAACCCCTCCATCGAGGCGATGGTGCGGGACGACCTGGCCAAGGTGCTCGCGCTCGCCGCGGACATCGCTTACCTGAAGGGCGACGGCGTCGGCAAGCCGACCGGCATCTATCAGCAGGTCACGCCTGCCGACCAGAGCGGCGCGGAGATCGACTACCCGGACCTCGTCGACATCATGACGGCGATCCGGGCCAGCAACGTCGACGGCCCGCTCTCGTTCATCTGGCACCCGACCTTTACCGGCAAGGTCGGCAAGGTCCGCATCGCGCAGTTCTCTGGGCAGACCGCGGCGCAGTTCCCCGGCTGGGTCTTCCCGCCCTTCGCCAGCGCGCAGCAGCTCGCGACGATCATGGGCGCCAAGGCGGTCGGCGAGACGACGCAGATGGGCGACAAGGAGTTCGTCTGCGGCGTGTTCTCGGAGCTCATCGTGGGCATCTGGGGATCCCTCACGCTCGACGCGACCACGTCCGGAGGCACCGCCTTCGAACAGCACCAGCTCTGGGTGAAGGCAGTCATGGAGGTCGACTCCGTGGTGCGTCACGCGGAGTCCTTCCGCTGGAACTACAACTACGCCTGAGGAGGAGAGCCATGGACAACTTCGCAACGACGCACCAGGTGGCCTCGGCGCTCGATCTCACGATCACGCCGGGCGCCTCGGTCAACGGCAACGCCATCGACGCAGTGGGCTGCGACGAGATCACCTTCGTCGTCATGCCCAAGAAGGGCGGGGCGACCTCGCTCACGGTCAAGGTGCAGGAGGCGACGACCTCGG
>CAZENI010000659.1:0-4436 GCA_964513055.1 uncultured Opitutus sp.
TCGGCCGCCATCCCGATGTGACGCGGGCGGCCCTCGTCACTACGCGCGACCGCCAACGCACTGATGTCGGCCCGCTACGGGCCTCAATGGAAGAAACAGAAAAGGCGCTGTCTGATATCCAGCGCCAGTTGAATAACTGTGTGGAGGCCATCGCCGCCGGTGGTGCCGATGTGCTGGGAGATGAATTGCGTCAGCGCGTAGGCACCTTGCGCGATCGCCAGCATACGCTGATCTTGAAACGTGAGCAGCTGAAGCAGGACTTGCGAGGTTGCGAAGAAGTGGCCCTCGATGAAAAGCGCGTGCTGGCGGCGACGCGGCATTTGGGGGATTCGCTGCCGCGGTTGGACCCGGCCGACCAAAAGGAACTCGCCGGGTTAATTGTTCAGCGAATCGACGTTCGCGCTCTCAGGTCCGCAGAAGACGGGATGGCGCATCGGCCACTACAATTCGAGATCAAGCTATCCCTGCCCAAACTCGTTGAAGGGATGGAGGAACGCGTCGTAGTGGATGCACCCGACCGGCCCCGTTTGCCTCCGCGACAACGCACCCTCGCGTTTAGTATCAAAGCCGCTGTCGGGAGCCAGGGAGCGGGCGCCGGCTCGGTAATCTTGACGCCCTTCGAGCACCGCGTGCTCTCTTCGCCGGCGAAGCGGATTGCGACGGCGGTCGAGACCATCCGGCACTGCATCCATCGCGCCGTGACCTGGCAGCGCGAATTGCAGCGAGACCCGACGCTGGAAAAACAAGCGATAGCCGCGCGCGAAAAAATCGCACCCGGTTCCATCTCGCACCATCTGAAATTGCTCAATCTGGCACCTGAAATTCAGGAATATCTGAGAGAGCTGAAAGATCCCGACGCCGTGCGACACTTCAGCCTTCGAAAGATGCGCCGGCTGTCCGAGCTTCTGCCCGAGAAACAAACGGTGCAATTCAAGCGGCTGCGGCAAAGTTTCGGCGCTGGGATGTCGGCTGGCACGTCGCTGGGATGACCTGGCCAACGGAAATGTGATCGCGACGAAGCGAGGGTGCACGGGGTTCACGAGCTGCGATGAGTAGGCTCGGCTGCGGAATTTTCGAGTTCCCCAAGAGGTCAGAGTCCCGTAACAAGAATTGTGGACCAATCCAGCTTTCAGTCATTGCAACTAATGAAGTGGAAGCAATTTGACACTGTCATCTTGGATTTTCATCCACGCCTCACAGTGCTTACCGGGGCAAATGGCTCGGGAAAAACGACGATCTTGAATATGCTGGCACGGCATTTTGGCTGGGGTTTTCAAGAGGTCGCAACGCCGAACAAAGAGCCGGAATCGGGTAAACTTCGGTATTTCCTCAATTGGCTCGGATTTGGTTCCGATGGCAGCAACTCCAACAAGATCCGTATCGGAGAACTGAAATATAGCTCGGGTAAGTCCTCTCGCATCACCATCCCAAAAGAAGGGTCGGCGGTATACCAACCCGAGATACATCAGCAGCAATCGGTAGCCGGGCTGTCGATCCCTTCACACCGCGCTGTTTATAGTTACGCGAACGTCCCGCATATTAAAACAGAACGCCGGACTCGTTCAGACGCGTTTGCACTTTTCAGCGATCATCAGCGGACGCGTTATTTTGGAGGTGGGGGTAATCCGGTAAATTATCATCTGAAAGAAACGCTACTTGGCTGGGCCATTTTCGGGGACGGAAATAAATTCATCCAAGCCGACAAGGAGCAGGCTGATTTTTTCACCGGCTTTGAAAACGTGCTGAAGAAAGTTCTGCCATCAACGATCGGTTTCGAGGCCTTGGTGATCCGGAGTCAGACCGATGTAGTGCTTCAAAGCAAAAGCGGAGATTTCGTCCTCGACGCGTGCTCGGGCGGCTTAAGTGCCATCATTGATTTGGCATGGCAAGTTTACCTACGAACGACGGAGGAGAGAACGCCCATTACCGTGTTAATCGACGAGGTCGAAAATCACCTGCATGCAACTATGCAACGCAGCCTTTTGCCAAGTTTCATCGAGGCGTTTCCAACTGTGCAGTTCATCGTTTCAACGCATAGTCCTCTGATTGTCGGTTCGGTGAAAGACTCGGCTGTGTATGCGTTCCGCTATAACGCCGAGAATCGCGTTTATAGCTCGAAGCTTGATTTGGCGGCGAAGGCAAAAGCAGCTAACGACATATTGCGTGAAGTATTGGGAGTGCCGTTCACCATGCCTATTTGGGTTGAGGACAAGTTGAACGAAATCGTGACGAAGTATCGCCGGCTGCCGTTGACCGAGGAAAATTCGCAAGGGCTCAAGAAGGAATTGCTGGCAGAAGGTCTGGATCAATTTGTGCCTGAAGTCTTGGTCGAGGCCGCAACAAAGCGAAATGATTAGGATCACGAAAGGCGCAAAGCCGGCGATCTTGGTGGCAAACGCCGACGAATGGAGGAAGGCATTGCTAGATTGTCATACCGCGCACCAGCCCGTCCCCGACGGGCTTGCGAACGCATACAATTGCGTAGAAATAAAAGACGCGCTGCGGGAGGAATCGCGGCACAAATGCATGTATTGCGAAAGCGCGATTTCGCATGTGGCGCACGAGCACATCGAACATTTCCGACCGAAGGCCCGGACTAAATACCCTGAACTCACCTTCGAATGGACGAACCTCGGCCTAGCCTGTCCGGTATGCAACGTCAGCAAGAGTGACGATTTTGACGAAAACTGTGCTCACGTTAATCCCTATAGTGAAGATCCGACGGAATTCTTCGTAGCCGAGGGGCCGATGGTGTTTCCCCGCCTCGGGAATGCGAGGGCAGAGCTGACATGGGAGAGCGTGAAGTTGTATCGAGCAGGCTTGATCGAAAAACGGGCGGAGAAACTATCGAGCCTTCAGCTCATGCTGCGAGCATATACGGACGAGCCGAATGCGTTAATGAAGGAGATTTGGAAACGGAGAATCAAAGAGGAGATTGAGGCGGACAACGAATACTCCTTCTGCTTGCAGGCCTTTGTCGCGTCCCAACTCGGAGCGCATTTCTTGCTCTGACGATTTGCTCAAAGGAAGTCTGTTGGCTCAGCTCGTCTGGGTGCCGATGCCGGCGATCCGCCACAGCCTGCCCTGTGCACCATCGCCGGTGTAGGGCGAGGAATCTGATCGGAGTCCGCTCGCGAGAATCGGCGTATTTACGTGGCTCACGTAGGGAAACGGATCGAGCCACGAGTTCGGTGTGCGGCTGACCGCTTGGGTCAGAAGAAGCGAGAGCACGAATAACGTGCCAGTCTTCGCGTCAACGATGCTCCACTTGTGCTGGGAGCCTTGCTCTGGCATCGTCGTGCAGAAAAGTGATGGCCGCTTTGTCGAATTGGACGAATCCCTTACCCTCACGAGATCTCGATAAGCCATCGGATTTGTTGTTCAGTAAATAAAGTAAGGTGTGGGTCTTTCCCTTCGCTACAATCCGCCCTTCACGAGCTAACCTCGCTAGCCGTCGCTGCGTAGTTGCCCTGGAGAGACCCAGCGCCAGCCGAATGTCTTTTGGTGCTGCCGCCCCATGGCGTGCGATGTAGCGCAAAACAGGGTCGCTATCGTCGTCATCGGGCGGAGCCACGCGGACAGATTCGGCCATTTCGGGCGGAGGAGGAATCTCCCCGGCATCGATGGCCGCCCAATAGCGGACGGCCGCCTTGCGCAGCAAGGCGCCGATGCGAGCCAGCCTCTCTTCGTCGGTCATCGCCGGTGGAAATGGCATGATCGGAGGAGTCACGCGGACATCTTCATGGCGGTGACCTTGCGCCGCGTGACACGTGGCAACGGCACGGGACGAACATTGCTCTCAATGTCGTCTGATACCGGTGCCGCTGTGGCGTGTGGTTCCGGGACGGAAGGAAGAACTTTCATTCCCGGAGGCAGGAATACATCGCCGTCCCGGCGGTAGCCACGCGGCAGCGCGTGCTTCAGATTGTATTCGTCGACCGCAAGTGCCGACACGGGCTTGCGGTCGCGCAGGGCACTGAGAACTACGACATCGTTTGCAGTCCCGAGCCCAGCCTCGCGGAATTCCTTCGGCGACATCAGCTCCGCCGGTTTGGTCTCAACTTTGGGGGTCTCAGATTCGCCAGTCTCCGGTTTCGACTCTACCTCGCCAGTGGGCTCGGCCGCCTGCTGGCTCGACGCCTGATTCTTGGTGAGATCGAGTTTCGCCACGAGGTCGGCCTGCCGGACGATCAGTTCGCGATACCGCTCTTCGTGCTCGAAATCCTTGCCCGACAGCGCGGTCAATTCCGCTAAATTGCTTTTGGCGCGGGCCAAGTCTTCCCGGCAGCGACCGAGTTGTTCGTCGATTCCGCGCGCCGCGTGCTCCAACGAGCTCACGATGCCGACAGGCGACGGCGACACGTTCGCGGGATATTCCATCGTGCCGCGCAGGTTTATTTTGTCGGCGTTGGTCGAGCGGAATTCGATTTTGAAAC
>CAZENI010000660.1:0-4425 GCA_964513055.1 uncultured Opitutus sp.
CCGTGTTCCGACGCTCATAGTCGGAGACACTCATCAGGATGTTGTTCTTCAACCGCCCCTCGGGTTCCTCTTCCGATATGTCCTCGGTTGCGCTGACAAGCTGGCAGCCGTGCTTCTGGAGCAACGCGCGAAACGGTCCCCATTCGTCGATGTTGCGGGACAATCGTTCTAATTTGAAAACGATCACCACTTTGACCTCCCCGGCCTCGATCAACCGCTTCAGCGCCTGAATCCCGGGCCGGTTCATTGAACCGCCGGAATAGGCCGCGTCGGTCAGACATGCGACTTCATGCCATCCCTTCGTCTTCGCTTGTTTAAGAATGTCCCGACAAACGGCGACCTGGCTTTCGCACGAATCGAAACGCCCGCCGACTTGGTCATCCGTGGACACCCGCGAGTAGATGGCCGCCGGCACGAGGCCGGAAGGGGAGACCTTGAAGGTGGACTCACGTCTGATCGCGGTGGGCATTCGTCCGATTTCGAGCGGAGAAACCCTGGGCTCACGGCCGCGTAGAAATCGTATGCAAATACTAAGTTTGCCTCTCGGAAACGCAAGTGGCGCGATTCCAATAACGGCTCGAAAAGAGCCATTTCCATTTTAACACCGTGACCGCTTATGGCCAAAAGAGGCCGAAAATACCTCGGCTCCAGAGGCTCGAATGCGAACTTTTCGGCAGAGTGTTAAAACGGAAAAACCACTCAACTGCGCAATCTGCATACAACTTACGTGGCCATTTTAACGATCGGCGAAAAGTTCGTGTCGCCGACCGAAATGGCTGCCCGACATGGATTCGAACCATGACTAGGCGAGTCAAAGTCGCCTGTGCTACCATTACACCATCAGGCAGTGAGGTGAGGAAGGGGAACGCTGCGCTGCCCGTCGCACCGGTCAAGGATGGAAACGGGCGGCGCCTTCCGCTGACATCGCTTTCCGCGCCCGCCGGACCTTGCCAATCCCGGACTCCCGTGCGGACATGGTCGGACCCCTGCGAACGATGCGTCTCCTTCGTGCCTCCGGTGTTGCTTTCGCCTTCGTGCTCGCCGGCACGATGGCGGCTGCGGCCCGGGATCCGCTGGTCACGCTGCGCACCGCGCATCCGCGCCTGCTCCTGACCGAGGCCCAGATGGCGGCCAACCTCGCGGCGGCGAACACCGACCCGCTGCGCGCCCAGGTGCATGCCTACATCTGCCGTCTGGCGGCGACGCAGTGGCGCGAACCGGACCTCCAATATCGGCTGATCGGTCCGCGGCTCCTCGATGAATCGCGCCGGGCCATCGCCCACGTGCTGACCAACGCGATGGCGTATCGGTTGACCGGCGACACGCGGTTCTCGGATTTCGCGCGTCAGACGATGCGGCGGGCGGCGGCGTTTCCGGACTGGAATCCGGCGCACTTCCTCGACGTGGCCGAGATGGCGACGGCGCTCGCCCTGGGCTACGACTGGCTGCACGCGCAGATTCCACCGGCGGAGCGGGCGGAATTGCGCCGCGCGCTGATCGACAAGGCGCTCGTCTTCGCGGAGCCCGCGTATCGTCGTGCGGATCCGGCGCGGCCGTCGTTTCCCTTTGTCGGCAACAACCTCACGAACAACTGGAATCAGGTCTGCAACGGCGGCTTCCTCCTCGCGGCGCTCGCCCTGGCGGAGGACGAGCCCGAACTCGCGCGGCGGGTGATCGCCGGCGTGCGCGACACGCTGCCGCACGCGCTGGCGGCCTATGCGCCGGACGGGGCCTATCCGGAAGGTCCCGTCTACTGGGGCTACGGCACGCGCTACACGGTCTACCTGCTGGCGGCGCTCGAATCCGCGCTGGGCACCGATTTCGGGCTGGGCCAGGCGGCGGGCCTGGAGCGCACGGCGTTGTATCGACTGCACCTGCAGAGCCCGACCGGGCTGTCGTTCAACTATGCGGACGGCAAGTCGCGCCTCGGCGCCGACGACGCGCTGACCTGGCTCGCACAGCGGTTCGATCAGCCGTATGCCGTTGCGGCCAACCGCCGGTGGCTCACGGAGCTGCTGCACGAGCCGCCGAACGACGAGACGGAGCGCTTCGTGGCCCTGCACGCCGCGTGGTTTCCGGCAGCGGCGCGCGGCGCCGTGCCGGAGCCGCCGCTGGACGTGCGGTATCGCGGGCCGGCGGAGCTCGCGGTGTTCCGCGGCGCGTGGGATGACCCGCGCGCGCTGTGGGTCGGGTTCAAGGCGGGCAGCAACGCCGTCAATCACTCGCACCTCGATCTTGGCACGTTCACCCTCGATGCCGACGGCGTGCGCTGGGCGGTCGATCTCGGGCGCGACGACTACAATCTGCCCGGGTATTGGGAGCGACGCGAGGTCACCAGCCGGCGCTGGCAGTATCTGCGTTTGAACAACCACGGGCACAACACGATCACGCCGGGCGAGCGCCTGCAGGAGCCGCAGGCGGTGGCGCCGCTGGTGCGGTATGCGTCGACGACGGCGCGGGCCTTTGCCGTCGCCGACCTCTCCGCCGCGTATCCCAGCACGGCGGCGCGCCTGCAGCGAGGGCTGGCGATGCTCGATCGCGCACGCGTGCTCGTGCAGGACGAGGCCGTGGCGCTGCCAGCCGGAATGCCACTGACCTGGCGTCTGTTGACCGAGGCCCGGGTGACGATCGACTCGGCGCGCGTGGCCACCCTTGTCCGCGACGGTCGGACGCTGCGGGCAGAGATTCTGGCGCCGGCCCACGCCTGCTTCACGACGCGCGCGGCCACCCCGAAGAGCTCCCGGGAGAATCCGAACCACGGGATCACGGTCCTGGCGGCGGAGATCCCGGGGGGCGCCGCGACCGCGGATGTCCGCGTCGCGGTGCTGCTGACGCCGGTCGGCGAGAAATGGCCGGCCCGCGCCGCACCGGACCTCATCCCGCTCGATGACTGGAAATGAGCGAACGACGTCCCCAACCGACTCAAACCCCATGCGTCTCCAAAAACTCATGACCTGCCTCCTCCTCCTTCCGGGAGCGATGAGCAGTGCCGCCCAAACGGAAAACCTCGCGGCGCTCAACGCCGAGGCGCAGGTCGCGCACGGCAAGCGCAACCTCGGCGACTCCACGCCGCTCTACAGGAAACTCCTCGCGGCTGACCCGCCGGCGACCCCGACCGCGGCCCAGCGGGAGCTGGTTCAGCGTTTCGCGCCGCGTCTGCACCAGGTCGCAGGTGAGTTTTTCCCGCTCAAGGACATCGTCGCGATCCTGCATCCGGAGCGGCCGATCATCGGCTATCATCTATTCTGGGAGGACGATCTCGGGTTTCCGAGCGACAATGATCCCTGTGACCACGAGGTCGTGTGGGTCGAATACGATCGGGTGTCGTTGCGCGTGACGCGCGTGGCCACGTATTTCCACGGACGGATCGTCTCGACACCCGAGGCGGCCGGCGAAGCCAATGCTCACGGAGGGCGTCCGTGGATCGGGGTGGAGTGGGGGTATCACGGCAGCGTGCCGTGGAAGGCGATCGGACAGGTGGCGGTGGTTGACGAGATTCTCCGCGGCCATTGGGAGCGCGTGCGGACGGGCGGGAAGGGGCATCCTCCGGATCCCCTGGCGCGCGGCTGGCCGACCGAATACGCGCGCGAGTATGCAGCCTACCTCGATTTCGCCGTCTCCTTCGATCCGCGGCCCATGCTGCGCGAGCGCGATCTCGTCTACGTCTCGCGCTGGGCCAACGCCACGATCAACCGCTATTGCCTGCGCTACAATTTCGCGGCGAAGACCGAATGGCCGTGAGGAAAGGCGGAATCAATCTAATGTGGAAAGCGGGAAAGGAGGAAAAATACCACGAGCCGCTGTGATTTAGGATCTCCAGTCGGTTCGTTCCCGCTTTCCTGCCTTCCACATCAATTCTCCCGAACCTACGCGCCCTTATGCCTCGCTCCTTTTCCCAAGCCAAGGTTCGTGTCGGGCTGCGCGAGGTCGCGGCAGCGGCGAAGGTGTGCGTGATGACCGTGTCGCTCGCGTTGCGCGACAATCCGCGCATCTCGGGCCCGACGCGCGAGCGGGTGAAGCGGATTGCGGGTGAACTCGGCTACCACCCGGATCCGGAACTCTCCCGCCTCATGAACCACCTCCGGGCGTCGCGCACCGCGCGGGGCCGGATCGGGGTCGCGATCGTCGATTTCTACCCGACGCCCGGGTATCCGGAGAACGTTTACAACGCGCGCATCCGGGGCGGGGCGCAGCAGCGGGCCGGGGAGCTGGGCTTCAGCCTCACGACGATTCACGGCGCCGACTACAAGCTGAACCTGGCGAACATGCTGAAGGTGATCCGCGCCCGCGGGCTCGAGGGGGCGGTGCTGCTGCCCTCGGTGGTGCCGCTCGAGCTGGACACCTCGGCCAACTGGGACGGCATCTCCGTCGTCGGCACTTCGAAATCGCTGCTGGCGCCGCGCTTACACTGCGTCGTGCCGAACC
>CAZENI010000661.1:0-4408 GCA_964513055.1 uncultured Opitutus sp.
TCTCAGGGCAGCGGCGGTGGTGCCGGGTCGGCTGGCCCCGATGGAGGTTCCGCGCCCGGCGGTGCCGGCAGCGCGGGCGCCAATCCCGGGCCATCTGCTGCCGGATCGCCCGGCGCGCGGCGCGAGAGTTGAACGAGGCGGGTGAAGCGGTTTTCCGGTGAGGCCATCAGGGAAGGTGTCATCCCCTGTTACGGACGAGACCGCGGCCGGTTACAGGCGGCCGCGATTGCGTTCGTCGTCCCTACCTTTCGAGCGCCGCCAGCGCGCGGCGCAGGCGGGCGCGCGCGCGAAACGCCCGCACTTTCACCAGCGCGCGATTCCAGCCGGTGAGCGCCACGATCTCGTCGACGGATTTTTCCTCGAGGTGCAGCAGCGTGAGCACGAGCCGATCGTCGGCTCCGAGCGTCTCGAGCAGCTTGTGGATCAGCGCCCGCGCGTCGGCGGCCACGGCGGGATCCACCGGCTCGGCCGCGTGCAGCGTCGCCTCCAGCGCGAGCCGCTCGCCGGCGCTGAGATCGCTCCAGCGCAGCTCCGGCCGGCAGGCGCGCGCACGGAGGTGGTCGCGACAGACGTTGAGGGCGAGGCGCGAGAGCCAGTTCTCCAGCGGCAGCCGCGGATCGAAGCGGTGCAGGTTGAGAAACAGCTTCGCGAAGATCTCCTGCACGAGATCCTCCTCCGGCATGCGAAACGGCAGGTTCCGCCGGGCGATGCGCGCCACCTGCGGATACAGCGCGTCCATCAACTCCCGCGCCGCGCGCTCGTCGCGCTGGTGCAGCCATGCGTCGACGCGGCGGAGATTCTCTTCGGACATCGCGGGCGTGACCTAGCGCCGCCCGGCACGCCGCGTCAACCGCGCCGGCCGCCCGGCGTTACGCGGTGGCCGTCACGGTCCTCACACATTGCCCAGCCGCCCGGTCGAATCGCCGAAGCGCTCGAGGCCCTTCACGCCTGCCTGATCGGCGAGGTCGAGGAAGAGGTTGCTGAGCGGTTTCGAGCCGTGCTGCACGTAGCGCCCGGTCGTCAGCGCGCCGCCGCCGGCGCCCGCGAGGAGGATCGGGAGGTTGTCGTGCGAGTGCCGGTTGCCGTCGGCGTTGCCGCTGCCGTAGACGATGCGCGAGTTGTGCAGGAGCGACTTGCCGTCGACATCCTCGGTCGCGTCGAGCCGGCGGAGGAAGGCCGCGAAGCGCTCCACATACCAGCGGTCGATCTGCGCGACCTTGTCGATGCGCTCCTCGTTGTTCTGGTGGTGCGAAAGATCGTGATGCCCCTCGGCGATCCCGATTTGGCTGAACGAGCGGTTGTCGCCGTCGTGGCCGAGCACGAAGGTCGCGACACGCGTCGAGTCCGTTTTGAACGCGAGCAGCATCATGTCATACATGAGGTCGACGTAGTCCGCGTGGCTCTGCGGGATGCCGGCTGGCGTCGCCTGGTCGGGATCGGCGTTGGGACCGAACTGCTCGGCTTTCTGGATCCGGGCTTCGACGTCCCGCACGCCGGTGAGATACTGTTCGAGTTTCTCCTGATCCTGATGCCCGAGACGCCGCTGGATGCGGCGGGCGTCGTCCATCACGAAGTCGAGGACGGAGCGGCGCGCCTGGAGCCGCGCCTGCGCGTTGGCCGCGCGTTCGCCGTGCGCGCCGCCGCCGAAGAGCCGCTCGAACACGAGGCGCGGGTTGTTCTCGGGCGTCATCGGCGTCGTCGCCGACTGCCAGGAGATGTTGTATTGGTAAGCGCAGGAGTAGCCGGAGTCGCAGCCCGACGACTGGCGGTTCATGTCGCAGGTCAGCTCGAGCGAGGAGAAACGCGTGAGGTGGCCGACCTGTTTCGCGATGACCTGGTCGATGGAGACGCCGGCGCGCACATCGGTCGCGCTCTTGTTGATGCGCACGCCGGTGAGAAACACGCCGTTGCCGCGCGCGTGGTCGCCCGCGCCGTCGGGGCCGCCGCGCGCGTTGGCGTGGTCGAGCCCGCCGAGCACCTGCACCTGGCGCCGCAGCGGCTCGATCGGCGCGAGCGTCGAGGGCAGCTTGAAGTCGGTCTCGCCGCCCTCGGGCCACCAGCGTGCCGGGATCGCGCCGTTGGGAAAGAAGACGAACGCCGTGCGCAGCGGCGCGCCCGTGGCCGTCGTGGCGAGGCGCGCGGCCGCGCTCGCGCCCGCTGCGCCGAACGCGCGCGCCGGCAGCAGCGAGCCAAAGGTCGGGAGCGCGATGCACGCGCCGAGGCCGCGCAGGAAATGCCGGCGGTTCATCGCGGCCAGGCGCGACGCGGGGGTGGGGACGGCGGGAAGGTTCATGGGCTGGTCTAGTCGGAGGTGGGAAGGGAGCGCGGCGCCGTCGCCGCGGCGGTGGCGGAGACCGCGGCCGGAGCGGCGCGGTCCAGGGTCGCGAGCTTCGCGGGTGACTCGCGGCGCTGCTGGAAGGGAGCGGAATTCACGATGCCGTGCAAGAGCGCGGACATGCGGCCGCCGGACTCCTCGAGCGCCGCCGCGAGCTGGTCGAGCGTCGTGGTGTCGGTGGGCTCGAGGCCGCGGCCGAGGGCATAGGTGAGCAGCTTCTCGCTCAACGCGTGGTAGAAATCATGGCGGCGCGACGTCGCGA
Organism: uncultured Opitutus sp.; assembly: GCA_964513055.1. GTDB lineage: Bacteria > Verrucomicrobiota > Verrucomicrobiia > Opitutales > Opitutaceae > ER46. Next base: position 2,598 of record CAZENI010000661.1, read on the forward strand.
GGACGCGCTTCAACTCGCGCACGTCGGCGAAGGTCTCGCCCGTGATGAGTTTGCCCGCCGGGTCGATCGGCTGGTTGAGCTCGCTCGTGCGCCAGCGGCCCATCGCGTTGAAATTCTCGAGCGCGAGCCCGAGCGGGTCCATGCGCGTGTGGCACGAGCTGCAAAGCGGATCCTTCGCGTGCAGCGCGAGCGTCTCGCGGAGATTCATCTGGCGCAGCTTCTCGGCGGGCGCGGCGTCCTCGAGCGAGGGGATATTCGGCGGCGGCGGCGCGGGCGGCGTGCCGAGGATCGCCTCGAGGATGAACACGCCGCGCTTCACCGGCGAGGTGCGCGTGGGGTTCGACGTCACGGCGAGGATCGTGCCCTGCGTGAGGATGCCGCCGCGCGGGCTGTCGGGCGGGAGCGTGACCTTGCGGAGCTGGCGGCCCGTGACGCCCTCGATGCCGTAGTGCTTCGCGAGGTCCTCGTTGAGGAAGGTGTAGTCGCTCTGCAGCAACTCGAGCACGCTGCGGTCCTCCTTCAGGATGTGGGCGAACGTGAGTTCGGTCTCCTCCAGCATCGCGCGGCGGAGGTCGCCGGTGAGATCGGGCTTCGGCAGGCGGTTGAACTCGGTGAAGAACGCGCGCGCCTTCGCGACCGCCTCGGCCTCGGCCGGCGTGCGGTTCGACTGCCCGCGCCCGCCGCGGCGGAAGGCCCGGCGCGCCTCCTCGTATTCCGGGCTCGGATGATCGCGCAGGTAAACATCGAGCGCCGTGATCGGCACCGAGGCGATGTCGCGCGCCTGCAGCCACTGGCCGGTGAAGTTGCGCACGAACTCCCGCGCGCGCCCGTCGGCGAGGAGGCGCGTGACCTGCGCGGGGAGCGCGGCCCGGAGCCGGCCCTCGCGTGCGAGCCGGAACAGCTCGGCATCGGGCATCGACGACCAGAAGAAATACGACAGTCGCGAGGCCAGCGCGAACTCGTCGACGAACGGATGCACCTGGCCCGGCCGCAGCGGCTCGGTGCGCTCCTCGCGGAACAGAAAGCTCGGCGACGCGAGCACCGCCACCATCGCCTGGGCGACGCCGGCCTCGAACGTGTGTTTCGGCTGGGCAAACACGCCCTCCGCCAATGCGACGAGCCGGTCGAGTGTATCCGTGTCCACCGGACGGCGGAAGGCGCGCGTGGCGAATTTTTCCAGCAACTCGCGCGCGTAGGCGCGGCGGCCGGCGAGGTCGGCGGGCGCCTCGCGCGGAAAGTGTTTCTCGTAGCCCTTCGGCTTCACCCAGTGCTCCTCGGCGAGCGGCCCGCGCACCACGACGGCGTTGAGGCGCAGGCGCAGGCTGCGGATCTGCGGGCGGTCGGGCGTGAGCGGCGTGATCTCGATCTTGAGTTCGTGGTCACCGGCGGCCCAGTCGCGGTCGAAGGGGAACTCGAACTTCCGGCCGCCTTCGCGCATGAAGTCGTGCTCGAGCACCTTCTCGCCGTCGATGGAGAAGGTAAGCTTGCACTTGTTCTGGTCGAACTGGTTCTCCACGTAGCGCTCGACCGTGCGCAGATCGAGGACGACCTGGTATTTCCCGGCGTGCACGATCGGGTGCGTGGCGGCGACCGTCGCCGGCGTGTAGTAGGAAAGATCGAGTGTCTCGCCTTCGACCGCCGGCACAGGGCGGCGCATCGGGGGCGGGCCGGCCGGCTCGGGGCGGCGGCCGCGACCCTCGGGGCGCGCGGGCGGGGCGGCCGGCGGCGCCCCGGGCGCGGCGGCGGGCGACGCGATCGCGGGCGCCGACATCATCGTGCCCCATATGGGGACAACTGCGAAGGGTGCGATT
>CAZENI010000662.1:0-4403 GCA_964513055.1 uncultured Opitutus sp.
TGCTCTCGATGCTGTTCGAGACGGGCCACCCGTGGATCACGTTCAAGGACGCCTGCAACCTCCGCTCCCCGCAGGACCACGTCGGCGTCATCCACTCGTCGAACCTCTGCACCGAGATCACGCTCAACACGAGCAACGACGAGACGGCCGTGTGCAACCTCGGCTCCGTCATCCTCGAGACGCACCTCAAGCCCGACGGCGCGCTCGATCACGCCAAGCTCCGCGAGACCATCCGCATGGCCGTCCGCGCGCTCGACAACGTGATCGACATCAATTTCTACCCGACGCCCTCCGCCAAGACGTCGAACCTCCGCCACCGCCCGATCGGCCTCGGCGTGATGGGCCTGGCGCACGCGCTCTACCTCCGCGGCCACGCCTTCGCGTCGCCCGAGGCGGTCGAGTTCAACGACGAGGCGATGGAGGCGATCGCATTCTACGCCTACGAGGCGTCCTCCGATCTCGCCGCCGAGCGCGGCACCTACTCGAGTTACAAGGGTTCGAAGTGGGATCGCGGCCTGCTCCCGCAGGACACGCTCGATCTCCTCGAGCGGGAGCGCGGCGTGCCGGTCGAGGTTCCGCGCGGCGGCCGGATGGACTGGGCGCCCGTGCGCGCGAAGATCGCGAGCCAGGGCATGCGCAACTCGAACTGTCTCGCGATCGCGCCCACCGCGACGATCTCGAACATCACGGCGACGTCGCCCTGCATCGAGCCGACCTACAAGAACCTGTTCGTGAAATCGAACCTCTCGGGCGAGTTCATCGTGCTGAATCCCTTCCTCGTGAAGGACCTCAAGGCGCGCGGTCTCTGGGATCAGGACATGATCGACAACCTGAAGTATTTCGACGGCGAGCTGAAGGACATCGAGCGGATCCCCGGCGACCTGAAGGCGAAATACCTGACCGCGTTCGACATCGATCCGAAGTGGATCCTCGACGCGGCGGCGCGCCGCCAGAAGTGGATCGACCAGGCGCAGAGCGTGAACCTTTGGATCAAGACGCCCGACCTGAAGACGCTGAGCCACATGTATCGGCAGGCCTGGCACGTGGGCCTGAAGACGACGTATTACCTGCGCAGCCTCGGCGCCTCGAACATCGAGAAGGCGACGGTCGGGGTGAAGAAGGAGATGCGCGGCGCGGTGAGCGAGGGCTCCGCCGGCGGCCAGAACAGCGGCGACTTCGGCGGCACGCACAGCAAGGAGCAGGTCGAGGCCGACGCCGCGACGGCGGCCGCCGCGTCCGGGAAAAAGACCTACACCGCCGAGCAGAAGCTCGCGTGCAGCATCGAGGCGATGCGCAACGGCGAGACGTGCGAGGCGTGTCAGTAACTTCCACTCTTCCAAAGCCGCGGCTTAAGCGCCGCGGCTTTTTTGTGCCAAGATTCTATCGATGCCCACGCTCAAATTAGCCCCGCAGTGTAGTCATTCGGCTATCGCGGAGCTGCTGCACCCCTTCGTTGGCAAGGCAGACGAAGAGCGTTTGATCGAGGTCACGGTTCCGCCACGTCTTTTCGTGACACCAGCTGCGACGGCTCTCCTCTGTGCATGGGGCCTTCGGCAAATCCTTCGAGGGTTTCGTTTCCATTTTGAGGGAGAGCGAGCCTCGTTGCGCTACTTGGCTCGAATGAATGTCCAGCGCACGCTAGAAGCGGCCGGCTTGGAGTCGTTTACGCGGCATCCCGACGCTGGCCGATTCGTCAGCGTTCATACGATCGAAACATCCACCGACTGCTTGGGAGCTGTGAACGCAATGGGTGACATGGTTCTCCACCAGTTTGAAAACGCGCACCGTTTTTTCCCTGCAATGGAGTGGGCGGTATATGAATTGTTGGATAACATCCATATCCACGCTGAAGCTCCATGTCCCGGCACCGTATGTGCCCAGTTTTTTCCAGACACTAATCGAGTTCAAATTGGAATTTGTGACATGGGACGCGGAGTCCGTGCGTCGTTGCGGCAACGCTACGGCGATCAGAGGCACGAAGCTGCGATCGCACTGGCTCTCGAAAAAGGGGTGACCCGCGATCCTCAGGTGGGTCAAGGGAACGGTCTGGCTGGAACGAGAGAGATTGCCCGTGCAAATGGTGCGCAGTTTCACCTGTGGTCAGGCGATGCGTGCTACAGAATGGATGGTGAGCGAGAAACGAGTGAACTCTTTCCGGCGATCGCTGGGACGGGCGTGCATCTCAATTTGAATGCTTCTAATCCCGTTGATCTCAGAAACACATATTTTGGCCGAGATCAGCTCGATCCTAACGAATCTACGTATCTCAACGCTGAGGAGGAAAGAGCCTGCGAAAATGGTCTGCTCGTCGCGCAAGAGTGTGTGCATACAGGCGGCCGACCGCCGGCGGCCGGACTCAGGCGCAAAGTCGAAGCACTGTTGAACAATGGACCCAAATGCCCGTTGATCCTCGATTTTGTTGGCGTGGGCCGCACGACAAGTAGCTTCCTTGATGAACTCCTCGGCCGGCTGGTTGTTTCAGTTGGGCCGAAGGCGTTTCGAGCGCAGATTCGGGTGACTAACATTTCGCCAAATATCGCAGCAATGGCCGAGAATGTGATTTCCCAACGATTGGCGCTCTCTGCGGCCGCGGGCGTTTCGTTACCGCCAGAATCACAAACTCTGGAACCGTTGTGACGCCCTCGTGAGCAATGACGGATCGCGGGTAGGCCGGGAAGCATGGAAGTTAGTTGGTGACTCCAGCCGGCGCCTCGCCACCGCGCGCCGGCAGCGTCCGCGGGCGCGCGGTGTCGATCAGGCCGACGTTGCCGAGGGCGGGCAGCTTCAGGGCGAGGCGCTTCGGGTTCACGCCGAAGTTGAAGCCGAGGACGTTCAACTCGACGCCTTCCTCCCAGCCGACGGCCACGCCCAGGGCGCCGAAGAGATTGAGCTGCGCGCCGGTGCCGCTCGGGGTCGTGGCGACCAGGCTCGCGCCGAGGTAGTCCTTGCCGATCGCGTGGGCCGGCAGATCGGCGCGGAGCTCCGGCACCGCGCGCAGCAGGTGTGCGATGAACGTGTTCGAGTTCGGGCCCGGCCACGCGAGATACGCGGCGGCGTGCGGATAGTCGTCCACGGCGGCGCGGATCCGCTCGACGAGCGGCTCGGCCCCGGGGCCGCGCACGTCGGCCACCACGTGCGGGCGGTTGCCATACCAGTAGCCGTCGGCGTGCCGCTGGCTCACGCGCACGCCGTTGCCCGTCCGCCGGGTCTGGTATCCCATCAATTCATACACCGTGAACGCCCCGGCGCCGGCTGGCTTCACGGCGACCCAGGTGTGCACGCTCAGATAGCCGCGCCAGCCGATCGTGCGCGCCGCGTAGACCTGCACCACGGCCTCGGGCGTCGCGGCCGGATCGGGCGCGAGGCCGGCCGGGGCGCGGCTCGCCGTGCGCCAGTCGGCGGCGGCGAGCGTGGCGGTCGGGCCGGCGGCGAGGAGCGCAAACGCCATTACCCGCCGGAGATTCGTGAGGGTGCATCCGCGAGACATCGCGCGACGTTGCCGGCGTGCGCGGGCGAAGCCAAGTCCGACCGTGGCCTGCGCGGCCGGGAACGCGCGGCGGGCGGCGCCCCACTTTCCCCTTTCAACCCCGACCGCGATCGGCCGAGAGTCCCGTCATGCTGTTGTCCGAAATGCTGCCCGAGGTCGCCGCCATCGCGCGCGGGGCGGGGGAGATCATCCTGCGCCATTTCGCGGCCCCGATCCCGACGACGCTGAAATCGAGCCGCATCGACATCGTGACGGCGGCCGACACCGAGGCGGAGGCGCTGATCGTGCGCGAGCTGAGGCGGCGGTATCCGGATCATCACATCGTCGGCGAGGAGGGCGGCGGGCAGGGGGCTCCGGCCGCGACGGCGCCCTGTCACTGGTTCGTCGACCCGATCGACGGCACGGTCAATTTCGCGAGCAAGCTGCCGCATTTCTGCACGAGCATCGCGCTCACCACCCCGGACCGGCAGCCGCTGCTCGGCGTGATCTACGATCCGACGCGCCGCGAGCTGTTCACGGCGGTGCGCGGTGGCGGAGCGCAGTTGAACGGCCGGCCGCTGCAGGTGACGGCGACGGCCGACCTCGTCGATGCCGTGATCACGAGCGGCTTTCCCTACGACAAGCACACCAATCCCGACAACAACCTGAGGGAGTGGTCGGCGTTTCTCCTGAAGATCCGCGGGGAGCGGCGGCTCGGTTCCGCCGCGCTCGATCTCTGCTACGTCGCCGCTGGACGGCTCGATGGCTATTGGGAAAAGAACCTGAAGCCCTACGATGCGCTGGCCGGCATGCTGCTGGTCCGCGAAGCAGGCGGGGTTGTCACTGACTACGACGGCGCACCGAATCCCCAGCACGAGGAATTCGGCCGCTACGTCGCCAGCAACGGCCACCTCCATGCGGCGATGCTTGCGGTGTT
>CAZENI010000663.1:0-4402 GCA_964513055.1 uncultured Opitutus sp.
AGGCGCCTCGGCAAACCCCGGCCGGAGTTCCCGCGCGCGCTCGAAGCGGCCGCCGGCCTCCGCCCCGCGGCCCAGGCGATCGAGCGCCAGTCCGAGCGCGTTGTGCGCCTCGGGCAGGTCGGGCCGGGCCATCACCGCCGCCTCGAGTCCCGGCAGCGCCTCGGCGGCGCGGCCGGTCTGGAGCAGGGCGAGCGCGTGCGCGACCTGCAGTTCCGCGAAGCCCGCGCGCGCCGTGAGGTCCTCCGCGCGCAGCGCCGCCTCGAGCAGCGGCAACGCCTCGGCCGGGCGGCCGAGCTTCACCAGCGCGCCGCCGAGATTGCCGCCGGCCTCCGCGTGCTGCGGCCGCAGGCGCAGCGTTTCCCGGAAATGCGCGATCCCCTCCTCCACGCGGCCTGTGGCGACGAGGTGTGTGCCGAGGTTGTTGTGCGCGAGCCAGGCCGCCGGGTTGTCCCGCAGGATCGTGCGATAAAAAGTCTCGAGGTCGCGATAGCCGCCGCACTGCCGCCAGGTGAGGAGCGCGAGGGTGACGAGGATCGCGGCGTTGAGGCCGTGCCACGCGCGGACGGCGTTCGGCCCGGCCGTCTCCAGCGCGCGCCCTACGCCCGCCGCCGCGAGGACAATCAGCCCGATCGCGGGCAGATACACCCAGTGATCCGCCACGAACGAGAACTTGAACGCGTAGACGTTGAGAAATCCGAGCGTGGGAAAGAGCGAGCCGATGAAAAACAGATACGCCGCCAGCGGGGCGCGCGACCGCCGGCGCCAGCCCCACAGCCCGACGAGGACGGCCGCCGCCGCCGCCGGAAACAGCCACTGCGCGGGCTCCCCCGCGTCGATCGACCAGCGCGGATAGATGAACACGAGATCGGCCGGCCAGAAGATCTTCCCCGCATAGAACCACACGATCCGACCGGCCAGCACGAGCCGGTCCGCGGGCCCGAGCATGAAGTCGGCGCCCTGCGCGCGGATGTAGTGGAATTCCACCCACGCGCTGAACAGGCCGAACGCCGCCGCCGCGCCGAACCACGGCAGCAGCGGCCGCACGTCGCGCCGCCACTCGATCCGCCCGCGCCGCCACCAGCAGACGACGAGCAGCGCCGCCGGCAGCGTGGCGGTGACGGACTTCGCGAGCAGCGCCAGGGCGAACACCACCGAAGCCGCCGCATAGTCCCGCCGGGCGCGGCTCTCGTCGAACCGGAGGAAGAGCAGCGCGGCCGCAAGGTAGAACACCAGCGACAGCGTGTTCTTCTGCTCGGAGATCCACGCGACGGATTCGACTGCGATCGGATGCAGTGCGAAGATCATTCCGGCCAGCCGCGCGCCCGGGATCGCGAGGCGGCGCAGGACGGCCACGAGGAGGCAGGCCGCGGTCGCGTGCAGCAGGACGTTGCAGAGATGGTAGCCGAACGCCGCGTCGCCCCAGAGGCGGTGCTGCAGCCAGAAGGCCGAATGCAGCACGGGGTAATACTGCTCGGTCGCCCCCACCTCGAACCAGATCCGCAGCAGGCCGGACCACGAGCGCAGGGCGGGCGCGGTGACGTAGTCCGCGTCGTTCCAGATGAAACCCGCGCCCAGCGCGGGAAAATACACGAGCAGCGTCGCCGCGAAGATCGCGGCCCACCCCGCCCGCTCCCGCGCCGCCGGCGCGCGTCCGTCGGTCATTTTCCCTTCAGCGCCGCGGCGAAGCCGAGCAGGCCGGCGCGCACGGCGCCGCCGTCGCTGCCGAGCGCGGTGAAGGTGTAGCCGAGGTCGCGGACCTTGGGCACGAGCGCGTTGTTGTGCACAAGGATGCCGGCGGCCTTGCCGAACTTCTTCGCGGCGTCGCTCACCTTCCGCAGGGCCTCCGTGAAGGGCGCGCTCTCGAGCTGGTCGCGGATGCCCATGTTGTAGGAAAGATCCGTCGGGCCGACGAAGAGCACGTCCGCGCCGTCAACCGCCGCGATCTCCTCGATGTGGGCGATCGCCTCGACTGTCTCGATCTGGATGACGGTCACGAGCCGCTCGTGCGCGTGCGCGTAATACTCCTCGAAGTCACCGCCGAAGCCCGCGCCGCGGTTGAACTTCGCCACGCCGCGGATCCCGTGCGGCGGATACCGCATCGCCTGCACCGCCGCCCGCGCCTCGGCCGCCGTGCTCACGTAGGGCACCATCACGCCGAGCGCGCCCATATCGAGCACGCGCTTGAACCGCGGCGTCTCGTTCGCCGCGATGCGCACCACCGGAAACGCCGGCGTCGCCGCCGCGGCGTGCAGTTGGTGCAGCAGCGTATCCTGTCCGCCGGGACCGTGCTCGTGGTCGATCAGCAGCCAGTCGAAGCCGGCGAGCCCGGCGACCTCGACCGTCATCGGCGAACCGAGATTGAGAAACGTGCCGGCCAGCCACTCGCGGGCGAGCACGCGTTTGCGGAAATCGGGGGGGAGTTTCATGGGGATGAGAGGAGGTGAAGGTCGACAGTTGAAATGTGAAAGTCGGGGCAGAACCACCCGGTCCCCTTCCGGCGGAAGGCGAATCGTGTTTCAACGTTCAACCGCCGGCCATCACAGCGCCGTGTAGAGCCGATACAACGCCTGGGTGCCGCAGTCCTGCCACCCCTTGGCGGCGACCTGCTCGTAGAGTTTCTTCGCGGTCGCGAGACCCGGCAGGTCGAGCTTCAGCTCGGCGGCGCTCTCGAGGGCGATCGTCATGTCCTTGATGATGTGCTTCACGTAGAAGCCGGGCGCGAAATTGTCGCCGAGCGCGCGGGGCGCGAGGTTCGTCAGCGCCCAGCTCCCCGCGGCGCCGCCGCTGATGCTCGCGTGGACGGCGTTGGGATCGAGTCCGGCCTGCTTCGCGTAGGCGAGCGCCTCGACCCAGGCGACCATCCCGACCGCGACGGCGATCTGGTTCGCCATCTTGCAATACTGCCCGGCGCCCGGACCGCCGTGCAGCGCGATGTTCTTGCCCATGATCTCGAACAACGGCTTCGCCCGCGCAAACGCCTCGGCGTCGCCGCCGACCATGATGACCAGCCGGGCCTCGCGCGCACCGAGATCACCGCCCGACACGGGGGCGTCGAGTGACGCCAGGCCGCGTTTGCCCGCCGCCTCCGCCACGCGGCGCGCCAGCACCGGACTCGATGTCGTCATGTCGATCAGCAGCGCCCCGGCCTTCGCCCGCTCCACGATGCCACCCGCGCCGAGGTAGGACTGCTCCACGTCGGTCGGAAAACCCAGCATCGAGATGACCACATCAGCCTCAGCCGCCGCCGCACCGGCCGAATCGTGCCAGTGGGCCCCGGCTTCGAGAAGCGCGGCGGCCTTCTCCTTCGTGCGGTTGTAGACATGCAGCCGGTGACCGGCCTTTTGCAGATGGCCGGCCATGCTGCGGCCCATGACGCCGGTGCCGATAAATGCGATCGAGAGGGAAGCGGACATGTGGAAGAGAGAGGGGTGGGTTGAGAAATTCTGCCTAACTACAGGAGGAATGTGGAAAGCAGGAAAGGAGGAAACCGATCCGCAGGCCCGCGCCCCATCGGCTTTTTCCTGCTTTCCCGCTTTCCACATTACCCGCTGCCTCCTTCGGAGCTTTCTCCAACGGAAATGCGCCGCGGATGCAAAGCGCTCGATGCGGGTCGCGCGACTACAATTTTTGACCTCCCGCCGCTCGCGGTCCTAATAGTGCGCATCGCGCGCGCGCCGCGCTCGTCAATCGGCCGGCCCTGCGTTTCGCTTCCGACCTCCCCTCATGAAACTCCAACGACGCGACTTCCTCAAAACCACCCTCGCCGCCTCCGCCACCGCCGCGCTGGCCACCCGCTCCGCAACCGCCGCGACCTCCGGTCCCGCCGGCCGTGAATTTTTCGAAGTGCGGTGCTACCACCTGAAGGCGGACACCCGGATCAAGGCCAGCGCCGCCCGCGCGCCACTCGACGCCTATCTCGAAAAGGCCCTGCTCCCGGCGCTCGCCAAGCGCGGCATCAACAACGTCGGCGCCTTTAGCGAAGTCGACGTCAACAAGCCGGCCGCCACCTCCACCCCGAAGGCGGACTCGCCGCTCTGGGTCCTGATTCCCTACGCGTCGCTCGACGCCTACGTGGGCGTGAATGCCGACCTCAACACCGACCCGGCCGTCGTGGCCGCCGGCGGCGACTACCTGCAGGCGAAGAAGGCGAGCCCCGCGTTCGAGCGCATCGACAGCTGGCTGCTGCTCGCGTTCGCCGGTCAGCCAAAACTCCACGTGCCGGCGTTCTCCAGGAACAAGACCCCGACCCGCATCTTCGAAATGCGCGACTACGAGAGCCACAGCGAACTCAAGGCGCTGAACAAGATGGCGATGTTCAACAACGGCGAGATCCAGCTCATGCGCGACCTCGGCATGAACCCGGTCTTCTTCGGCCAGGCCCTGGCCGGCCCCGACCTGCCGC
>CAZENI010000664.1:0-4380 GCA_964513055.1 uncultured Opitutus sp.
GCAGCACCAACCGCCAGTTCACGATGGCCGAGCTCGAGTTCCTCCGCGACACGCAATACCCCTACATCGTCCCGCGCATCAAGCGCATCGAGGTCCTTCTGAAAAACTGGAGCGACCGCAGCGAGGAGAACGCCCGCCGCGCCAAGGACGACCTCTTCGGCTTCCAGAATTCGCGCAAGGTCTACGACGGCCGCCAGAACGGCCTCTACTCGCCCGCCATCATGGGGCCGAAGGCCGCGCAGGAAAAATCCTTCAAGCAGCAGGTCGGCGATCGCCCCAACGGCGCCGAGGTCCGCGCCGCCTACGACCGCATCGCCGAGGCCGTCGCCGCGCAGAACAAGATCTACCGGAACTACCGCCTGCTCGAGGGCGGCCACGCGTTCATGAGCGATTCCTTCGGCCTGGCGCGGAACCTCCTCCGCGCCGGCGACGAGCGCCCGAAGCCCAATGGCGAGCGCCTCAAGGAATTCGGCGACGCCCGCAAGGCCTCCTTCGAAGTGGCGCTCTTCTCCGAGAAGCCGATCTACGCTGATTTGGAAATCATCCTCCTCACCGACGCCCTCACGCTCTTCGCCGAGAACGCCGGCTTCAACGACGCGCTCGTGCAGCAGGTCCTCGCCGGCAAATCCCCGCGCGAGCGCGCCGCCGAGCTGATCAACGGCACCAAGGTCCGCGACGTCGCCTTCCGCAAGCAGCTCTACGAGGGCGGCGCCAAGGCCGTCGCCGCCAGCAAGGACCCGATGATCGAGCTGGCCCGCCTGGTCGACGCGCCCGCCCGCGCCCTGCGCAAGCAGTGGGAGGCCGCCGACGAGACCAAGCAGCAGGGCCACGGCATCATCGAGAAGGCGCGCTTCGCCCTCGAGGGCCCCACGCGCGCGCCCGACGCGACCTTCACCCTCCGCCTCAGCTACGGCCCCGTGAAGGGCTACGAGGAAGACGGCAAGCGCATCGCCCCTTACACGGACTTCGCCGGCCTCTATGCCCGCAACGCCGAGCACAAGAACAAGGAGCCGTTCGACCTGCCGCAGCGCTGGCTCGACAAGAAGTCCGCGCTCAAACTCGACACGCCGTTCAACTTCGTCAGCACCGAGGACATCATCGGCGGCAACAGCGGCAGCCCCGTGGTCAACACCAAGGGCGAGTTCGTCGGCATCATCTTCGACGGCAACCTCCCGAGCCTCGTGCTCGACTTCGCCTACGAGGACAAGCACGCCCGCGCCATCAGCGTGGACTGCCGCGGCATCATCGAGGCGATGAAGAAAGTCTACGGCGTCGACGCTCTCGTCGCCGAGCTGCTCAACGGCAAACGCTAGCGCTCCCCGCGCACCGCCGCCCGATCCGGCGGTGCGCATGCCGCCGTTCTTCGTCCCGCCTTCCGGCCGCGTCCGGAGGCGCTCGCGTTGCGCGCGCTCCGAAACCGTGGCGTGCGCGGGCGCGAAAAAACTCAACCGCCCGCGTGCATGCCCGGCGGCGGCGGAATCAGCGCGGGCGTCTCCACCAGCACGTAGCCGACCCCGGGCACGTTGCGAATCGGCACCCGCTCGCCGGTGCCACCCAGCTTCTTCCGGAGGCGCCACAAGTGCGTCTCGAGCGTGCGGGTCTGCACCGACTCGCCGTAGCCCCACACGGCCTGCAGCAGGTCTTCGCGCGACACCGGCCGGCCATGGGCGGCGGCGAGAACTTCCAGCAGGGAAAAATCCCGCGCGGAAAGCCGCAGCGACGTGTTCGCGCGTTCCGCCTTCTTGGCCTCCAGATCCACGAGGGCGTCCCCCAGGCTCAGCACCCGCGACCGGTCGTGCTGGATGCGCCGCAGCAACGCCCGCGCCCGCGCGCCGAATTCTTCCACGCTGAAAGGCTTGCCCAGATAGTCGTCCGCCCCCGCCGAGAGCCCGCGCACGCGGGCCTCGACCGTGTCGAGCTCGGTGAGAAAAAACACCGGCTGCTGGTGCCCCGCCGCCCGCATCTCGTCGAGGACCTGAAATCCGTCTTTGCCGGGCAGCCCGACGTCCAGCACCACCAGCGCCGGCCGCTCGCGCTCGATCGCCCCCAGGGCCTGCGCCCCATCGGCCACCTCGGACACCGCGTAGTGCCAGCCGAGCAACGCCGACCGCATGACCAGTCGGACGTCCGGATCGTCATCGATGATGAGCACTTTCGGCCGGGCAATCATGCGCGCAGCCAAGCACCGCCGCCCGGCTGCATTCAATCCTAAGATACAAAAGTGTGACTGGAGTGTGACTCAGGCGGGCGGAACACCGTGCCGAATCCACAGGGGTAAATTGCCTATCTCACGAGGGTAAATCTCACCGCTTCATCAAACCACCGCTCCCTAGACTTCAATGAACCTACGCAATCCTCCCGGTCGCACGCGCCACCTTTTCGGCGTGGCTGCGCTTGGCACCGCCATCTTCTTCCGCGTCGCGCTTCTGCCGGCCGGCGCGGCCGAGGCCTTCGATCCCGCCGCCATCACCGAGCAGCTCAACCGCCTGCGCTCCGAAGTCGGCGAGCTGCGCAACGAGAACCAGGCGCTGCGCCAGCAAATCGGCGCGGTCGAGTCCATCGCCGGCCGGCCCGCGGCGGCACCCGCCGGCCCGGCCCTGCGAATCGGCGGCGAACTCCGGCTCCGCCACGAGGGCTTCTACGGGGAGAACCCCGCCTTCGTCGACCGCAGTCGCAATCGCGTGCGCCTGCGCCTCGGCGGCGTCGCCGACCTCCCGAAGAACGTCGAACTCGGCCTGCGGCTGACCACCGGCGTTTCCGAAGGCGAGCCCACCGGCAACAACGCCACCTGGGCGGACAACGCCAGCAAGAAGGCCTTCGCCCTCGATCTCGCCTACGCCAAATGGACGCCGATCAAGAACGCCGAATCCTCCCTCACGCTGATCGGCGGCAAGATGAACATCCCCTTCGCCTCCTCGGATCTCGTCTTCGACACCGACTACACGCCCGAGGGCCTCGCCCTGCAGTATGCGCGCACGCTCACACCCGGCCACGTGGTGCGTTTCAACGCCGCCCAGCTCGTGATCGACGAGATCGCGAACTCGTCGCACGACCCGCTGCTCCACGGCGGCCAGCTCCGCCTGGACTCCGCCTGGACGGGTGAATGGGGCACCAGCCTCGGCTTCACCGCCGTCGATATCTCCAACGCCGCGCGGCTCACGGCCGCCAACGTGCCCGATATCCACAGAGGCAATACGCGCACCGCGGCCGGCGTGCTCGTCCACGACTATCATCCCTTCATCTTCGACGCCGCGCTCATCCGCAATTTCGACTCCATCCCGGGTTACCCCGGCGTGCTTCCCGTGAAGTTCTACGGCGACTATCTGATCAATCCCGGCGCCGACACCAACAACCGCGGTTACTGCGCTGGCATCTGCGTCGGCAAGGCCGCCAGGCGCGGGTCATGGGAATTCGGCTACCGCTACCGCGTGATCCAGGGCGACGCCTGGTATGAGGAGCTCGCCGATTCCGACTCCGGCGCCTACTATCAGGCCGCGCCCGCCGGCGGCGCGGTGGGCTACGCCGGCGGCACCAACGTCCGCGGCCACATCTTCAACGGCACGTATGCCCTGAACGACTACGCCGCGCTCGGCTTCACCTACTTCGCCACGCGCCTCATCAACCCGGTGCCCGCCGGCTCCCCGAGCGGCATGGGCCGCCTCCAGGTGAACACGATCCTGAGATTCTGACGCGCTCCGCCGTCCCCGTTCCACACCTCGTGCCTTTGCTTCCATGCACATGAAAAAATCCGCCCTCCTCCTCGCCGCCCTCGCGGCCTCATTCCCCGCCCTCGCGGCCGAAATTCGTATCAACGGTGCGAGCACGACGGTCAATGCCGTCATCAACCCGTTCAAGGCGCCCGTCGAGTCCGCGAGCGGCCACACGCTCAAGGTCGTTGGCACCAACACCGGCAAGGGGCTCGCCGCGCTCGTCGGCGGCCAGTGCGACGTCGCCCTCACCTCCGAGCCGCTCGATGTCTCGATGGCCGCGGCCAAGTTCGCCGGCCTCGATCTCAACGCCGCGGATTTCCAGCTTCACGAGGTGAAGCAGGACTACGGCGTCTTCGTCGTCCATCCGTCGAACCCGGTCGCAAAGCTCAGCAAGGCCCAGATCAAGGACATCCTCGCCGGCAGGATCACCAACTGGTCGGCCGTCGGCGGTCCGGATCTGCCGATCATCGTCTTCACCGACCCCGTCGGCGCCGGCACGCGGACCCTGGTGCAGTTCCGTGCGCTCGACGGCGAGGACTACGGTCCGAGGACCCAGGCCATTGAAAACATCCGCCTCGTCGCGGGCCGCATCTCGGAACTCAAGGGCAGCATCGGCTTCGTCGGCCACAGCTTCGTCGACAACAAGGTAAAGGTCATCGAATCCGACCGC
>CAZENI010000665.1:0-4303 GCA_964513055.1 uncultured Opitutus sp.
GGCTCCGTGCGAGGGGGAAGGCCGCTGGCGGGAAAGGTGGAGCCGCGCGCAGCGCGGACTACCTTGACCGGCGTGGCACACTCCGGCCATGCGTGCGGGAGCGTAAAAATGCACCGCGCGGGCGGCTGCGTCCGCGTCGGCGGTCCGACCCGGGGCCTTGCTCAATCGAGTGGCAGCAAATCCGGTTGTTTGGCCTCCCGCTCCGCAACTATCCGCGCCCAACCCGCGATGTCGACGAAGTCGCGGGCGTAGTCGCGGTCCACGGCATCGCGCAACTCAGGATCGAGGTGCATCGCATGCACGATGAGGACAATCACCTCCGTGTCGTCGCCCGCCTCGAAGCAGGCGTCCAATTCCCGATCATTGACCACGGTGCCGTTCGGCAAAATAAGTTCGCTGTGGTGCAGCCGGGCTCCGGCCAACGCCTTTAGCAGGACGATGGCGGTGACGGCGCGGTTGCGCGTGCCGGGTTTCATGGTGAAGCCTCCGCGCGTTGGTGTCTTTTGATCGCCGCAGCATAGTGTTTAGGCAGCGCTTTCATGACCGGTCCTCCTTTCGCACCGACTTTTCGGCAGCGTATCGCGGATAGGCCGCGCGATCCAATTTGGCGAAGTCCCAATCCATCCGGTCGCACAGGTGGCGCAGGTCCGCCAGCAGATCGATGAGGCTCGCCTGTGGATCGTTGGCCTCGTCATAGGCGGCGAGCAAGGCCCGCTTCGCGACGCAGCAACTGTAGCCCGCGGGTTCATCGGATTCGGGGATCGCGAGATCGGCCGCCGGGTGGTCTGGGATCGCGGCCCAGCGATTGTCGGGCGTTCCTCCCGGCGGAGTCGGCGAAGCGGTTTCGTGGCCGAGCACGAGTTGGTCCTCGCGCCATTCGTTGCCTTTGCCGTCGAGAAAGATCCGCTTGCCGGCGAATTCCTCCGTGTGTTGTCCGTCCCAGCACATTTTCGTTTCACCGTCCCACTCGATGTCGAGTGTGCCGTCCGGTGCCTGGGTGACGAATCCGATCAATGCGTTGCCAGGAATCCAGTCCATGCTGGCGCTGATACGCCGGCCGTTGGGCGTGTAGAGTTGATCCGGGAGGCGCGCCGATGCGGCAGCCGAAGGCTGATGTTCGTTCGTGTACATGGCAGAAGGCGCCGGTGCGCCCCGCTCGGGCGGGAATGCCCGTTCGTCGAGGCGCGTGCCGCGCGCTGGCCCGGGTGGGTCACGCCGAGTCACGGGCGGGTGCACCGAAGAGCGGTAGCGACGAGGGGGGAAGCGCGCGCCCGGAAAGGTGGAGCCGCGCGCAGCGCGGACTACCTTGACCGGCGTGACACACTTGGGCCATGCGTGCGGGAGCGTAACTATGAACGGTCGCGGCGGCTGCCGCCCGAAGGAATCTGCGCAGGCCCGTCAGCCGACCGTAGCCGCGCAATACGGTGCCAGAGCAATCTCCGCCGCGTCGACGCACTCGAACGCCACCCGGCCGCAGGCGACTGCGACCAGTTCGCACTCTTCCTTTGCCAAAAGCAGTCGTTCCCGAAGCCGCACCACGGCCGCAGTGGCGTCGTCCGCCTCGACTACTTCGACGTGGTGCGCTCCCGATGGCAGCACATAGACGATGACCGTGTAGGTATTCATGGTCGGTCGTGCTGCGTTCACAGGAGACCCGCTTCGCGGAACGAATAGTGGCCCACCTTGAGTGGATCGTCTTCGATCGTCCCAACGACGACGTGATCAAGCAGGTCAATACCGATGATGCGGGCAGCTTCTCTGAGTTGGCGCGTTATTTGCAGATCCTGCGCGCTCGGCGCAGGGTCGCCGCTTGGGTGGTTGTGCGAGACTACGATGGCTGCTGCCGAGGCGAGAATCGCGATTTTGAAAATCTCGCGCGGGTGCGCGAGCGCGCACGTCAGCGTGCCCATCGTCACCATCGTCCGGCTGATGGGCTTGTTCTTTCGGTCGAGGCAGATCACCCAGAGCGTCTCCTGGTGGGGCGTCTTGGCGTAGGCGTCGGCGAGATATTCGGCGATTTGCGCGGGTTTGTTCAGGGCGTTCTCGTCGCCCAGTCTCACCAGATTGTAGGCAATCGAAGCTTCATAGATCCTCATGGCATGGCGGGCGGCGGCTGCCGTGCGCTTTCCCGGAACCCTTCCGGGAGATCGGCGGTGCAACCGCGCCCGGCTTGCCTCGGGCACGCCGAGTCACGGGCCGGCGCGCCGAGGAGCGGTAGCGACGAGGGGGAAGCGCCGACCCGGAAAGGTGGAGCCGCGCGCAGCGCGGACTACCTTGACCGGCGTGGCATGCTGAGGCGAACAGGCGGGGCGGAAAATTTTGACCGGAAAGGTGCGGCTGCGCGCCGCCCGCTCGACGCGCGTGGAAAGTAAGAGCCCGGTGGCGAATGACGTGCCACCGGGCTGATCCGGTCAACCGGCGGCCATCGACATGCCGGTTTTCGGTGTCGTGAGAATCTGACGGTTTTTCCGGTTCATCTCGCGGAGCACTTCGCCGACGAAGGCCTTTTCCTTGTAGTAAGGATTCGTGCCCTCGAGGCGCGCGTCGATGCGGGCGCGGACTTCCGGCGTCTGCTCGTCGTAGAACGCCTTCGCCTGCGGGAGTTGTTTTTCGACGAGGCGCATCTCCGACTCATGCCGCTGCATGTCCTTGTAAAGGAGCATGTCGACGGCGCGTTCGGGCGCTTCCCGGACGACGCGGGCGAAATACGCCGCATCGCTCGCGTTGGAGGTCTTATAGGACTCGAGGCGTTTCTGGATTTCCGGGTTGTTGCGGAACTGCAACGGCTCTGTTTTTTCGGCCGGGAGCGTGGCCGTGTTGTCGCGAGTTTTGATCGGCATGGTGATGTTGGGTTGAATGCCCGCTCACTGAGATGCGTGCGGAGCGGCGATGAGCACGTCGGGCGGAAGTCCGCCAAAGTGGATTATTTCAGGACGGGGTTGAACGGCGGCTCGGCGGTGCCGCGGACGAGGCGCAGCGCGAGGTCGAACTGGGCGCAGATGTCCTCGGCGTCGTGGCGCGAGAGGGCGAAAGCCATGAGGGTCTTGGCTTCGATCTTCGGCTTCGTGTCGCCGAAGCGTTGGTTCAGTTCCTCGGCCGCCGCGTAGAATTCGGCGACGACAGGTTCGGGCAGTGGCAGGTTGAGCGTGGTCATTGTGGTCGGTGCTGGATGGTTGGAGTGATCGGGGCGGATGGATGGGAACGGATGGTCGGCGTGCCGCGGAGGGCCGGGTCGGAAGCGAGCGAAGGCCGGTCCGGGAGCCGGAGCCGGGCGGCTCGGCGGTCGGCGGAGGCGGACGGACGGCGTAGCGAGCGAACGCGCCCGGTCTTCCGCGGCCCTGCCGGCCCGGCCGCGCCCGGCGACGGTGCGTCCGGTTGCGGACGCACGGTCGCCGGAGCGCCCGCGACGATTTCGACGGCGGCGATCTCGCGCTGCTCCTTGGAGCCGCGTGATCGCACGTCGAGGGATACGATTCGGCGGCCGCTGCGTTGCTCGAGGGCG
This sequence comes from uncultured Opitutus sp., assembly GCA_964513055.1. Lineage (GTDB taxonomy): Bacteria > Verrucomicrobiota > Verrucomicrobiia > Opitutales > Opitutaceae > ER46. The sequence goes on from CAZENI010000665.1 coordinate 3,503, forward strand.
GTGACAACGCCGACGAGTTCGGCCCACGCGAGCGGCGCCTCGCCGCCGTAGCGGTAGATGACGCGTCCTCCGACGACGTGTTCGTTCCAACCGGCCGGCAGGGTTTCGCCGGCGGTTGGTGGCGCCTGCAGCAGGGCGCGTTCGTGCCGGAGCGCGTCGAGCGCGGCGGCAGAGAACGACGACAACCGCGCGCGCTCGGTGCGCATCGCCTGCAATTCCGCTTCCGGTGGGAATGCGGTGGCACCCCCGCGGAAACGCAATGTGAGGAGCGCCGCAACGAGCACGAGGCTCGCGCCCAGCGCGAGCCACGCGCGGCGAGAAGGGGCGGATGGCCTCATCGCCATTGCCCTCTCAACGTGAAATCCGCTCCGGGCATCGCCGCTTCCGTAAGCCGCCACGAATGGGTTTCGGCACCGGCCGCCGACTGCCACGCTCGCCACGCGGCTGACGCGAGGCCCGCGCCGGCGACACCGCCTTCGACTGTGAATCCGCGATCGTCCGCCCGCACGCGTGTGAGCACCACCTGCGGCGGCAGGCTGCGCGGGAGCGCACGGAGGAGCGCGCCGCACGCGACGGGACCGGGACGTAGCCGCGCGATGTGTTCGCGCAGGCGGATCGCTTCGGCCTCGTTAGCGCGCAGCGTGTCCATTTCTCGCGCGAGCGTTGTGATCTCACCGGTGCGGGCGGCCGCGAGGTGTCGGCTTTCCCGCCATCGCAGCACGTGCTCGGCACCGAGCGCGCACACGGCGAGGAGCACCGCGGCCGTGGCGCATGGCACGGCGCGCCGCGCAGTCCACCATG
>CAZENI010000666.1:0-4276 GCA_964513055.1 uncultured Opitutus sp.
CTGGGCGGCGGCCTCGACCAGCATCGTGCGCGTCGTGGCGCCGAGCAGGTGGAAATTGTCGTAGTTGTTCGGCGTGGAGTTGCTGCCGCCGGCGCTCTGACCGCCGTATTTCTCCTCAAAGTCGCCCTGCTCGATCGTGATGTCCTTCCACGAGACTTCGAGTTGCTCGGCGATGACCATCGGCAGGGAGGTCTTTACGCCCTGGCCCATTTCGGGCTGTTTGGAAACGATCGTCACCGCGCCGGAAGGCGAGATGCGGATGAAGGCGTTGGGCGCAAAGTCGCCGCCCGATTTCTCGGCGGCCTCGGCGTCGCCGCCGGACTTGATGTAGAACGCGAGCGCGAGACCGCCGCCGGCGAGGCCGGTGAGCTTGAGGAAGTCGCGCCGATTTACGGAGGCGGAAAGAGTGGAGGTGTTCATTGCGTGGCCTCCTTCGCGCCGCCGGCGATCTCCGCGGCGCGCTTGATGCCCTGGCGGATGCGCATGTAGGTGCCGCAGCGGCAGAGGTTGCCGGCCATGGCGCCGTCGATGTCGTCGTTGCTCGGCTTCGGATTGTCCTTCAACAGCGCCGCGGCCGTCATGATCTGGCCGGCCTGACAATAGCCACACTGCGCCACGTCGAGCTCGCACCAAGCCTGCTGGAGCGGCTGGAGGCGGTTCGCGTCGGCGGCGAGGCCCTCGATGGTGGTCACCTTCATGCGGCCGACGGTGGAAACGGGCGTCATGCACGCGCGGGTCGGGACGCCGTTGAGGTGGATGGTGCAGGCGCCACACTGGCCGACGCCGCAACCGAATTTTGTGCCGACGAGATCGAGGTTGTCGCGGAGCACCCACAGCATCGGAGTGTCCGGCGCCACGTCCACGGTGCGGGACTGGCCGTTAACGTTCAGGGTGTATTTCATGAGGGAAGAGGGAAAAGAAACGCCGTGGCGCAAGAACGCCGGTGATCTAGGCTAGGGGAGCGCCGGTGGGCGGCGCGGCAACGTTCAGCTACTTTTCCCGCCGCACGGGCAATGGCAAGCGGAGTTTCCGCCGGGGCGGCCGCGGCGGTGGTGATGTCGTTAAGTGGGCGCCGGCGGCAGCCGCCTCAGGCCTTTTTCTTCTTCGCGGCGCGAGGCTCCAGCGTCACGGCCTCGGGGTGGCGGGCGAGGATCTTCCTGAGTTCGGCGACCACGGCGGGCTGCGCAGCGGCGAGGTTGCGCGTTTCGGCGGGATCCTCGCGGTAATCGTAGAGCTCGAACTCGGCGGTCTCGGGCGCGGCGCCGGGCTTCTTCCACTCGACGAGGCGGTGGCGTTTCGTGCGGATGGCGCGTCCCATGCGTTCGCCGCGCGGATAGGCGTGATAGGCGTGGTCACGCACGGTCTTGGTCGGATCGCGCAGCACCGGCACGAGACTGAGCCCGTCGATGCGTTGCGGACCGCGCGGCGCGGGCAGGCCCGCGAGTTCAGCGAGGGTCGGATACAGGTCGACCGTCTCGGCGAGCTGGCGCGAGACGGTGCCGGGGCGAGTGACGCCGGGGGCGACGATGATGAGAGGGATGCGGTTCGCCTGCTCGTAGGTCGTGTGCTTCGTCCAGTAACCGTGGTCGCCGAGGTGCCAGCCGTGATCGCCCCAGAGCACGATGAGGGTCGAGTCGGCGAGCTTGAGGCGGTCGAGTTCGTCGAGCACGCGGCCGACCTGTGCATCCATAAAGCTGACACAGGCATAGTAGGCGTGGATCAGGGTGCGCTGCTGGGCCTCCGAGCGGAGGCTTTCCTCGGTGAGCGGATCGTAGTTCACGATTTCGCCGCCGCGCTTGCCGGCATAAGCAGGCGCGCCTTCGGGATCGCGCTGGTCCGGGGCGAGGGTGAAGGCCGCCGGATCGTGGAGATCCCAGTATTTTTTCGGGGCGGTGAACGGGAGGTGCGGTTTCACGAAACCGAGCGCGAGGAAGAAGGGCGTGGCGGGCTGCTTCGTGGCGGCCTGCAGCCGGCGGATGCCCTCGTCGGCGATGCGGCCGTCGGCGTAGGCGTTGTCGGGCACATCCAGTTTCTCCCACGCCGCACCGCGCGGCAGGGTGCGGATGGCGTCGAGTTTCTGGTTGGTGAAGAACGCCTCCTCGCGGGTGAGCTGGCCGCCGGCGGAGTTTTGGGGATCGAGATACTCGACGACCTTCTCCTTGTGCGTCGGCACGCTCCACGAGGCCTCGTCGTCGTGGTTGCCGTGGCCGGAGTGGAGGATCTTGCCGATCGCCTCGGCGCGCCAGCCATGCTGCATGAAGTGTTGCGTGAGGGTGACGGCACCGGGAACGGCCTGGCGGAAATTCTGCGCGAGGCCGTAGATGCCGAGCGAGGTCGAGCGGGTGCCGAGCATCAGGTTGTTGCGCGAGGGTGCGCAGACGGACTGGTTGCAGTAGGCGAGGTCGAAGCGCGTGCCGCGGGCGGCGAGCCGGTCGAGGTGCGGTGTCCGGGCGAGCGGATCGCCGTAGCAGCCGAGATTGGGCTTCAGATCGTCGACGCAGATCAGGAGGACGTTCGGGCGGGTGGCCGCGGTGCCGGCGGCAGCGCCGCGAGCGGCACCGACGGCGGTCAGAGCGGCGAGACAGAGAAGGGCGAGACGGGGCATGGGGAGGCAGGCGAGGGGAAGAAGCGCGAGGAAGATGGACGCGGCCTGGGGCTGGCAAAAGGGCCGGCTGCACACATTCAACTGACGAATCCGCACCTTGGGCGGCCCGGCCACGGCGCGCGTTGCGCCGTCTACTGCTCCGACTTGCGCCGGGCGACCCAGTCGACGATCGCGCCCCCGTCGTTTTCGTGCCGCCAGACGAGGGTGAGGAACTCGGCGGGGAGGATGTTGTGCTCCTTGAAGAAGCGCCGGTCTCCGCCGCAGCAATACATCAGGGAGGGCGGCAGTTCGCCGCGGAGCTTGGCGCGGGCCTTCGGCAGGAGGCGTGGGAGCCACGCGATGCCGCGCACGGAGTCGGTCTTTGCGGGCAGCGTGCTGTCATCGAGCGTGACGCCGGAGGGGCGGCCGCCTTGCGCATTCAGGAAGTAGTCGCGCCGCACGAGCTCGATGCCGAGGGCCTGGGCGAGGCCGGGCTCGCCGTCGTAACCGTGATGATCCTCCGCGTAGTCGTAGAGGTGCTGCGGGGCGATGCCGTTGGCGGCGAGAAACGCGGCCTCCTCCGGGGAGAAAAAACCGCCGACGCCGCGCCGGCCGGCGCCGAAGCGGGAGACGGCCAGTTCGTAGAGTTCACGGAACCGCGGGGCGAAGTCGTAGTGTTTCATGCGCGAGGAGAATCGCCCCCAAGCGAGGGCGAAAAGCGGACAAAGGCAAATTCCGCGGCGGCGCGCGCGGGCTTACACGGGGCGGAAATCGATCAGGCGCTTGTAGCGGTCCACCTTCTCCACGACGACGTCGAGCCGGCCGTTGAGCTCGAAGCGGCGCTTGCTCTTGCGCCCGACCAGGGCGGTGCCGCCGGTGTTCAGCGTGTAGTAGTCGTCGCGCAGTTCCTGGCTGGAGACGAAGCCGAATGTCATCGATTCCACCAGCTCGATGAAGAACCCGTTGGCGCGCACGTCGGTGATAACGGCGGCGAACTTCCGGCGCGGGGTCTTGTCGAGCTCGCGTTCGAAGAACTCGAGGAGCTTGACCTTCACGCTGTCGCGCTCGGCCTCGGCGCTGTTCACCTCGGTCAGGCTCAGGTGCTCGCCGAGCTGCGTGATGCGCGGCAGATCGTAGCGCGTGACGGAGGCGCCGGCATGGCCGTCGCGCTTCGCGAGGTAGTGCTCGAAGACGCGGTGGACGACGAGGTCGGAGTAGCGGCGGATCGGCGACGTGAAGTGCGTGTAGTCCTTCTTGTGCAGGCCGAAATGGCCGTCCGGAGTATGCCGATACACGGCCTTCTTCAGGCTGCGCAGGAGCTGGGTGCGGAGGGTGTAGCCCTGCGGGTGGGTCGCGAGGACCTTCAGCAGCGGCACGAGCTCCTCGCGACGGGTGAGGTCGCTGACCTTGACGCCGAAGGTCTCGAGCAGCGAACGGAACTCCTCGAGCTTCTCCGCGTCGGGCTCGTCGTGCACGCGGTAGAGCGACGCAAGTTTCTGCGTGCGGGTGAGGCGGGCGACGGCCTCGTTGGCCGCCAGCATGAACTCCTCGATCAACTGGTGGCTCTCGTCGTGCTCGATCCGCTCGAGGCGGTCGGCGTAGCCCTTCTCGTCGACGAAGATTTTCGTCTCGGGCATGTCGAGATCGAGGCTGCCGTGCGCCATCCGGTCGCGCCGGAGCCGGCGGCGACGA
>CAZENI010000667.1:0-4253 GCA_964513055.1 uncultured Opitutus sp.
AGCCCCTGCGCCACCTGGCGGCCGGCCGCGCCCGCCGTGGTCCGCAGGTGCAGGCCCCAGGGCAGATCGGCCGGCTTGCGGCACCCGCCCGCCAGCACCGTGAGCAGGCCCGGCAGCGCGACGACCGCGAGCACGGCCAGCCCCACGCTGATGCCGGCCGCCGGCCACAGCAGCCAGCCGCCGAGCAGCAAGCCCAGCATCGCCACCGGCACCAGGCTCCGGCGCAGATTGTCGGCGATCTTCCATTGCGACAGGCCGGAGAGCGGATTGGCGCTGCGCCGCCCCGCGGGCCCGGGCACGCGCGGCCCCAGCCACGGCGCGATCTGCCAGTCGCCGCGGATCCAGCGGTGGCGCCGGCCGACGTCCACGAGGTAGTGCGAGGGATGTTCCTCGTAGAACTCCAGATCGCTGATCAGCGCCGAGCGCGCGTGGCACGACTCCAGGAGATCGTGGCTCAGGACGGAGTTCTCCGGGCAGCGCCCGGCCAGCGCGCGCTCGAAGGCGTCGACGTCGTAGATGCCCTTCCCGATGAACGAGCCCTCGTGAAAGACATCCTGATACACGTCGGAGACCGCGCGCGTGTAGGGATCGATGCCCGCGTCGCCCGCGAAAAGCCGCACGAACCACGAGCGCCCGGCGCCGGCCAGGCTCACCCCGACGCGCGGCTGGAGGATGCCGTAGCCCTCGGTGACGATGCCCCGATCGGGATCGAAGCGCGGCCGGTTGAGCGGATGCGCCATCGTGCCGACGAGCTGGCGCGCCGTGTCGCGCGGCAACTGCGTGTCGGTGTCGAGCGTGATGACGTAGCGCACGGCGGACAGCACCGCGGCGTCCCCGACGACGACGGAAAAACGATCCCGGCCGCCGCCGCGCAGGAGCGCGTTGAGTTCGGCAAGCTTGCCGCGCTTGCGCTCGTAGCCCATCCACCGGCCTTCGCCCGCGTTCCAGCGCCGCGGCCGGTGCAGCAGGAAAAAAACCGCCCCCGGCCCGCCCCCCGGATGCTTCACATTCAGGCGCTCGATCCCCGCCCGCGCCCGCGCGACCAGCGCGTCGTCGTCCGGCTCGACCTCGGTCGCGGCGTCGCGGAAGTCGGTGAGCAGGGCGAAGTGCAGGTGCGCATCGCGGTTCGCGAGATGGTGGATCTCGATCGTCTCGAGCAGGTGATCGACCTCCTCCGCGCGGGTGAGGAGCGTGGGCACCACCACCAGCGTGCGCTGCTCCGCCGGGATGCCGTCGGAATAATCGAGCCGCGGCAGCAGGCGGGGCGGCACCAGCGCGGTCGACAGCCCGTTCATCAGCGCCACCGCGAGCTGGCTCGCCGCCACGAGGAACAGCCCGCTGAGGATCGCCCAGCCCGCGGGCGGCAGCCCGAGCGCGCGCACCTCGTGCGCGAAGCCGAGCGTGGCCAGCGCGGTGAGCAGGCCGATCCCGCCCACATAGAACAGCAGCGGAAAACGGTGAATCGCGCGCTCGAGCCGCTTCCGCCAGGGCCAGGCCACGCCGGCCGCACGCTCGAGCGCCTCCGCGCCGCGATCGATCAGGTAAAAACCGACGTGCGCGCCGCGGTCGGCGGCACCCCGCTCGCGCGCGCCGTCCGCCGCGAGGCCGGTGGCCCGCCGCGCGACCTCGACTTCCGCGAGCGGACCGTGGCGGGCGATTTCCTCGATCACGTGCCGGTAGCGATCGCGGGTGGCAAAATCCATCCCGCCGTAGACGCCCGCCGGATCCGTGCGCAGCACGTGCTCGACCAGGCTCAGCGATTCCACGAACTCCTTCCAGTCCGTCGCGCCCAGCAGGCGCAGGCTCGCGATGCTGTGGCTGACCGAGACCTGATCGGCCGCCTGGTTCTGGCTCTCGAGCTGGATCAGTTGCTCGCTCGAGAGGCCCTGATCCGCCAGCCGCTGCTCGAGCCAGCCGCGCGCGAGGTGCAGCACCGGATTCTGGCGGGACAGCCGCTGGCAGAACTCCGCCACGAACGAGCTCGACAACGGCAGGTTGGATTTCGCCATGTCCGCCACCACCACCACCAGGTGCGACGGGGTCTTCTCCGCCATGTCCTGCAGGCGCTCCACCCACTGATCCGCCAGATCCCGGTCGAGCCGCGCGACCGACAGGCGGGCGGTGATCCGCTGGAGGTTCTCAATCAACCCCAGGCGTAGCATGATGGGGATCGCCCACAGCTCGCCGAGGCGCAGCGGCGTCACCGTCTGGTAGGCGGCGATGAAGGCGGTCAGCGGCCCGGCATCGACCTGCGCGTCCACGTGCGCAATCAGCTCGAGCACGATGTCGTAGACGCGCGGCAGATCCGCGGACTGGCCCTGCAGCAACCGCGGCAGCTCATGGCTGTAGTTGCGCGGCAGATGCCGCCGGGCCATCTGAATCTGCTCCTCGATGAGATAGAAATTGTCGAGGAGCCACTCGGCGGCCGGGGTGACCCGCCGCGTCTGATCGACGCGGATGGTCGCGCGGTTGAACGCGCGGAGCATCGTCTCGTTCTCGTCGAGCCGCGCGAGGAGCTGCGTGGGGCTGCGCCGGATGACGGCCTGGTGCCCCGCGGCCAGCGCCTCGGCGAGGCGCGCCAGTTGGTCGACGCTGAACAACTCCGCGCGCAGCGGTAGCTCGCTCGCGCGCGGCGTCGGGCGGAGGCTCTCCACGAGCCAGTTTTGAAAACGCAATGGCACGGCCCAGCGGGTGTTCCTACGATTCGAGCGTTGCTCCCATGCAAGACGGACCCACGGGCGGGCCTCCGGTTCGGCCGCCCGCGCACTTCGCCCGCGATGGGCTCCGGCGCGACCTCCGGACGCAGCCACGCCGGGAGCGCGGCTGCGCCCCCGGCGTGAATTGCGTTAAATAAACTGCGCCGGACTCAGTAGCCCATGCCGCCGCCGGGAGCGCCGCCGCCACCGCCGTCGCCGGCCTTGCCGTCCGGAATCTCCGTGATCATGCACTCGATCGTGAGCAGCAGGCCGGCGATCGACGCGGCGTTCTGCAACGCCATGCGCGTGACCTTTGTCGGATCGACGACGCCCGCCTTCACGAGGTCCTCGTATTCGCCCGTGGCCACGTTGTAGCCGTAGGCCCCCTTGCCGGCGGCGACCGCCTCGGCGACCACCGCGCCCTCGACGCCCGCGTTGGCGCAGAGCATGCGGATCGGGGACTCGATCGCGCGGCGCACGATCTGTGCGCCGATCGCCTCGTCACCCTCGAGCTTGACCGCGTTGACGGCCTTCGCGCAGCGCAGCAGCGCGACGCCGCCGCCGGGCACGATGCCCTCCTCGACCGCGGCCCGCGTGGCGTGCAGCGCGTCTTCGACGCGCGCCTTCTTCTCCTTCATCTCCACCTCGGTGGACGCACCGACGTGGATGACGGCGACGCCGCCCGCGAGCTTGGCCAGGCGTTCCTGGTATTTCTCGCGATCGTAGTCGGACGTCGTCTCGTCGATCTGCCGGCGGATCTGCTTCACGCGGCTCTGAATGTCGGAGGACTTGCCGCCGCCCGAGATGATCGTCGTGGTCTCGCGCCCGACGATGATGTGCTTGGCGCGGCCGAGATCGGCGATGGTGATGTTCTCGAGGCGGATCCCGAGATCCTCGGTGATGCACTTGCCGCCGGTGAGGATGGCGATGTCCTCGAGCATGGCCTTGCGGCGATCGCCGAAGCCCGGGGCCTTCACGCCGCACACGTTGAGCGTGCCGCGCATTTTGTTGATCACGAGCGCGGCGAGGGCCTCGCCCTCGACTTCCTCCGCGATCACGAGCAGCGGCTTGCCGCTCTTCGCGATTGTCTGCAGCAGCGGGAGAAACTCCTGGAGGCTGGAAATCTTCTTCTCGTGGATCAGGACGTAGGCGTCCTCGAGGGACGCCTCCATCTTGTCGGCGTCGGTCGCGAAATACGGCGACAGGTAGCCCTTGTCGAACTGCATGCCCTCGACGACGTCGAGCGTGGTCTCGATCGACTTGTTTTCCTCGACGGTGATCGTGCCGTCCTTGCCGACCTTGTCCATGGCATCGGCGATGATGTTGCCGATGGCGTCGTCCCAGTTGGCGGAGACGGTGGCGACCTGGCGGATCTCCTCGCGGTCGCTGACCTTCTTGGAGATGCGCGCGAGCTCGGCGATGGCGGCGTCGACGGCCTTGTCGATGCCGCGCTTGAGGAAGATCGGGTTCGAGCCAGCGGTGACGTTCTTCAGGCCCTCCTTGTAGATCGCCTCGGCGAGCACGGTGGCGGTGGTGGTGCCGTCGCCGGCGGCGTCG
>CAZENI010000668.1:0-4235 GCA_964513055.1 uncultured Opitutus sp.
CGGATTCGATCTTGATGCTGCCGCCCGAGGTCGAGAGATCCGCCGGTCCGGCGACGCGCCCCACGGTGATGTTCCCACCCGAGGTCTTCAGCTCGACCGCGCCCTGCGCCTCGTCGAGCGAGATGCTCCCGCCGGACGTGCGGGCATCCACCGGCCCGCCCATCTTGCCCAGCTTGATCCCGCCGCCGGACGTGCGCAGCTCGGCCTTGCCGTTGAGATCGCCCACGGTGATGCCGCCGCCCGAAGTATTCAGGGACGTCGCGAAATTCGCCGGCACCGTCACCACCACGTCCACCTGCACCGGCGGCCACGACCCCATCCGGAAACCGGACGGCTGGCGTTCGTATTTGGAGACGACGCGCACGTCGTTCCCCGCCTGCTCCATCGTCAGTTCGAGCTTCTTCAGCAACTCATCCGCCTCGGCTTCGGAGCTGGCGCGGATCTTCTGCTTGGCCGTGACCCGCACGACGGCATCGTTCGAAGCCGAGACCCGGATCTCACCGCCCTGGGTCTCGACCCGCAGGGTGCCGGCGCCACTGACGGGGAAACTCTTCTCAACCACGCGGTCGATGCGCGCTTGGGCGACGACAGCGGAAACGGCGGCCAGACCGGCCGCGAACGCGAAACGCAGGGAGGTATTCATGCAATAAACGGAGGTGAGCCCAAAAACCCGCACCCGTCGGGAAAGTTACAGGATAGTTCGCCACCACGAAGCCACGGGCACCCGCCGTGACCTCAGAGGGCGTCTAAAAAAGGCTGCGGTAGGAGCGCGCTTGCGCGCGATGGGGTGCGGCGTCACCGAACGAACAGGCCGGCGAAATCGCCCGCAAGCGGGCTCCTACCTTCCGAGCCGGGGCTCTTTTTAGACGCCCGCTCAGACCTTCGCGCTGTTATCGCACTTGAAGTGGACCTGCGACCGCCGCTGCGCGTGCTGCCGCAGCGCGGACGTCTGCGCCGGATCGCGCCGCTGAATCAGAAAACGCTGCCGGGACGCCGCCTCCTCCGCTGCCGCCAGCGCCGCGACGCACAAGAGCGCCTCCGCCTTTTCCGGCAGTCGCCGGGCCGGGAAGCCGGCGTTTCGGGCCAGCCACCGCACGACTTCGTGCATGGGCTCCGCCGTGGTGGGTGCGCTTGTCATGGCAACAGACTCGCCGCCCACGCGCCTTCGTCAAATCCAACCCGCGCCACATCCGGGCCGATCAAGAACGGCCGCTTCACCAGATTGCCGTTGCCGGCGAGCAGCGCGATCGCTGCGGCCGCCGTCAGGCCGTCGAGCCGTTCTCCGAGCTTCTGCTCCCGGTAGTCGCGGCCGGCGGTGTTGAAGAGCTTGCGCAGTTCGCCGTCATACGCCGCGAGCATCGTCTTCAACTCGGCGGCCGTCGGCGGCGTTTCCCGAATCGCGCGCTCGTCGAACGCGATGCCCTGCGCCCGCAGCCATTTCGTGGCCGCGCGGCAACTGTCACAATTGGAGAGCGTGTAGATTTTGAGCATGATGCGTTCGGCGCTCACTTCACCCAGGTCGCCTCCTGAATCACGAACTGCCACCGGCCGCGATACTGGCCGAGCTCGCCGTAGAAGCGGACTTCCGCGCCCTCCTTGAAATCCGCGCGCAGCTTCGTCCGCAGCGCCTCGTCGTAACTCCACACGTCATAGGTCTCGCCCCGGAACTCCACCGCCAGCCGGCTGCCCGCCGCGACGCGCCCCTGGACCCGGAAGACCTTGCCCTTGTAGGCGTCGGTGCGGATCGAGGTCCCCGGTGGCAACCCTTCCTGCGCCAGCGCCTCCTTCACCGGATCGACCGCCACGCGCGCAATTTTCCGCACCGCCGCGTCGTCCGGCCGCTCGACCGACGCGCCGCCGACCGGCAGGTAGCGATCTGCGCGTCCCTCCGTCACCGTCACGAACCGCGCCGCCACGGGAAAATGATCCGAGAAGCCCCCGCCCCGCGGCCCCTCGAACGACCAGCGCACCGGCAGGCCCTGCGCGTCGGCGTTGAGGCCGGGAAATTTGGCGACGCTGAACGAGTTGTCGACGTATTGCACCCCGCGAAAATCGTAGAGGCCGCGCGAGATGATCAGGTGCATCAGCGTTCCCCACTCGCCGCGGTAGGTGTCGCTGCCGCGCTCCGCCGCCGGCAGCTCGAACCACAGGTTGTAGAGATCGCGCTGCGCCCCGCGGATCGCGAGCTCGTTGCCCTGCGAGCGGAGCACGTCGTTGAGGCCCGTCGTCTTCATCGCCGGATAGCGCTGCTTCTGGTTGTGATGCGAGTTGAGGTCGCCGCCGATGATCACGTCCGCGTTCGGGTCCGCCTGGAAGATCTCGTCGAGTCGCGCGCGCAGCGTCCGGGCGTTGGCCGCCCGCGTCGTCTCCGTCGCCGCATCGCCCGCCCCCGACTTCCAGTGGTTGGCAAACAGATACAACGGCGCCCCGTCCACCTCCACCTGCACCTCCAGGATCGCCCGCGCATCGAGCGTCGGGTGCGACTTCGCCCGCTTCACCGGCAGGCGGGTGAAGATCACGTTCTTGATCTCCTGCTTCCGTTCCGAACCCGCCGCCGTCAGATCCTCGCCCGACACAATCCGGTAACCCGTCATGCCCGCATCGGCCAGCGCCTTGGCCAGGAGTGCTTCCGCCGGCAGATCGCCGACCGCCGCCGTGAACTTCGCGCCGAGCATGTCCGCGAGCGTCGTGCCCGCGAACCGCGCGAGCAGCGCGTCGTAGTCTGGCGCTCCCGGCCCGGGCGTCTTGTCCGTCTCGATTTCGCTGAGCAGCAGCACGTCGGGCCCGCGGCCACCGTCGAACTTCGCCACCACCCGGGCGATGTTCTGGAGTTTGGTCAGCGCGTGCGCGCGCGTGTAGTTCGCCGGCTGGTAATCCTCGTAGCCGCCGGCGCCATCGAGGTCGAAGAGGTTTTCGACGTTGTAGGCCACGACGGTGAACGGCCGCGCGGACGCGGCGGACAGACTGAAGGCCAGCAGGCAGACTCGGAACAGGGCACGCATCATGCCCGCAGTGTGGACGAGACCGGCCGGGGATTTCAAGGGGCGCCTCGGTGCCAGGCGCACGCAAGAAACCCCGGCCGAACTTCGGCCGGGGTCCTTCAAGACTGATCTACGCCGGAGGCGCTTACGGCGCGGACGGCAACAGGCCGGCGGCCGCGTCGACACGGGCGAGGGCGGCGCCGTAGGCCTCGACGTCGGCGGCGAGCTGCGCACGGGCGGCGTCCCACTCGGTGGCGCTGGCCTTGCGGGCGGCGCGGACGCTCTTCTTCAGGGCGTTGGCCTTGGCCGTCACCTCGTCATCCGCGGCCTTGAAGACGCGGCGGCCGTCGGCGCTCATCTCGGTCGCGGAGTTGCGGAAACCCGTCATGGCGGTCTCGCTGTTCCTCACGCGCGCCTCGAGGTCGGCGATGATCTGGTCGCGCTCGGCGATCGGCGTGCCGCGAATCGTCGGGCCAAACGCGGAGGCATTGACAAGCGTCGAGGCCGCGACCGCGGAACGACCGGTGGGCATCAGGCCCGGATCGCTGAGGAGATTCGGGGCCGGCGTGGGCTGCAGGATCGCGAACTGTGCGGTCGGGATCGCGGGCTCGATGTTCGCCACATCGGAATTCGCGCCGCTGCGATCGATCGCCAGCCCGTCGGGCCGCTTCGCATCGTCGAACTGGCGCGCCGCCAGGAACGGGGCGCGGCTCGCGTTGCTGCCGGTGTTCGGCGTCGGGATGGTGATGACCGTCGGCCGGTTCGCGGTCTGGGCGAGCGCGGTGGAGAGCAGGAGCGTGGCGAGCGCGAGGGAGGAGGCAAAGCGGTGTTGGGAGTATTGTTTCATGATGGATGTCCTCGGTTGAGGTTGCGCCGTTAGTTCGGGCCGCGGTATCCACGTTGCACCTTCACCGGCGGATAAACTTTGGAACGCGGGCGCTCCCGCATCCTGCACGCCTGTGCGCCACCCCACTCCCGCTGGGTGCGACGCCCCATGCGCGCCGCGGCGCGATCCCCGTTTGACCCGCGGCAAAAACTCCCGGCATGCTGCGCGCGATGGATCCGATCCTAGAAGTCAACGACCTGTGCGTCGCGCGCGGCCGCGCCACGATCCTCGAGCGCGTGAACTGGCGCGTCGCTCGCGGCGAGCACTGGGTCATTCTCGGTGCCAACGGCTCGGGCAAGACCACGCTGCTCAAGGCGCTGACCGGCTACCTCTCGCCCACCTCCGGCGGTCTCGCGCTCCTCGGCCGC
>CAZENI010000669.1:0-4227 GCA_964513055.1 uncultured Opitutus sp.
GGGCATCAGCAGGACGATGTTGCGGAGTCGATGTTGATGCGGCTGGCCCGGGGCAGCGGGGCGGGAGGGCTGGCGGCGCCGCGGCCCGTGCAGCCGCACGCGGACGGGCGGGTGCATCTCCGGCCGCTGCTCACGCTCAAGAAAGCAGAGATCGTTGCGGCTCTGCGGACGGTCGACGCCGCGTGGCGCGAGGATGCGAGCAACGCGGCGGAGCGGTTTTTCCGCAATCGCGTCCGTCGGAGCGTCGTGCCGGCCTGGGCCGAGGCGGCGCAACGCGATGCGATCGCGGGGGCGGCGCGGTCGCGCCAGTTGCTGGAAGAGGATGACGCCGCGCTCGAAAGCTGGCTCGATGCGCTGCGGCCGCTCGGGCGGTGCGGAGTGCTCGAGACCGCGCGCCTGCGGGGCAAGCCGCGGGCGTTGTGGCGGCGGGCGTTGCACCGCTGGCTGATCGGGCAGCCGGCCGCGGGGGAACTTTCGCGGCAGGCGTTCGAGGCGTTGCTGAGGGCGGTGGAGGAGGGGCGGGCGACGCGCCACAGTCTCGGGCGGGACGGATTTGCCGTCACCGATGGCGAGCGACTGTGGTTCGAGCGCGTTGGAAAGCCGCGGCGCAGATTCCGCAGGCGCGCCAATTGACTTATCCTCCCGGAACATCCACCTTCCGCCCTCAGTCCCTAATTCCTAAATGTCTGAATCCGACAACAAAAAGACCCGCCGGCCCCTGAAGAATCTGCCCCCGGATCGCTTTCAACCGAAGATGCTGATCTTCTGGTTGCTGCTGGTGGCCGCCGTGCTCGCCCTGCTTTATTATTCGCCGGGCATGAACAGCACGCCCGAGACCCTCACGATCGAGGATGTCGTGGAGCGGGCCGAGGCCGGGAACATCAATCGCGACCCGAACCGGCAGGCGGTGCTCCGGCCGGACCCCAGCGGCGGCGCGCGTGATTGGGCGACGATCACCGGCGAAAGCCGGCGCGACGCGACCAGTCCTTACCGGCAGTTCCGCGCGGCGGGCCGGGTGACCGAGAGCACGCATGAGCGACTGAGCAAGACGAAGATTTTCACGGAGCAGCCGACGCAGACGCTGGTGACCTCGATTCTGGCGCAGGTGATCCCCTTCGTCATCATCATCGGCCTGCTGTATTTCCTCTTCGTGCGGCAACTGCGTCAGGCGGGGCGGGGCGCGCTGAGTTTCGGCAAGAGCCGCGCCAAGCTCCTGACGCGCGATCGCGACAAGATCACGTTTGCCGAGGTCGCGGGCTGCGACGAGGCGAAGGAGGAGGTGTCCGAGGTCGTCGAGTTTCTCAAGGACCCGAAGAAGTTCACCAAGATGGGTGGCCGGATTCCGAAGGGCATCCTGATGGTGGGGCCTCCGGGCACGGGCAAGACGCTGCTGGCGAAAGCCGTGGCGGGCGAGGCGGATGTGCCGTTCTTCAGCATCTCCGGTTCGGATTTCGTGGAGATGTTCGTGGGCGTGGGCGCGTCGCGCGTGCGCGACATGTTCGAGCAGGGCCGCAAGAGCGCGCCGTGCCTGATCTTCATCGATGAAATCGACGCGGTGGGCCGCCAGCGCGGCGCCGGCCTCGGCGGCGGCAACGACGAGCGCGAACAGACGCTCAACTCGCTGCTCGTCGAGATGGACGGTTTCGACACCACGGAGGGCGTGATCATCATCGCGGCTACGAACCGCCCCGACGTGCTCGACAGCGCGCTGCTGCGGCCGGGCCGCTTCGATCGGCAAATCTACGTGGACCTGCCGGACTTGATCGGTCGCGAGCAGATTCTCCGCGTGCATGCGAAGAAGGTGTCGCTGGCGGAGAATGTCGATCTGCAGGTGATCGCGCGCGGCACGCCCGGGTTGTCGGGCGCCGAGCTGGCGAACCTACTCAACGAGTCGGCGCTGCTGGCGGCGCGACGCGGCAAGAAGAAGGTTGAGATGATCGACGTCGACGATGCGCGCGAGAAGGTGCAGTTCGGCCGCGAGCGCCGGCGCCTGATGGACGATGAGGAAAAGAAGCTGACGGCCTACCACGAGGCGGGCCATGCGCTGGTGCAGGCGGTGCTCGATGACGGGCACATGCCGGTGCACAAGGTGACGATCATCCCCCGCGGGCGCAGCCTCGGCAGCACGATGTTCATTCCGAAGAAGGACATTCTGACGCAGGACAAGAAGCGGCTCGAGATTCGCATCGCCACCGGTTGCGGCGGGCGGATCGCGGAAGAGCTGGTGCTGGGCGACATCTCCAACGGAGCGGCGGGCGACATCAAGAGCATCACCCAGATCGCGCGTCACATGGTGTGCGACTGGGGCATGAGCAAGCTGGGCCCGATCGCGTTCGGCGACGCGCACGACACGGTGTTCCTGGGGCGCGAGATCACGCGCAACGAGAACATCTCGGAGGACACGGCGCGCCGGATCGACGAGGAAATCCACCGGATCATCGGCGAGCAATACCAGCGGGCGACGCAGATCATCAGCGAGCGCCGCCCGGCGCTCGACAAGATGGCGGAGGCGCTGCTCGAGCACGAGACGATCGACGGCAAGCACGTGCTGGAGATCCTGCAGTTTGGCGAGATTCGCTCGCCGATCGTGGCGACCCTGCCGCCGAAGACGGATGCGACTTCGGGCAAGAAGTCGTCGGAGAAGGCGACCGAACCGGAGCCCATGGGCCCGGCGACGGCGCCGACGCCGGCCTGAGGCCGGGCGGACCAGCGGTCCGCGGCGACCGCTTCGGTGATTGCGCATGGGCCGGACGTAGTTCCGGCCCTGTTTCTTTCTTGGATTCGACTGGGGCGGTCCCAAGTGTCGCGGGACTTACCGCATGAAAATTTGCTGCATTGGCGCCGGTTACGTGGGTGGTCCGACGATGGCGATGATCGCCCTGAAGGCGCCCCACATCGAGGTGCGGGTCGTCGACATGAATGCCGCGCGCATCGCGGCGTGGAATTCCGGCACGCTGCCGATTTACGAGCCGGGGCTGGACGACGTGGTGCGGCAGACGCGGGGCCGGAACCTGCATTTCTCGACCGACGTGCACGGGGCGATCCGGGAGGCCGACATCATCTTTGTCGCGGTGAACACGCCTACTAAGACTTACGGCGTGGGGGCGGGCCGGGCGGCGGATCTGCGTTTCATCGAATCGGTGGCGCGGACGATCGCGCAGCACGCGAAGGGCCCGAAGATTATCGTCGAGAAGTCGACGATCCCGGTGAAGACGGCGGAGACGATCAAGGACATCCTGGCGGCGAACTCGCTGGGGCACACCTTCGAGGTGCTGTCCAATCCGGAGTTCCTGGCCGAGGGCACGGCGGTGGCCGACTTGATTTCACCGGATCGGGTGCTGATCGGTGGCGAGCGCACGCCGACGGGCGAGGCGGCGATCAAGGTGCTGGCGGATGTGTATGCGAACTGGGTGCCGCGCGACCGGATCATCACGACCAACCTGTGGTCGTCGGAGCTTTCCAAGCTGGTGGCCAACGCCTTCCTCGCCCAGCGCATCTCGTCGATCAACTCGATCTCGGCGTTGTGCGAGGCGACGGGGGCGGACGTCGACGAGGTGGCGAATGCGATCGGCAAGGACTCGCGCATTGGGCCGAAATTCCTGAAGGCGTCGGTGGGCTTCGGCGGTTCGTGCTTCCAGAAGGACATCCTGAACCTGGTCTACCTCTGCGAGCATTTCGGCCTGCCGGAGGTCGCGCATTACTGGGAGGCGGTCGTGAAGATGAACGACTGGCAGAAGCACCGGTTTGCGGCGAAGATTGTGCGGTCGCTGTTCAACACGGTGGCGGACAAGCGCATCGCGGTGCTCGGGTTCGCGTTCAAGAAGGACACGAACGACACGCGCGAATCCGCGGCGATCGCGGTGTGCCGGGATCTGCTGGCGGAGCAGGCGCGCGTGGTGGTTTACGATCCGAAGGTGCCGGCGGACGAAATCCGCACCGACATCCTGGGCAAGGGCGTCGAGAACGACCGGCTGGTCGTGGTCAGCAGCGCGTATGAGGCGGCCCAGGGGGCGCATGCGCTCGCGGTCGTGACGGAGTGGGACGAGTTCAAGCAGCTCGATTACGGGAAGATCTTCGCGGGGATGCACCAGCCGGCCTTCGTCTTCGACGGGCGCTGACAGCGGCTCGACGAGATGGGTGATCGCGGTGGCCTCGGCGAGCGAGACGGGCGTCTTGTCCCCGTAGTGAATCTTGCGACGGTCCTTGCTGCGCCGAAGGCGGTTCTCG
>CAZENI010000670.1:0-4226 GCA_964513055.1 uncultured Opitutus sp.
GGTGCAGCGACATCTGCTGGCGCGGGTGCCGCTGCCGCCAGCGCGTCATCCAGCTTCGAGCCCTCCGCAATCTCGAGCGTGTTCGTGCCCGACTTGAAATCCAGCCCGAGGTCGTTGAGCCGCTTCACCGAGCCGGTGAGGCCGGAGACCGAGCCAAACGCCAGCGTGCGCAGCGAGCGCGCCCACTCCTGAATCTCGCGGTTGCCCGAGAGCACGGCGGCGGTGACCTTCCCCTTCGCATCGGTCGCGACCTTGGTGTTCGCCTCGAGGAATTCCTGCACCGCATTGAAATCCGCCACGAACTCCTCGATCTTCGACCGCATTGCGCCGGTGTCAGCGGCCACCGTGATCGTCTGCGTCTCCTCGGCATTGACCGTCACGCTCAGCCCGCTGATCCCGTGCGAGTCCGACTCCAGCGTGTTGCTCGCGCTCGAGAAGACGTCGCCGCCGTTCAGCGTGAACTCCGCGTTGTCGCCGCGCGTGAACGTCGTGCCGGCCGTCAGGCCAAGCGCGCCGAGCAGGCCGCCGCTCGTGTCGCTCACCGAGATCCCGAGGTCGCCGGTCGACTTGTTGGCGAGGACGACGCGATCGTTGGCCGCGTCGTAGCTCGCGCTCACGCCCGCGGTGGAGTCATTGATCCGCTTCAGCACGGCGGCGAGCGTGTCGGTGTCGGCGTCGTAGCTGATGCTCACGCCGTTCACCTCGAAGCTCCCGGCGCCGCTGACGGGCGTCGCGAGGTTGGCGCTCGCCAGCGTCGCGGCCGTCTTCACGGCGCCGAGCTTCATCGCACTGGTCACGGTGTCGGTGCCGTTGTTGCCGAGCTTGAGCGCGCGGAGGAAGTTCGAGGTGTCGTTCGCGGCCCCGAGCACGACGTCACCATTGGTGCTCGCCAGCGTGATCTTGTCCGTCGTGTGGTCGTAGCTCGCCGTGACGTCGCCGCCGGTCGCGGTGGCGATCGCGTCGAACACGTCGTCGAGCGAATCGGTGAGCGCCACGGTCACCTTCTCGCCGTTGACGGTGAAGGTCCCCGCGGTCACGGCCTGGCCGATCGCCAGGTTCGCGACGGTGAGGCCGCTCACGTCGTCGCTCGCCGGATTGAGGGCGGCGCCGGCATCGGCGGCGCCGGTGAGGCTGGCGGCGGTGGCGAGCTGGGTGACGGCAATCTTGTAGGTGCCGACGGCGGCGTCGGTCGCGGCGCTCGCGCTCCAGGTGGAGCCGGTCGTCGCCGAGGTCGCACTGCGCTTGCCGAACAGCGCGGCGGAGTTCAGCGCCTGGGCCGAACTCTGCAGCGTGGTGAGGCGCGTGCCGAGCGAACTCAGCAGGTTGACCTTCTGGTTGTTGGTCGACTTCTCGCGCTCGAGGCGATCCGCCGGGGCGCGCTCGAGATCCATGATGGAGTCGACGAAGCTCTTCCAATCGAAGTTGGACGCGAGGCCGGCGACTTGAAGCGAGGATGCCATGGGAGAGGGAAAGTTCGGTGGACGGGCGCGCTGCGCCCTCCCCTATATCGGCACGCGCGCAGTCGGCTTGAGGCCGGCGGGGTTTAGAAAAAACTGCGGCCGATCCGAAAATAATTCTTGCGCTTTCGCGTAAAGGTTATCTCGCGCCGGCCCGATAGCATCTCCGTCAAGGCAAAGGATTGCCAAGACCGGCGCGAATCGGAGCCGCTCCCCCGATTACGACTGTGGCCCGGACGCCACGCTTAGCATCAAGGAAGATCCACCATGTCAGTAGTCATCAACACGAACTTCGCTGCGACCGTCGCGGCGAACAACCTCGCCGCCTCCAACGAAATGTTGCAGAAGAGCCTCAACCGGCTCTCGAGCGGCTCGAAGATTGTCACCCCCGCGGACGACGCCGGCGGCCTTGCCGTCTCGATGAAGTTGTCCGCCGCCGCGCGCCGCCAGGGCGCCGTCAACACGAACATCGGCAACGCCATCTCGTATCTGCAAACGCAGGACGGCGTGCTCAAGGTCGCGGGCAAGGTCCTCGACCGCATGGGCGAGCTCCGCACCCTCTACGATGATCCCACCAAGAGCGCGAGCGACCTCGACAACTACGACTCCGAGTTCATCGAGCTGCAGCGCCAGCTCCGCGACCTCTCGGGCGAGAAGTTCAACACGGTCAGCCTCTTCGACAGCACGGGCCTCAGCGTCAATGTCACCGAGGACGCGCAGACCGCCGTCACCATCACGGGCCGCGACCTGACGAACTCCACGACCGGCGTCGGCTCCATCACCGACTCGGCCAGCGTGAGCTCGCTCGCCGACCTCGACCTGAGTGACATCACCGACGCCATCCAGCATGTCGCCACCTTCCGCGCCCAGAACGGCGCCGAGCAGAGCCGCCTCAATTTCGCGGCCGAGTTGCTCACCGTGAACAAGGCCAACCTCGAGGCCGCCGCCAGCCGCATCACCGATGTGGACGTGGCGACCGAGTCGACGGCCCTGGCGCGGTTCAACATCCTGGTGCAGTCGGGCACCGCGATGCTCTCGCAGGCCAATCAGAGCGCGCAGAGCGCCCTCAAGCTTATCGGCTGAGCCGCGGCCCGCCGCCCGCCGGTGCAGTCCACCGGCGGCGCGGTCCCCGAACTCTCGTGGTTGTCTGTCTCGGGGTTGGGGCCAACAGCCGGTCGTCAGTGGCAGTTAACGTATCCGGGAAACGCACACTCCCGGGGCCGGACCTCACCGTCCGGCCGGGGAGAGGCCGGAGCCCGCGCCGCCAGGCGCCCGCGTCCGGTCCGTTTTCCCGGGGCGTCGTTCGTTGAAAGTTCAGCAGGTTTAGCAGTCAGGTTCTCCTTGATACACACCCCAGATAGTCGCGTCGCATTGCGGCGACGCGCACCACTTTGAGGCATCTGCCTCGATCGGCGCGGTCCGGCGCCGTCAATCCGGACACGTGGCGACGACGGACTGTCGCACTTATCAAGGAAAGATACTACCATGGCAGTCGTGATTAATACCAACTACTCGGCGACGGTTGCTTCCAACAACCTCGCTGTGTCGAATAGCTCACTGCAACGGAGCCTGAACCGGCTCTCGAGCGGCTCGAAAATCGTGAATCCCTCGGATGATGCCGGCGGTCTCGCGGTCTCGATGAAACTGTCCGCGGCGGCTCGGCGCCAGGGCGCAGTCAACACCAACATCGGCAACTCCGTCTCGTATCTCCAGACGCAGGACGGCGCGTTGAAGGTGGCGGCGAAGGTCCTGGATCGCATGAGCGAGCTGCGGACCCTCTACGATGACCCGACCAAGAGCTCCAGCGACTTGGCGAACTACGACTCGGAGTTCACTGAACTCCAGACGCAGCTCACCGACATCGCGGGAGAGAAGTTCAACTCGGTCAGCCTCTTCGGCTCCAGCAATGACCTCACGGTCAATGTCACCGAAGATGCGCAGACCTCGGTCACCATCAAGGGTCGCGATCTGACGAGCTCCACCACGGGTGTCGGTGCCATCACCGACTCCGCCAGTGTGAGCGCGTTGAGCGACCTCGACCTGAGCGACATCACCGATGCGATCAAGAACGTGGCCACGTTCCGCGCCGAGAACGGCGCTGAGCAGAGCCATCTCGGGTTCGCCGCGGAGTTGCTCACGGTCAACAAGGCCAACCTGGAGGCCGCCTCCAGCCGCATCACGGATGTGGACGTCGCCGAGGAATCGACCCAGCTTGCCCGCTGGAACATCCTCGTGCAGTCCGGCACCGCGATGCTGTCGCAGGCGAACCAAAGCGCTCAGAGCGCGATGCGCCTCATCGGCTAAGGACCTCGTTCAGGGATTGTCCTGATTCGCCCAATCCTGGCCGTCGCCGCAAGGCGGCGGCCAGGCTCTAGCCCCGACCGAGTCGGCCCGCAAGGGACGACGAACCTCGCGGCGCAGCGAAGCAGGGAGCGATTCCTGCGGAGGCCCCGGTCAACGGAGCCGGCCCCTCGGTGGGGCCGGCCTCCGCGGACAGGACAGCAGACACATTCGTAGTTGAAAGTGCCACAAGGCCCCGGTTCACACCCGGGGCCTTCGCATTTTCAGGCGCCGAGACCCGCGGCGTCATGCCAATGGCACTACGCAACTTCACTTTTGGCCCGGCCGCCGGCCGGACCCCCGCCCCAGGCCGACAGGCCCGATTGATGTGGTCCGCCGCAAATCCCGCCACCCTGCGATCCATGCGGTAGGGCGAGGCGTCCCCGCCGAGCCGTGTCGCCGTTGAGCCGCGACGGCTCGGCGGGGACG
>CAZENI010000671.1:0-4218 GCA_964513055.1 uncultured Opitutus sp.
GCGACGGTAGGCATCGCCACGCACGATGTGGTGGTGCGCCACCTGCGTTTCCGGCTCGGCGACGAATCGGCACGCGAGGCGGACTGCCTCGACCTGCTGCACGGGGCGCGCAACTGCGTGATCGATCACTGCTCGGCCACGTGGTCGATCGACGAGTGCCTCTCGCTTTCGGGCGACGTGCAGGACTGCACGATTCAGTGGTGCCTGATCGGCGAGTCCCTCAACCAGAGCAAGCATGCGAAAGGCAAGCACGGCTACGGCTCGCTCTCGCGGGCGAACGGCCCGATCTCGTGGCACCACAATCTGTGGATCCACAACGACGCGCGGAATCCGCGGCTGGGCGACAACTATGGGCGCGGCGGCTCGCCGCGTTTCGATGTCCGCAACAACGTCATCTACAACTACGGTGGCACGGCGTCGGGTCTCACGCAGGGAAAGTTCGAGGCGAACTACGTGGGCAACTACCTCCGCCCGGGCCCGAGCAGCCGGGCGCAGCGGCCGATCACGGTGGGCGACAAGTCGGACCTGCAGTTTTTCATCCGCGACAATGTCTTCGAAGGCCACGACGCGCTCACGCGGGACAACACGCAGTTTTTCCAGCCGGAGGAGTTTCGCGCGCAGGTGCGGACGGTGGACGCGCCCTTCGCCGCGCCGGCGGTGACGACCCTGGCCGCCGCCGATGCGTTCACGCGCGTGCTGGCGGCCGTGGGGGCGACGCTCCCGGCACGCGATCCGGTTGACGCACGGCTGGTGGAGCACGTGCGGGCGCGCACGGGCGCATTGATCAACTCCCAGGCGGAGGTCGGGGGCTGGCCGGTGTTGAAGGCGGGAGTCGCGCCCGTGGACGCGGATGGCGACGGGATGCCCGACGCCTGGGAGAGGCGACATGGCCTGAACCCGAACGACGCGGCGGACGGGGCGGCGGATCGCGATGGCGACGGCTACACGAACGTCGAGGAGTATCTGAACAGCCTCGTGGCGGGAGTGTAGGCGGCGGTCGCGCGGCGGCGCGGACGGTCAGGCAAATCTGCCGGCCCGCCGGGGAAATCGGGGTTGCGTTTGCGGTGCGGTGCGAGTGCTCTGTCCTCGAAGCTTGGCTGAGGGCTGCGATCCTCCGGCCAGGCTTTTGTCCGCGGTTTCACCCGCGGACCGAACCCCAACCCTCATCCTTCCCCCGGCTTGTGTCTTCGCTTCAGCGAATGATCCTTCGTGCCCCGTCGCCGTTTGTCGAAACGGGGACGCTGTGGCGGGCCACGTGGTTTGTCCTGGCGGTGACGGCGGTGATCGCGGTGCGTGCCTGCGGCTACGAGTTTGGGACGGTGGCCCGCTATCTCTCGTATGTCGTCCTCTACGTGGCGCTGCCGGGTGCGGTCGCGCTGTATGCGGTGAACGGCGGGCCGCTGTCGCTCATGCGGCTGCTGGCGCTGGGGCTGCCGACCGGCTTCGCGCTGGAGATCTTCACCTTCCTCGGGACGTCGGCGCTGCACGCGAAGGCCGCCTATGCCTGGACGCCGCTGCTCTGGGCGGCGCTGGCGGTGGGGATCCGGCTGCGGCGCGGGGAGTGGCCGGTGCGCGTGCGGCTGGCGGGAAATCACGCGCCGCTCGCGCTCGGGCTGGCGATCGCGTTTCTCGGGACGGCGGTGATGGCGGCGAGCCAGATGTTCGCGGAGTCGCCGCTGGCGCAGGGTCTGCCGACGCGGGCGATCTTCCACGACTGGGTCTACCTGGTGAGTCGGGCGGCGGTGATCAAAAACAACTGGCCGCTGGATGATCCGAGCCTGTCGGGCACGCCGCTGCAGTATCACTATTTCATGATGGTGCACGCGGCGGCGGTCTCGTGGACGACGGACGTCGAGATCATGGCGGTGCTGCTGCGGTTGATCTTCGTGCCGCTCGGCGCGGTGCTGGTGGCGCAGGCGTTCATGCTTGGCCGCGCGGTGGCGCGCAGCCCGTGGGGCGGCGTGATGGCGGCGGGGATGACGGTGATGGTGAGCGAGGTGTCGTTCGAGCCGAGCTACGGGCAGCCGATGTTCCTCGGGCTGTTCGTGCGCTGGCTGTTCGTGAGCCCGACGTTCTTTTTCGGGATGATTTTCTGCGGGGCGCTGATCCTCGCGATCGGGCAGTGCGCCCGCCGCACCCGGTGCGGGGCGCACCACTATGGCTGGCTGCTGCTGCTGGGCGCCGCCGGCACGGGGGCGAAAGGGACGGTGCTGCCGGTGCTGTTGTGCGCGCTGGCGCTATGGGCGGCCTGGCGGTGGATCACCGAAAAACGGATACCGTGGCGCGTGGTCGGGTTCGCCGCGTGCCTGACGGCGGCGTTCATCGTGGTGTATCTGCCGACGATGTCGGAGTGGCGGACAGGCGAGGCGGCGTTCCGGCCGTTCCATGTGTTTCAGCTCACCGATTTCTGGAAACAGCATCTCGGGAACTGGACGCAGTGGCTGGCGCAATGGCTGCCCGGCGGGGCGGCCGCGGTCGTGGCGAGCGTGGCGTGCGCGGCGGTGGTGTTCACCGGCACGTGCGGCGTGCGGATGCTGGCGATTCCATATCTTTTCTGGGGCGACTTGCGGAATCGCGACCGGCAGCTGGTCGGGTGGGTCGGGGCATGCTTCGTCGCGAGCGCGGGCATGGGGATGCTGATCGAGTTGAACAGCTTCGGCGAACTCTACGTAATCCTGATGATGCGGCTGCCGATGGCGGTGCTGACCGCGGCCTTTTTCGTGTCGGCCTGGCGCCGCACGCGGGCGTGGTGGCGGCCGCGCGCGACGGAGCCCGCCAGCGGTTCGGTCTCGCCGTTCTCGCTCGAGCCGGCCGTCGGCGCCCGGCGGGTGCGAGCGTGGTGGCTGTCGCGGCTGGCGGTGGCCGCCGCCGCCGCCGTGCTCGTGGCGGCGCTTGGAGTGCAGACGGCGCTGTGGTGGAAACGCAACCAGGCGGGGCTGCGCGAGTGGCTGAACACGCCGCCGGACCTCAAGCCCGACGGCTACATGCGCGATCTGCGGGAGGCGCTGCTCTGGGTGCGCGCCAACACCGAGCCCAACGCCGTGCTGGTCTCCAACGCCTGCACGCCCGAGAACATGAAGAAGGATCACTGGGGCGCGCTCGATCGCACGCTGACGGGAGTGCACTTCTACTACTCGGCGCTCTCCGAACGACGGCTGTGGTTCGAGGGTCCGCACTACGCGCTCGATTCCACGCGGCTGAGCCTGCGGGCGAGCCTGGCCTCGAATTTCTTTTATCGCGGCCGGCCGCTCCCCCCCGCGGTGGTGAGTTCCGGTCCGGCGTATATCCTGATCGATCGCAGCCTGGCCGACGGGGCCCGGGCCGCGCTGCCGCCGGGCAGCCGGATCTTCGGCAACGCGCGGATGGATGTTTACCGCCTCACGGCGGCGGTGGCGGAGGGCTCGCAGTAGGCGAGGGGCGGCTGGAGGCGGAACGGATGCAGCCCCGGAGCGGCGGGCGCGCGGCGTTGACGTGGGCCGGCCGATCGGCCTTGTCGGTGCCGCTCGATGGACGAACAGGCCGAGTTTCTCTTCGCCGATGGCCCGCAACCGGAACTGCACGACGCGCATCCGCTCGATGATTTGTTTCAGGCGGTGGCGGATCTCTGGAGCCTGCCGATCGGCCGGAGGGTGCGCGTCAATCTGCGCGATCCGGCGCTGCCGCTGCTCGAGGGAACACTCGAACTCCAGCGCGCGCCGGACCTGCCGCTCAACCCGCGCGAGCCGCTTTCGCTTCGGATTCGCGGGCTGACCTTTTCCTCGTCGGAGATCGCCTCGTGGAGCCTGGCGGAATAGCTGCCGGCCGCGGCGGAGAGTTTCCGCTACCGGGCCGGTCGATACACCCGCTGCTGCAGGTTCGCGCCGAGGTGCCGGCGGAAGGTCGCGAGGTCCTTCACCGCGCCGGTGGCGATGAGCTGGCTCGCGAGGTTGCCGACCGCCGTGCCTTCCAAGGCGAAACTCACGACGGGGAGGCCGGCCGCGTCGGCCGTCGCCTGGCACAGGAGGCGGTTTTTCGATCCGCCGCCGACGATCAGGATGCGGTTGAATCTCTTGCCGGCGAGGCGCTCGAAGTTGCGCATGGCGTCGGCGTGGCCCTGGCCCAGCGAGTCGCAGATCAGGCGGACATAACCCGCGAGGTTCTTCGGCAATGGGAGCTTCCGCTTCTTCAGCTGCGCGTCGATCGCGGCCTTCATGGAGGGCGGGTTCGTGAAGGCGGGGT
>CAZENI010000672.1:0-4212 GCA_964513055.1 uncultured Opitutus sp.
CGCGAGCCGCGCCGCGAGATTCGGCCGGCCCGGCGCGAGCAGGCCGTAGATCTCCGCGCTGAACTGGGGCCCGATCGTCCACCACGAGTGGTTGTAGCGGGGGTGGCCGGTATCCGGCGGCTGGATGCCGCGGGCCATGAGGAGGCGCGCTTCCTTGCTGGAGCCCCAGGTGCCGCACACATCCTTCTGCCACTGCGCGCCGAGCTGCTGGATGGTCAGTCCGGGACCGTGGGCTTCAAACGCCCGCAGCGCACTCATCTCGTAATACCAATCGTCGTCGACCCACGCGCGGTCGCGTTTCGACGTCAGTTGGTCGAGCCACTTGACCGACGCCTTCCGGTGTTCGTGCGGGACGCCGAGCTCCACGCCGATCATCTGGGCGAGCCAGGCGGCGTGGGCGCGGTCGGCGTAGTCGGCGCGGGTGAGAATGAGTTCCGCGCGGACAGGGGGGGCGAGGGGCGCGGCGAGGGCGAGCAGGGCAAAGCAGAGGGAGGATTTGGTCATGGCGATGGGGGGAGAGGCGGAGGAGCGAGGCGGTCCAGGGCGCGGTCGAGCAGCACGAAACTCGCGTCACGATCGATGGCGGTGATGCGGTGCATCAGACCGTGGTTTTTGGAGAAATCGTAAGTGAGATCGAAGCGGACCGCAGGGGCGGCGGCGGACTCCCATTGGCACGTGCCGGCTGGGTCGATCAGGGCGGCGATGTCGCCGAGGTCGAACATGCCTTTGTCGGCGCGACTGGCGTAGGCGGAGCGGGTGCGAATCGCGTTGAGAAATTTGCCCAGCGGACCGACCCGGCCGACGCGGGTCTCCGACTCGGGCATGGGCATGGTGAGGCCGGTGCCGGTGTCGAAGAGGATAAACCGGCAGGGTAACTCGAAGAGCAGGGCGGCGGCGACGGGGTCGTTGGTGGCGTTGAAATTGTTGCAACGCTCGGGCCAGGTGGAGCGGCCGTGCCAGAAGATGACGAGGCGGTCGGCGATGGCGGGATCTTTGAGGAGGGCGGCGGCACCGTCGGTGGCGGCGCCGAGGAGAATCAGCCAAAGGGGGTTTTCCGGTGTGGCCGTGCGCGCCGTGGCGATGATGAAGTCAACTCCTTCGGAGCCGGGCGCGCGGTCGCGATACGTGATCGGGTCGCTGCCATTCTTCAGCGTGAACTTTCCGGCTTGGCCGGCGGCGGCGAGCGTGGCTTCAAGGCTCGCGCGGGATTTGGCGATGCCCTGGGCGCCGCCGCGCTGCCCGTAGTGGGCGGCGACGAAGCCTTCAATCTTGAGGCGTTCGGGAAATCCGAGGGCGAGAGCGATGGCCCACTGGTCGTCGACCTCGTTGGCGGTATCGGTGTCGATGATGACCCGGAGTTGGCCGGCGGGAGGCGGCCACGGGGCGGCTTGGCGCCGCGCGGGCTGGGCCAACGAAGGCTGGGCCGGCAGCCACGGTGCGCTCAGGAGGAGGAGAAAAATAAAGCGGCGAATCATCGCGGCGTGGGATTCCAGTCGGCGCGGTTGGTGAGCAGGGCCTCGGCCTCCTGGATGAAATCGAGCGAGATGCAGTGCCGCCCGCCCTCGAAAGGCGTGTCGAGCCAGGCGTCGAGGATGGCCACGGCCTCGTCGGGGGCGGTGATTTTTCCGCCGAGGCAGAGGAGATTGGAATCGTTGTGGGCGCGCGTCATGGTCCCCATGTGGACGCTGGTGCAGAGGCTCGCGCGCACGCCTTTGAATTTGTTCGCGATGATGCTCATGCCGATGCCGGTGGAGCAGATCAGAATGCCGCGCGGCGCGATCCCGCGGGAAACGGCGCCGGCGACCTGGGCGGCGAAGAGCGGGTAGCGGACGATGTCGGGACCGTTGCTGCCGACATCGTGAACGGCGAGGCCGCGGGCGGCGAGGTGCGCGACGAGGCGCGGCTTCAGTTCGGCGCCGCCGTGATCGTTGCCGATCCAAATGAGTGAAGGGTTCATCAGGTCGGGGAGGGAGGCGCGAAGCGCGGGAGCGGTTCGATTTTGCGGATGGAAAAATGAATGAGCAGGAACGCCAGCGGATGCAGCAGCCCGGTGAGAATGAAGGGGAGGGTGTAGTCGCGCGACGTGGATTCCAGGATACGACCGACGATTTCCGCGAACAGGGCGGAACCGGCGGCCTCGGCCATGCCGATGAGGCCGGCGGCGGAGCCGACAAGGCGCGAGGGAAACAGGTCGGGCGTCAGCGTGTGCATGATGACGGACCAGAACTGGTGACCGAGAAACGCGAGGCAGGCGAAGCCGATGGCGACCTGCGGTGCGGTCGTGAAGCGCGGGGCGAAGGCGATCACGAGTGCGGCGGGCAGGAGGGCCGCGCTGAAACCGAGCGAGAGTTTGCGGGCGGAGTTCAACGAACGACCGCGGTGCATGAGCCACGAGGAAAACGCTCCGCCGAAGAGACTGCCGAGGCCGGCGAAGGCATAGGGCAGCCAGCCATACCAACC
Source organism: uncultured Opitutus sp. (assembly GCA_964513055.1). Classification (GTDB taxonomy): domain Bacteria; phylum Verrucomicrobiota; class Verrucomicrobiia; order Opitutales; family Opitutaceae; genus ER46. The sequence continues at coordinate 2,461 of CAZENI010000672.1, forward strand.
GACCTGCCTGGTGTCGAAGTGCCAGACGTCGCCGAGGTATTTCGGAAACCAGAAGATCATGAAGAACCACGGACCGCCGGTGAGGAAGCGGGCGAGCATCAGGACCCAGACTTCGCGAAGCCCGAGCAGGCTGAGCCACGCTTCGCGCCCGCCGGCGGCGGTTGGTGCCGATCCCACGCCGGCCGCGATCAGCCGCGATTTCTCGTCCGCGCCGACGCGTGGGCACTCGCGCATCGGACGATACAACCAGCCCCACACGACGGCCCAGACGAGACCGATCACGCCGGCGGCGATGAAGGCCGAGCGCCAGCCCCAGGTGAGCGCGAGCCAGGCGATGAGCGGCGGAGCGAGCGTGGAGCCGAGGGCGGAGCCGGTGTTGAAGAGACCGATCGCGAACGAGCGCTCCTTGGGCGTGAACCACTCCGAGACGGCCTTGGCGGAGGCGGGGAACCCGCCGCCCTCGGCGAAACCGAGAAAGAAGCGCGCGATGATCAGGCCACCGGCGGTGGCGACGAGGGAGTGCGCGGCGCAGGCGAGGGACCAGCCGCCGGCGATGAGCACGTAGCCCCAACGCGCGCCCACGCGATCCACGAGCCAGCCGCCACCCGCATACATGAGCGCGTAGCCGATGAGGAACATCGACGTCATGCGGCCGTATTGCGTCTCGTTGATCGCGATGTCTTTTTTTACCTCGGAGACGAGGACGGCGAGCGTCTGGCGATCGAGGTAGTTGATCGCGGTGATCACTGCGAGCAGCGCGGCGATGACGAGCCAGCGGTAGTGGCCGGCGACCTTCATGGCGCGGGTCCCATCACGGTTTCGATGGGCCACTTCATGCCGGCCGTGATGCCGCCATCGACGTAGATGATCTGGCCGGTGAGAAACGCGGAAGCGGGCGACGCGAGAAACACGGCGGTGCCGACGAGATCGGCGGGGGCGCCGAGGCGGACCAGCGGGGTGTTGGCCCGGCCCCAGGCCTGCATGGTTTCGTGGGACCAGATAGGTTGGTTGAATTCGCTGAGAATGAAACCAGGCGCGATGGCGTTCACCCGCACGCCGCGGGGGCCCCACTCCATGGCGAGCGCTCGCGTCATCTGGCCGAGTGCGGCTTTGCTGGCGGCGTAGGGCACCATCCAGTGGAGGGGCGTGTGGTTGTTGAGCGAGGTGATGTTGATCTGGCTGCCGCGACCGCGTGCGAGCATGGCGCGGCCGACCGCCTGCGAGAGCAGAAAGGCCCCGCGCAGGTTGGTGTTCAGCACGAAATCGAAATCGGCGGCGGTGAGGCTTTCCGCGGCCATCCGGCGGTTCACGCCGGCGACGTTGATGAGCACGTCGATGTGGCCGAACTCGGTGAGGATGCGGTCCACGGCGGGCTGAATCGGCGCTTCCTCGCCGACATCGCACGCGAGGCCGAGACAGCGGGACCGCGTGGCGGAGGCGATCTCCGCGGCCGCCCGCTCCGCGGTCGCCTGGTTGCGGCCGCTGATCACCACGAGCGCGCCGCGCTGCGCGAAGCCCTCCGCCAGCGCGCGACCGATTCCCCGGGTGCCGCCCGAGACGAAGACGACTTGATCGGCGACGGCAAAGAGGGGGTCGTGCATCGGGGCGGCGGGGAAGGGCGGGAGCGGACCCTCAGCGTCGTCGCTTTCGCCGGTGAATCAATCGCGACCACTGCACAGTTTTCCGGCGGGCCGTTTGTCCGCCACAAACGGCCCGCCGGAAAAATGGCCAACGCCGCAGATTGCCGCGCGG
>CAZENI010000673.1:0-4176 GCA_964513055.1 uncultured Opitutus sp.
GTGACGCTGGTCGGCCTGATCGACGCCGACATCTCGATGCACATCCCGGATTTCCGCGCCAACGAGCGGACGTTCCAGCTCCTCGTGCAGGTGGCGGGCCGCGCCGGGCGCGGCGATCGCGCGGGCGAGGTGATCGTGCAGACCTTCACGCCGCAGGCGGAGGCGATCCAGTTTTCCCGGCACGCCGACTTCGCGGGCTTCGCAGCGTCGGAGCTGAAAATGCGGAAGGACTTCAATTATCCGCCGTATCGCCACCTCATTCACCATCTCTTCCGCGGGCCGAATCCGGAGAAGCTGAAGTTTTTCGCCGAGCAATGGGCGAAGCTGATCGAGAAGACGCTCGGCGATCGCGTCGAACTGCGCGGCCCGGCGCCGTCACCGATCGAGAAGATCAAGGACGAGTATCGCTGGCAGCTCTGGTATTTCACGCATTCGGTGACGAAGGTCGTGCCCGAGCTCGCGCGGCTGCGCGCGGAGTTCGCATGGCCGGACGACATCACGCAGGTCCTCGATGTGGACCCGGTGAATCTGGCGTGAGGGTGGCCGCGCGTGGGTGGGGCGGCTCACCTCCAGCGAGGGCGGTTGGGGACAACCGCCCCTACCTCAGACGAGCAGCAGCGCGGGGCTCTCGAGCAGGGTCTTGAGCGCGCCGAGGTATTGCGCGCCGACGGCGCCGTCGAACACGCGGTGGTCGCACGAGAGCGTGACGGTCATGGTCTGGCCGATGACGATCTGGCCGTTTTTCACGACGGGCTTGGTGACCGTGGTGCCGACGGCGAGGATGGCAGCGTTGGGCGGGTTGATGATGGCGGTGAACTTCGGGATGCCCATCATGCCGAGATTGGAAACGCAGAACGTGCCGCCGGTGAACTCGGCCGGGACGAGTTTCTTCTCCTTGGCCTTCTTGCCGAGCGCCTTCACCTCGGTGCTGATCTGAAACACGCTCTTCAGGTGCGCGTCGCGGACGACGGGCGTGATCAGGCCGTCCTCGAGGGCGACGGCGAACGCGACGTGCGCGGCGCCGTGGTGGCGGATGTGCGCGCCTTCCCACGAGCAGTTGACGGCGGGCACGCGGCGCAGGGCCTCCGCGCTGGCCTTGAGGATGAAGTCGTTGACGGAGAGTTTGACGCCTTCCTTCTCGAGCCCGGTGTTGAGCTGCTGGCGCAGCGCGAGCAGCGGCTCGGCGTCCAGCTCGATGTCGAGGTAGACGTAGGGAATCGTGGTCGTCGACTCGACCATGCGTTTGGCGATCACGCCGCGCATCGTGGAGACGGGGACGACGCGTTCTTCCTGCACGGGGCCCTTGGCGCCGAGCGTGCCGATGGTGCTGTTGGCGACCGGAGCCTTCGCGGCGGGCGGCGGGTTCTTGGCCGCGGCCTCGATGTCGGCGCGCACGATGCGGCCGCCCGGGCCGGTGCCGGCCACGCGGGAGACGTCGATTTTCTTTTCGGCGGCGAGCTTCTTCGCGAGCGGGGAAATCTTCACGCGGCCTTCGGTCGCCGGAGCGGCGGCAGGGGCGGGGGCGGCGACGGGTGCCGGTGCCGGGGCGGTGACGACCGGAGCCGGGGCAGGGGCCGGAGCGGCGGCGGCGGCGGGCGCGGGCGCGGGCGCGGGCGCAGCGGCCGGCGCCGGAGCAGCGGGCGCGGCGGCGGGGACGTCGACTTTCTCACCGGGTTTGCCGATGGCGCAGAGCGGGGCCCCGAGGGCGACCTGGGAGCCGGCGGGCGCGAAAATCTTGAGGATCGTGCCGTCGAAGAAGCACTCGAGCTCCATCGTAGCCTTGTCGGTTTCGACCTCGGCCAGCATGTCGCCGCTCTTCACGGCATCGCCTTCATTCTTCAGCCACTTGGCCAGCGTGCCCACCGTCATGGTGTCGCTGAGCTTCGGCATTTCGATGATGTTGGGCATTGCTGAAGGTGAGAGTTGAGAGCTGAGAGTTGAGAGAACGATCCGGATTAATTCAGAAGCCAGAAAGCCAGGAATTGATTCTTGGTTTCATGGCTTCTGAATTTGTTTTTCAGGCCACGGCTTCCAGCGCGGCTTTGAGGACGCGGTGCGGGTTCGGGAGCTGTTCGATTTCGACCGGCGGGCTGTAGATCGCGGGTGCGTCGATGGTCGTCACGCGGTGGATCGGGCCGTCGAGTTCGTCGAACGCCTCGCGCTGGATCATATACGCGAGCTGTGAGCCGACGCTGGCGAACGGCTTCTGCTCCTCGACGATCAACACGCGGTGCGTCTTGGCGACGGACTTCAGGACGGTGTCGATGTCGAGCGGGCGGATCGAGCGGAGGTCGACGACCTCGACCGAGACGTCGTGCTCCTTTTCGAGGAGGGCGGCGGCGGCGAGCGAGTGGTGGACGCAGCGGCCGTAGGTCACGATCGTGAGATCGCTGCCCTGGCGCTTCACGTCGGCGAGGCCGAGCGGGATGAGGTATTCCTCGGCGGGGACCTCGCCCTTGTCGCCGTAGAGGATGGTGTTCTCGAGGAAGAAGACGGGATCGTTGTCGCGGATGGCGGACTTGAGCAGGCCCTTCGCGTCGTAGGGCGTGGAGGGGACGACGACCTTCACGCCGGGGTGATTGGCGAGGACGTTTTCCGGCGTGTGCGAGTGGGTGGCGCCGACGTTGGTGCCGCCGTTGGCGGGGCCGCGGATGACGATCGGGCAGTGGATCTGGCCGCCGCTCATGTAGCGGACGTTGGCGGCGTTGTTGAGGATCTGGTCGAACGCGACGGAGTAGAACGACCAGAACATCAGCTCCATCACGGGGCGGACGCCGAGCATCGAGGCGCCGATGCCCATGCCGATGAAGCCGGCTTCGCTGATCGGCGTGTCGACGATGCGGTCGGGGCCGAACTTCGCGAGGAGGCCTTCGGTGACCTTGTAGGCGCCGTGGAACTGGCCGACTTCCTCGCCCATGACGACGACGTTCTTGTCGCGTTCGAGCTCTTCAGCGAGGGCGTGGCGGACTGCTTCGCGGTAGGTGATCAGTGGCATCGGGAAAGGGAAAATGATTTATGTGGAAAGCGGGAAAGCGGGAAAAAGGCCGGACTCGGAGGGACTTTGATTGCTTCCGATTCCGGCTTTCCTGCTTTCCACATTCAATGGATTGAAATTCCTCAATCGAAGAACAGCCGGCCTTGGGATTTACGCTCGGACGGGTGGTCGGCTTCCCAGTAAACATCCTTCTGGATGTCGTCGGGCGTCGGGAACGGGCTGGCCTCGGCGAACTCCGCGGCGTTCTCCGCCTCGGCGCGGGCCTCGGCGTCGATCTTCTCGATCGTCGCTTCGTCCAGCACGCCTTCGGCGACGAGTTCACCCTGGAAGACCTGGATCGGGTCCTTCGTCTTCCGGTATTCCTCGATCTCCTGCTTGCTGCGGTAGGTGTTGTCCGGATCGGCGACGGAGTGGCCGCGGTAGCGATACGTGTCGATCTCGACGGTGCTCGGGCGGTTCTGCTCGCGGGCGAGGGTGAGGAACTTGTCCATGCACGCGCGCACTTCGTAGAGGTCGTGGCCGTTGCACTGGCCCCAGGGCATGTCGTAGCCCTCGGCGCGCTTGGCGAGTTCGCCGGCGGAGGAGCGCGCCTGGCTCGTGCCCATGGAGTAGCCGTTGTTCTCGATCACAAACACGACGGGGAGATTCCACAGCGCGGCGAGATTGTAGGCCTCGTGGACGGCGCCCTGGTTCACGGCGCCGTCGCCCATGAACGCCATCGCGGCGCCCTTGTGGCCTTGATATTTCACGCCGTAGGCGAGGCCGACGCCGAGCGGGATCTGGCCGCCGACGATGCCGTGGCCACCCCAGAAATTACGCGACGGATCGAAGTAGTGCATCGAGCCGCCCTTGCCCTTGGAGCAGCCTGTGGCCTTGCCGTAGAGCTCGGCCATGAGGGGCTTGGTGTCCATGCCGACGGCGATGGCGTGACCGTGATCGCGATACGCGGTGATCACGTGGTCGTGCTTGCCCATCAGGGAACAGCAGCCGACGGCAACCGCCTCCTGGCCGATGTAGAGGTGGAGGAAGCCGCCGATCTTCTTCGACTGGTAGGCGCGGAGGCTGCGTTCCTCGAAGCGCCGGATGCGCACCATCTTGCGGTGCAGCTCAATCTTTTCCTCGCGCGAGAGCCCGGCGTTGATGGGCGCTTTGGAATAGTCGGTGGCCGCCGGGGCCCCCTC
>CAZENI010000674.1:0-237 GCA_964513055.1 uncultured Opitutus sp.
GGTGGTGGCGGTGGCAGCAGCGGTGGCACCAGCATCAATGTCGGTCAGCTCGGTGCGAGAACCTCCGCCACTTGAGTGGCCTGGTTGGCAGATGAGCTTGCCGGTCTTATGGGGCCGGCAATTTTTTTGCCCCGCTGTCGAAGGATGAGATCGCAGAGAGGTGTCGACCTCCGGCGCGGAGCGAGGCGCACTGACCCGGGTGGTCGCGGGCGGTGGAGGGGATTTTCGAGTCGAGGC
>CAZENI010000674.1:247-4167 GCA_964513055.1 uncultured Opitutus sp.
TTGGCGAAGGTGGGCCTGCTCCGACTGGGGTTCGCGCTGGCGATTGCTTCCGCCGGCCAGGCGGCGCCGGACGGCGCAGCCGGAACGAAGGGAAAGACGGTCCGGGTCAAGACCAACACCTGTGTGTTCTTCGAACTCGAGGAGACGGTCAGCCGCGATCGATCTTCCTCCACGTTTGCGATTGTGGCGGTGATCGCCGAGCCATCGCCTGGCAGCTACAAGGGCGTGCTGGTGGATTCCTGGCTGGTCGGGGCGATGGTCTCGGGAGTGAAGATTTCGACGAAGGATCGGCGAGTCTCGATCGATGTCTCGCAGCTCACGGTCACGCCGCGCGCGGCCACCACCCCGCTGACGCCCGCCGCGCTGGCGAGGATTCTCCAGGCCGAGCTGGGGCCGGCATTCCGGCAGGGCATAAAGAAGGGAACCCTGCCGGCTGGCACTCCGGTGCCGGTGGTGGCGGTGGAGGGTCTTTCGGGTGGCACGGCCGTCGTGATCGCCGCCGGGCCCGGGACCACGCCCGTGATGCCTGATGCGATGATGATGCCGGTTCGTTGATCGGCACGGGGTGGCGAGTGCAGAGCAGCGCCTTGTGGGCGAGTCGCTCCACCTCAAACCGGGTTGGCGGCGGGAGCGGGGGCGAGGTGGCCGCGGTCGACGACGTCCTGGATCAACTTCTCGACCTCATGCCAGACGACGGTGCTGCCGTCGGCGATCCTGGAGTTGCGCGCGAGCACGCGGTCCTGGGTGACACCGTGACGCTTCCAGCCGCCGCCGTCGGTGCGGCAGTTCAGGAGCACGGGTTGAAAGCGATCCACCGCGAGCGCGAACTTCGCCGCGGGCGTCTGCTGCGCCTCGAACTCATCCCAGAGCGCGCGAAACTCGCGCGCCTGATCCTCGGGCAGCAGCCCGAAGATGCGATCGGCGGCGACGCACTCGCGCGCGTGTTGATCGACCTGGCCGGCGGTGTCGTAGCCGAAGGTGTCGCCGGCATCGATTTCGACGAGGTCGTGCACGATCACCAGCTTCAGGACGCGCAGGACGTCGAGGTTCGGGACGTTGGCGTGCTCGGCGAGCACGATGACGCAGAGGCAGAGATGCCAGGAGTGTTCGGCGTCGTTCTCGCGCCGGCGGCTCTGCGTGTTGAGCGTTTGCCGGAAGATTTCCTTCAGCTTGTCGCACTCCGCGATGAACGCGATCTGGCGGGTGAGACGGGCGGAGGGAGAATCGGGCATGAGGAAGGCGGGATGACGGAAGACTTAATGTGGAAAGCGGGAAAGCGGGAAACGAGCCGACGGACTTCGGGTGGTTTGTTTCCTGATTTCCCGCTTTCCACATTCAACATTTCTTCATTTCAGGGCGGCGGCGACGAGGGGTTTCCACACCGCGTAGCCGGCCTCGTTCAGGTGCAGCATGTCCTTCACGAAGAGTTCGGGGCGGGGCTCGCCCTGGGCGTTCAGCATCGGCGTCCAGATATCCACGAAGCGGAGACGCGGGTCCTTCGCGCAGGCGGCGGCGATGAGCGCGTTGGTCTGCTCGCCCTTGGCCTTGATCGCCCAGCGCTTCGGGCTGGGCTTCACGGCGATATAGACGACGCGTGTCTGCGGCAGCGCGGCGTGGATCTTGGCGACGAGGGCCTGGAAGTCGCCGGCCACTTTCTCGGGCGTTTTGCCGGCGTTGAGATCGTTGTCGCCGGCGTAGACCACGACGGTGCGCGGGGCGTAGGGCAGCACGATGCGGTCGGCGTAGAACAGGGTGTCGAACAGCTCGGAGCCGCCGAAGCCACGGTTGATCACGGGCAGGCCGGGAAAGTCCGCCTGCAGCGAGGTCCACTTCACGATCGAGGAGCTGCCGACGAAGACGATGCCGTGCTTTGCGGGCGGATTCGTGGCGTCGGCCTGGGTGAACTTGTCGATGGCAGCCGTCCATTTCTCCGGCGCGGCGAACGCGGCGGCGGCGAGGACCAGGGCGATCAGGGGCAGGGCGAGACGGCGCATGGGAGGGACGAAAAAGTGAATCCACCCGTGGCGCAATGCCGCAAGCGGGGCGAGGGGCAGGCGGTGACGCATCTCGCGCTTTTGCACGGCGGGTCGTGGATCGTGGTGGGGACGCGCAGCCTGCGCGTCCGGGGACGGGCGGGCCGCCCGTCCCTACCCGCAGTGCAGGAATGCAAGCTGCGTCCCCGGGCTTGTCGCGCGCGAATTCTTGCCATGGCGGCGCCCGTGGGCACCGTGCGCGCCATGCGAATCGTCATCCCCGCGCTCGTCCCGCTGCTCGTTTCCACCGCTGCTGCCGCCGCCTCCATGCCCACCGATTATCCCGCCGCGACGCGCGGCGACCACGTCGACACCTATCACGGCACCAAGGTCGCCGACCCATATCGCTGGCTCGAGGATCTCGATGCGGCGCCGACGGCGGCGTGGGTCGAGGCGCAGAACAAGCTGACGTTTGGCTTTCTCGAAACGCTGCCGCAGCGGAAGGCGTTTCGCGAGCGGCTGACGACGTTGTGGAATTACGAGCGCATCGGCGTGCCGACGAAGGAGGGAGGGCGCACGTTCTTCTCGAAGAACAGCGGTCTGCAGAACCAGGCGGTGTATTACGTGCAGGACAAACCGGACGCGGCGCCGCGCGTGCTGATCGATCCGAACACGCTCGCGAAGGACGGCACCGTCGCGCTCACGGCCGCGCGGGCGTCGAAGGACGGGCGGCTCCTCGCCTACGGCACGGCGGCGGCGGGCTCGGACTGGAACGAGTTTCGTGTGCGCTCGGTCGACACCGGCCAGGACACGGCGGACGTCATCCAGTGGGTGAAGTTCTCCGGCTTCGGCTGGACGGCGGACAACCGGGGCTTCTTCTACTCGCGCTATCCGGCGCCGACGGTCGAGGCGGGCACGGGCAAGACCTTCAGCAAACTCGAGCGCCAGCGGATGTATTATCACCGGCTGGGCACGCCGCAGAGCGAAGATCGCATGATCCATGAGGTGGCGGATCAGCCGCAGTGGTTCGTGCGCGGCGGCACGACGGAGGACGGGCGCTACGTGATCATCACGATCTCGCGCGGAGCCTCGGCCGAGAATCTCTTGCGCTTCGTGGACCTCGGCGATCCGCTCGCGCCGAAACTCGATGCGCCGGTGCAGAAGCTGATCGACACCTGGGAGGGGCAATACGAGGTGGTCGGCAACGACGGCAGCGTCTTCTACGTGGTCACGAATTTCGAGGCGCCGCGCAAGAAACTGGTGGCGATCGACACGAAGGCCCCGGCCAAGGCGAACTGGAAAACGCTGATCGCCGAGGGCACGGATGTGATCGACTCGGTCGACATCATCGGCGGCCGGTTCGTGGTGAAGACGATGCACGACGCGAGCAGCCGGCTGGCGGTGCACGCCAAGGACGGGAAGCCGCTCGGCACGATTGCGCTGCCGGGGATCGGCACCGTGGGGAGCGTGAGCGGGCGCGAGGACGAGACGGAGTTTTTCTACAACTTCACGTCGTTCGCGCGGCCGACGACGAATTTCCGGCACGATGTGGCCACGAACCAGGGAGCGGTGTTCCAGTCGCCGAAGGTCGCGTTCGATCCGGCGGCCTATGAGACGAAGCAGGTGTTCTACACCTCGAGGGACGGCACGCGCGTGCCGATGTTCATCTCGCACAAGAAGGGGCTGAAGCTGGACGGCACGACGCCGACGATCCTCTACGGCTACGGCGGCTTCGACGTGTCGCTGACGCCGGCCTTCTCGGTCACGAACCTCACGTGGATGGAGGCGGGCGGGGTCTTCGCGCAGCCGAACCTGCGCGGCGGCGGCGAATACGGCCGCGCGTGGCACGAGTCGGGCACGAAGGAGCGGAAGCAAAACGTGTTCGACGACTTCATCGCGGCGGCCGAGTGGCTCTTCGCGAACCGCTACACCTCGCCGGCGAAGCTC
>CAZENI010000675.1:0-4144 GCA_964513055.1 uncultured Opitutus sp.
ATCCCGCGACCCGACTTCGATCCGCGCCCGGGCGCGCTTGCCGGAGTATTTCAGGGCGTTCGAGAGGAGGTTGATCCAGACCTGCCTGAGCAGCGCAGGGTCTCCGTCGCACGCCGGCAGCGCCGCGATTTGCAGATCGAGCTCCCGGCCGGCCCTCTGCTCCTTCAGGTCGGCGAACGCCGCCCGCACGAGTGCGTCGGTATCGATCGACTGCTTGACCATGGGCGACCGCCCCAGCCGCGAAAACGCCAGCAGATCGTCGATCAACTCGCCCATGCGCTGCGCGCATGACCGGATGATCTGAAGCTGCCGCTGGCCGTCAGCCGGCAATTGCGGACCGAAGTCTTCCAGCACCGCCTGCGAAAAACCATCGATCGCACGGAGCGGCGCGCGCAAATCATGCGACACCGAATAGGAGAACGCCTCCAGTTCCATGTTGGCGGACTGGAGCTGCGCGGTCCGCTCGGCCACGCGGTGCTCGAGGTCGGCATTGAGCTGGCGGATCGCGTCCTCGGCGTGCTTGCGCTCCGTGATCTCGCGACCCGTGCCGACGATGCCGATGATGCCGCCGGCTCCATCACGCAGCGGCAGCTTCGTGGTCAGGATGATTTCCCGCGCGCCATCGGGACGCGTGAACGTCTCCTCGCGATCGATCACCGAGGCGCCCTGCAACACCGCCACTTCTTCGGCGCGAAAGGCGGCCGCGACCTCGGGCGGAAAGAAATCCGCGTCGGTCTTGCCGATGATGTCGCCGGTCGAAGCCACCCCGAAGCGGGCGACGCACGGATTGTTGCAGGCGAGAAACCGGCTCGCCGCATCCTTCACGTAGATGTAATCCGGCAGCAGATCGAACAGCGTGCGCAGCAGCGTCTGCTCGGCCGCGAGCGCCGCTTCCGCGCGCTTGCGCTCGGTGATGTCGCGAATGACGCCGAGGATATTGCCGTCGGGCATCATCGTGCCGATCACTTCCGCGGAAAAGGCGGAACCCTCCTTGCGCCGAAACTGCCACTCCCGCTGGTAGGCGGATTTCGCCCTGATCACCGCCAGGGCGCGATCGATGTGGGGCACCTCCGCTTCCATCACCATCGTCGAGGAAGGCCGCCCGATGAGCTCCTCGCGCGTGTAGCCCGTCATGCGGCAGATGCTGGGGTTGGCGTCGACGTAGTTGCCCTGGGCGTCGGCAATCACGATGCCGTCCGGCGCATAATCGAAGAGCGTGCGATAGCGGGCCTCGCTCGAGCGCCGCGCCGACTCCACCTGGCGTTGCTGGGTGATATCGCGCGCCACCTTGGATACGCCGATGATCTTTCCGGTCGCATCCTTGATCGCGGATGTCGTGATGGAGACATCGATCCGCGTGCCGTCCTTCCGCAGGCGCACGGTCTCCAGATGCTGCGCGCTGTCGCCGCGCCGCACGCAGTCGAGGATCTCCGCCTCCTCATGCTGCCGCTCCGGCGGGATCAAGCGCAGGATGGGCTGCCCGACCATCTCCTGCGCGGAGTAGCCGAAGATTTTCTCCGCCCCCGCGTTCCAGCTCGTCACGATGCCTTCCAGGTTTTTTCCGACAATGCCATCGTCGGAAGACTGGACGATGGCCGCGAGGCGGGCCGCCGCTTCGTCGACGCGTTTCCGCTCCGTGAAATCGCGCATCACGCTCAGCACGCAGGACTCGCCCCCAAACGTGAGCATGCGCGACGAGATATTGAAGTCCAGGAGCCGCCCGTCCGCCAGCCGCAGTTTGGTTTCGAAGTTCAGGCATTCGCCCCGCTCTCCCAGCATCCGGAGGAACCGGGTGCGATCGTCCTCGCTCAACCAGGTCGCGAACTCGCGACCGGGTTTTCCGATGACCTCCTCGGGCGTGCTGCCCCACAGGGCGCACATGGCATCATTCGCCCGGACCACCGTGCGATCGGAGTCGCGCACGATGACGACGCAGTCCGGGCTCAGCCGAAACGCCTTCGAGAACAACTCTTCGCTCTCGCGGAAGGCCGCCTCGGCGCGCTTGCGCTCGGTGATGTCGGCGCGGATGGCGACGTATTGCCGGGGCTTCCCGTCGTCGTGGAGGAACGGCACGATCGTCGTATCCACCCAGTAGATCGACCCATCCTTGGCGCGATTCTGGATCTCCCCGCGCCACACGCGGCCATGGCCAATCGTGGTCCAGAGTTCACGGATGAAGGCCTTGGGGTGGTGCCCCGAATTGATGATCCGGTGATCCTGCCCGAGCAGTTCCTCCCGCGCATACTTTGAGATCGCGCAGAACTTGTCGTTCACAAACGTGATCCTTCCCTGCGGATCGGTGATCGCGACGATCGCGTGCTCGTCGAGCGCCGCCTCGAGGTCGCCGACCTGCTTCAGCGAGGCCCGCAACTCCTCTTCGATCCGCTTGCGCTCGGTGATGTCGGCGCGAATGGCGACGTATTGCCGGGGTTTCCCGTCGTCGTGGAGGAAGGGCACAATCGTCGTATCGACCCAGTAGAAAGATCCGTCCTTCGCCCTGTTCTTCACCTCGCCACGCCAGGTCTTTCCCTTCGCAATCGTCGTCCACAAATCGCGGAAGAACTCCTTCGGGTGGTGACCGGAGTTGATGAGGCGATGGTCCTGGCCCAGCAGCTCCGCGCGCGCATAACGAGAAATCGCGCAGAACTTGTCGTTCACATAGGTGATGCGGCCGGTCGGATCGGTGATTGCGACAATGGCATGCTCGTCGAGCGCGGCCTTGAGGTCGCCGATCTCCTTTAGAGAAGCTTTGAGCTGTTGTTCGGCGAGCATGTCGGGATTGGACAGATCGCGAAACGCGGGCGCCGCTCAGCCGGGCGCCGCGTCGGGCGTTGGCGCCGGGCGGAGGAGCGCCCAGCGAAGTTTCATGGCGGGAGTAAGTTCGCTGAGCTTCTCGAAATTGACGGGCTTCAGAATGTAGTTCTCCGCCCCCAACCGCCCGCACTCGATGATGGCCAGATCCTGCCGTGAGGCGGTCAGAACCACCACGGGGATGTCCCGCGTGCGGGCATCTGCCTTGATCCGGCGCAGCACCTCGACCCCGGAGAGGGTCGGCAACTTGAGATCGAGGAGGATGAGTTGCGGAGGCGGCTTTGACTTCGCGGACCGGCCTCCGCCCAACAGGCGTTCGAGCGCCTCGTCGCCATCGCGCGCCACGCGCACCGGATTGGCGATGCCCGCCCGGCGAAAGGAGCGCAGCACCAGCTCCGCGTCCGCCGCGTTGTCCTCTACGATCAGGATTTCGCCCAGCTCGACTCCCGCGGGCTCATCGGACAGCAGGCGCTCCACGGGAATCTGCAGCGCCTTCGCGAGGTTGGTGATGCTGCGGAGCGTGATATTGCGTCCGCCACGCTCGATGTCGGCGATGTAGCTGCGGTGCATGTTCGCCCGCCATGCCAGTTCCTCCTGGGTAATCCCCAGATGCGCACGACAGATTCGCACCACATTGCCCAGTTGGGTTTCACTGGATCGGCTGATCCGGGCGGGTTTCTTGTTCGGCACGTGCACGGATTGTAACAAAGGACTCAATAGACTAAGAGTGACATTCCCACTGGGGTGCGTCGCACGAATCACCAGGGGCTGACCTTTCGGGCGGATCGACTCCACCCGGGCGCACCGCAACCGACCACGCGGCACGCACGCAGTGGCCGCTGGCGGAGCGCATATCGCCAACTGTCTGGGCGGCCGTCGGTCTGGGGAGTTATTTCCGCTCGAGCCAGACGACCGTGAGGTGGGTGTGGGGTATCTGTCGGTGAGTTCATGGTCGAACTCAGCCAGCTCTCGATCTGATGCGAACCACTTATGCGTCGGGGCGAGCGATGACGCAAACCGATTTCCCGGATCGGGCTGAGCGGGAAGCGTCCGGTCTACTCACTCTCCACGGTTCCACGGCGGAGGTCCCCGTGGCGCGGCGCGCCCGAGGCCAATTCCCCACTTGCTAAGCCCCACCCCGGCCTCTGTTGTTTGGCCTCCTTGTCCTCTGAAATGACCTCCGCCGAAATCCGCCAGAGCTTCCTCGATTTCTTCGCCCGCCAGGGCCACACGATCGTGCCGTCGTCGTCGCTGCTGCCCGATTCACCGGGGCTGCTCTTCACGAATGCCGGCATGAACCAGTTCGTGCCGATCTTCCTCGGCGATCGCGCCC
>CAZENI010000676.1:0-4139 GCA_964513055.1 uncultured Opitutus sp.
AAAGGAGTGACTCAACCGGCAAAGTGAATCGAAGCCCAAGATTTTCATCAGCGAAGATTAGCGGTTTCGCCTTCTGCCGAATCCAGGCTCAATCCAGCCCGATGAGGACATCGGGCCCCACCATGCGGACTGGTTACACCATGTCTCAAGGATGCTCCGACTACCTGGCGGTCGAAACGACCGCCGCTACCTTAGCCGCGTGAGTGCGCCCGTCGCGAAGATGAGCGGATAGAGCCGCTCGAAATACCAGAGCTTCGCGAAATAGAAACCGATCGGCGCGGGCGTTCGCCACCCTTCCCGCTCGATTGCCGCCGCCAGCCACTCCGCGCCGCGCACGAGCGTGGCTTTCAACGCCGTCCCACCGGCGGTCGTTTCCCAGCCCGCGGCGAGTGCCTCCATCGCCAGCGCCGTCTCTTCCATCGACGATTCCGAGCTAGCCGCGCCGCTCCAGCCGCCGTCCGGGTTTTGCTTTGCCACGAGCCAGCCGAGCGCCGAGGTGAGCGACTCACGAATCTCCGCCCCACCGCTCGCCGCCAGCACGCACAACGCCGGCACGACCCGCGCCGTGCCGTAGAGCGGATTCTCGTCCGCCGCGTCCTCCTGGTGGCCGAACCACAGCGGAATCCACGCGCCGTCGCGGCGCTGGGTTCTCCGCAGAAAATCCGCCGCCCGCGCCACCGCCGTATCCAGTTTTCCCTGCTGCGCCGCCGGCAGGTCGTCGCGCCAGGCCAGCCACGCCCGAATCGCATGCGCCGTCAGATCCGGGCTGCTCCGGTCGAACGGCAGTCTGCCCCAGCCGCGGCAAAACGTCGGCACGCCGCCGTCGCGATTCTGCAACGCGAACAGCCAGCCCACGCCCGCCTCCGCCGCGCCGCGCACCGCCGGATCGCCCGCGCCCAACTGCCGCAGCGCGAGCAGCGCCCCTGCCGTGTCGTCCGCATCCGGCACGCCACCGGGCAGATCGGTCCACGCCCAACCACCCGGCGCCGCCAGCGTATAAGGATGCTCGCGACGGAACTGCTGCCCCAGAAGCCAGCCGCGGATCGCGTTCGCATCGGCGTCGGGTAGTAGCCCTGCGCGTGAGCGCAGGGATGCTTCCCCGCCCGCCCGCAATTCCATCCCGCCGCTCACGCGGCGGGCGACCTCGCCCTCATCGCCCGCGAGGGCATTCACCGCCAGCGTCGTCACCCACGTCGCCAGATTCGTGTCGATCGGCCAGCTCCCGTCGGCGCGCGCCGACGCTTCCAAAAACGCCACGCCGCGCTGCACGACCGGATGCGCCGTCAGTCCGATCGCGGCCAGGCTCATCGTCACGAAACTGGTCAGCGGCGTCGCCTCGAGAAAGCCGCCGTTCTCCGGCTGCAGCCGCGACAGTTTCTCCAGCGTGCCCGCGCGCACGCGTTCGCGCAGCGCGCGCAGCACTGGATTCCGCGTCGGCCGCAAGCCGTGCCGCACCTGCCCGATCGCGATCAACGCCGGCAACGCATAGCTCACGACGGGCAACTGCAGCGCGCCGAACCACCGCTGCGGCAGCGCCGCCAGCTCGAACGGCAATTGTCGCACGTGCCGCCAACCCTCTTGCCCCGGCCCCAGCCGGCCGCACAGCGCGCACATCGTGAGAATCGGAATCGAGAACGTGCGATCGTCGCCGTAGCGGCGCTCGATCGCGCCCACCAGTTGCGCGGGCTCAATCGATCCGGCAGCGCGCGTCAGCCAGCGCTCCGCCGCGGCGACGGCGCCCGCCGCACCTTTCACTCCCTCTGCTGCCAGGCCGAGCGCGGCCCAGACGAGCGTCGTCGTGCTGATGTTGCTGAAACTCCGCGTCGTGTCGCCCCAGCCGCCGTCCGCATTCTGATTCCGCACCAGCCACAGGTGACCGCACTCGATCGCGCCGCGCAACCTGCCGGCTGCGGCAGGATCGCCCCGCGCCACCAGCGTGAGCGCCGTCACCGCCGTCGCGGTCGAAAGCGCGCTGGCCGAGAGCTCGCCCACCCACATCCCCTTCGGATCGCGTTCGCGCAGCAAGGCCGCGACCGCGGTATCGCGCGCCCTCGCCACGCGCCCGCGCAACGCGGCGTCGAACGGCAGCGACGTCGTCACCGCGGCGCCTCGCTCGCTGCGGTCATGGCCATCTCCGACTGAATCCGCGCGAGCGCCTCCAGCAACTCATCCCACGCCTTCTCCCGCGTCAGCCAGCCCGCGCTGAACCGCAGCGCCCGACCCGCCTCGCCGGCGCTGAGGCCCATCGCCGTCAGCACGTGCGACGGATTCTCCGATCCGCTCGCGCACGCCGATCCGGTCGACACCGCGAAGCCCGCCTTGTCCAGTTTCACGACCCAGCGCTGCCGGCAATCCGCCTCGGGCATGACCACGCTCACCGTATTCCAGAGTCGTTCGACGCCCCCACCCGTGATCCGCACCTCGGGCAACGCGCGCCGCAGCGCGCTCTCAAACGTCTCGCGCACGGCCAGCCGCTGCGTTTCACCGCCGCTGGCGATCTGCTGCTCGCACCACTCCAGCGCCGCGACCAACGCCAGGATGCCCGCGACGTTCTCCGTGCCCGCGCGGCGCCCCTCCTGCTGCTTGCCGCCGCGCAGCAGCGGATGCAGCGCTCCCGCCGACGGACATTTCAAGAAACCCACGCCGCGCGGCCCGCCAAACTTGTGCGCGCTGCCCGCCACGAAGTCGCACGCGCCCAGCCCGCTCGCCGGCCGCCGGCCGCACCATTGGGTCGCGTCGCAGAAAAACGCCACGCCCGCGCTCGCGCACAGCGCCTGCGCCTCGCGCCAGGGCTGCAGCACGCCCGTCTCGTTGTTCGCCGCCATCAGCGCGACGAGCGCCGGCCGCGACCGCGAGAGCCGCTCCCGCAACCAGCCGAGTTCGACGACCCCTTCGCGCGACACGGGCATCAGGTCGACGCGCTCGGGAAAACAATACCGCGCGCACTCGAGCACCGCCGGATGCTCGATCGCACTCACGCAAACCCGCGCCGCCGGATCTGCCGCCGCCGCAGCCGCCACGTGGTGCAGCACGGTGTTGCACGCTTCCGTGGCGCCACTCGTCCAAATCACATCGGGCGCCGGGCAGCCCAGCCTCGCGGCCAGTCGTTGCCGCGCCTCCTCGATCGCGCCATCGGCCCGGGCGCCGATCCGGTGCGGACTCGATGGATTCCCCGGAAAGCGCTCCTCCGCGTCCAGCCAGGCCGCGCGCGCCTGCGGGAGCAGCGGCGAGGTGGCATTGTGGTCGAGGTAGGTCACGCAGTTTTCGTTTCTGCCGCGAACCACCGCCAAGTCCAGTCTGGGGCAATCGTTCTCTTAATCGTTATCTTTCTCGTGCTCTCAACCGAAGCCCTGAATCCAGGGGAGACCACGATTCCGAAAACGAAAACGATTCGTCCCCGGGAAAAGCGTCTGCCTCCTTGCCAAGCGACCGCATTGAATGAAACTCCCGGCTTCCGGCATGGAAAACGCGAAACCCGAGACGATTTTCTTCAAACGGTCCCACTTCGCCACCCAGCTTCCCGTTGATGCCCTTTACTC
The DNA here is from genome assembly GCA_964513055.1 of uncultured Opitutus sp. GTDB lineage: Bacteria > Verrucomicrobiota > Verrucomicrobiia > Opitutales > Opitutaceae > ER46. Next base: position 3,540 of record CAZENI010000676.1, read on the forward strand.
ACCGTCACACTACTGGCTCCTCCGGGAGTCCGATGGTTTGTGGCGCGTCGGATTCTCGAAATTTGCCGTCCGCATGCTCGGCGACCTCGTCGATCAGGCCTTCGAGGTGCCGGTGGGCGCCGCTGTCCAGCCCGGCAAGATTCTCGGCTGGATCGAGGGCTTCAAGGCAATCAGCGACATCTATTGTGTGGTCGACGGCACCTTTCAGGGCGGGAATCCGTCACTCAGGGGGCAGCTCGGCCAGATCAACGACGCCCCCTACGGCGCCGGCTGGCTCTACCGGGCCGCGGGCGAACCGGATCGAAACTGCATGCCGGTCCGCGACTACGCCAACCTCCTGAACGCCACGATTGACCGGATGCTCGACCAGACGAAGGATCAGTCCTCCCCACCCGCCCCATGAGTTCTCCCACCGAACCCAGCGGCCTCTCTTCGCCTGCGCGCTACATCATGATCGGCGGCTTCCTCGGCGCCGGCAAGACGACCGCCGTCGCCCGACTCGCCGCGCGCCTGCATGATCGCGGCCACCGCGTAGGCCTCAAAAAGAACGATCAGGGCAGCGGCCTCGTCGAAACCGCCGTGCTCCGCAACCCCGGCATG
>CAZENI010000677.1:0-4116 GCA_964513055.1 uncultured Opitutus sp.
GACCTGTTCCTCGTTCTCGCCTAACTGCCATATCAGCCGGCCCCCACCCTTTTCCAGCGGCACGAGGCGGGGCGTGCGAAACTCGGGCCACGACACCGGCGCCGGCGGCGCCGCGCGCGTGCCGAGCGGCGCACCGATGTCCGCGCCGGCGGGGGCCACGAGATCGGCGGTGTGACTGTAGGTGCCGAGGCCGGGAATATCGACCCAGGTGCCGTATTCCTCGTCGGCCGTGAAGAACAGCACCGGCACCTTCTGCTCCGCGGCGATCGCCCGCGCGCGCGGCAGCCAGCCAGGCTTCCCGTTCTTCGCGCCCCACAGATCGATCTTCAACGCGCGCGCCAGCTCCACCGCCTCGGTGGGACTGCCTGTGCCGTGCGATTCGACCTGCGCCGAAAAGATCTTCAAATCCCCGGGCAGCGTCTGGCGCGCGCGCAGCGGCCGGCGCTTCGCCGTCGCGACCCGGTCGAGCGCGCCGAGCACGTCCAACGCGTCGATCGCGTAGTAGGTCGCGGTCGCGTTGCTCAGCCAGCCTGGCCGATCGCTGAAGCCGCCGTCGGCATTCGCGAGCGAGAGAATGTAGGCGATGCAGGCCTCGCGCTGCGCCGGCTCCGCGCCGAGGTGCTTCAGCGCGCGAACGGCTGCCCGCACGTAGACGATGTCGTCGACGCCGCCGAACATCGGCTGGGGCTGATAGGTGAACCCGCCATTCGGAAGCTGGCACGCGCGCAGCCACGCCACGAGGGCGTCGCCGTTCGCGGCGTCCCGGCCCAGCACGCGCAGGGCCTGCAGCGCCCACAGCGTGTTCATCACGTGGCCGTCACCGCCGTCGGCCGCGGGCGTGTTGTTGTAGCTGCCGTTCGTGCGCCGCCGCACCGCGATGTAGTCGCCGAACGCCTCCGCGATCCCCGCGGTCGGCAGCCCGAGCAGCGCATGCGAGAGCACGGCGCCGAGTTCGGATTGAAAAACCGGATACCCGTGCCGCTCGTATTGCTTCAGGTAGGCGATGGGCCTGGTCAGCGTGGCGATCTTCGCGCGGAGCTCGCCGGCGTCGGCATCGAGCCATGCCAGCGCCTGCACCTGCTGCCACTCGAAGATCCGCCGCTCCTGCTCGAGCTGCTTCTTCAGCTCGCGCGGATGGTGCGTGCGCACGTAGCGCACGAGCGCGTCCTTGTGCGGCGGCGTGACCTTGAGCACGCGATACGCGCCGATGACGCCGAAGGTCGGCGTGAGGTGGGAGATGTCTTGATCGCCCCAGCCGTAGCCGTCGTCGTCCCTTTTCAGCGTCTCGAGATAATCCGTGATCGCGCGCACCGACGGCGCCGCAGGTCCGGAGCCCTGGCCGAACACGCGCATCGGACTCGCGGCGGCCGCACCGGCCACCGCGGCGAACTTCAGCAGTGCGCGACGGTTGATAGAGGAAGGGGTGGATTTCATTTTCAGAGAAACCACTCATTCACACTCATGGTCGGGAATTTCGGGAATAAGTATCTCGGACGCAGGGTCTGAATTCCCCAAATTTCCTGCTATCAGTGTGAATTAGTGGTTCAAGCCGTTGGTTCCTGAGCTTCTGATTTCCCGATTGGCATTCGGAAGAGTGACTTTGGCCTCACTCCACTTCCTTTTTCTCCGCCGCCTTCTTCCCGCCTTTCTTGCCGGCGGGGCTCTCGTTGATCGGAAACAGCGCCGAGTCGACGCGCGCGGTCTTCAGGTAGTCCTCGAATTGCTTCACCACCGCGGGTTGCTGCGCGGCGACATTGTTCTTCTCTCCGAGGTCGGTCCTGAGGTCGTAAATCTCGAGCGGGGATTTCGACGAGAGCTTCACGGCCTTCCAGTCGCCGATGCGCGCCGCCTGGAAGAAACCGCGCTCGTGGAACTCCCAGTAGAGCGGCGGGTGCGCGACGGCCTTCTGCCCGAGCCAGGCCGGCAGCACGGAGATGCCGTCGAGCCCGGCCGGGGCCTTCTGCCCCGTGAGCTCCGCCATCGTCGGAAGGAAATCCCAGAACGCCCACACCTGGTCGCTCGTCACGCCCGCCTTCACCTTGCCCGGCCAGCGCGCGATGCTCGGCGAGCGGATGCCGCCCTCATACATGTCGCGCTTGTAGCCGCGCAGCGGCCCGGAGTGGTTGAACGTGGAATCCCGATACGCCGCGCCGTTGTCGCTGTTGAAGATCACGAGCGTGTTCTCGTCGAGTTTCAGCTCCTTCAGCAGCGCCATGAGCCGGCCGACGTCGCGATCCAGCCGCGTGATCATCGCGGCGAGGATCTTCAGGTTCTCGGCCCAGGGTGCGTTCTCATAGGGCGCGATTTCCGGCACCTGCAGTTTCTGGTGCGGGAGCGTGTAGGCGAGATAGAGGAAGAAAGGCTGGGCCTTGCTGCGGCGCACGAACTCGAGCGCCTCGGTCGTCATCAGGTCGTGCGAGTAGGTCTTGCCGTCGAGCGGCACCACCGTGTCGTTGCGCCAGAGATGATCCGGGTAGTGCTCGTGCGCGGCGCGCTGGCAGTTGTAGCCGAAGAAGTAGTCGAAGCCCATCTTCGGCGGCACGCTGTCGGAGCCGGGCTTGCCGAGACCCCACTTGCCGACGATGCCGGTGGTGTAGCCCGCCCGCTTCATCAAATGCGCGACGGTGAACGTATCCGCCGGCATCGGCTCCTGGCCCTCGCCGGGCAACTCGCGGTTGCCCCGGATGTAGGCGTGGCCGCCGTGCTTGCCGGTCATCAGCGCGCAGCGCGACGGCGCGCACACCGTGGCGCCCGCGTAGGCCTGCGTGAAACGCGTGCCCTCGGCCGCGAGGCGGTCGAGGTGCGGCGTCTGGATCAGCTTCTGGCCGAACGCCCCGACGTCGCCGTAGCCGAGATCGTCGGCGAGGATGAAGATGACATTCGGCTTGGCCGCGGTGCCCGCCGCGAAGCTCGCGAGCGCACCGGCGAGGAACAGGACACAGGAGACCAGGGCGGGGATTTTCATCAGCACAGGGGAAAATGCGAGGACGCGCACGGCGCACCCTGCGGTCAATGCCCGTGCGAGTCGAGCCGTTGAATGTCGCCAGGCTGGAGCGGCCAACAAAACAGTCGAATCCGCGCCGAAAATCGGGACACTGCCGTTCCCCCGATGAAACGCCGTCTCGCCGTCCGCCTGCTCGCCCTGTTCGCCCTGCTCGTCGCCACCGCCGCCACCCGCGCCGCCGAAGCCGCGCCCGCCGCCCGGCCCAACATCGTCTGGGTCGTCACCGAGGACAACGCCGCGACCTTTGTCGGCGGATACGGCGACCCGCTCGCCCGCACGCCGCACTTCGATCGCGTGGCGAAGGAGGGCATCCTCTTCGAGCGGGCCTACTCCACGTCCGCCGTGTGCGCCCCCACCCGCGCGAGCATCATCACGGGGATGTTCGCGCCGTCGCTCGGCACGCAACACATGCGCAGCAACGTCCCGATGCCGGCGTGGCTGCGCTATTTCCCGGCGTATCTGCGCGACGCCGGCTACTTCACGACGAACCGGCAGAAGACGGACTACAACGCCGCCGTCCTCCCCGGCACGTGGGATCAGAACGGCGCGCAGGCCCACTACAAGAATCGGAAGCCCGGCCAGCCGTTCTTCAGCATCTTCAACTTCACGCAGAGCCACGAGAGTTCGCTGCACAAGCGCCAGCCGCTCACCACCGATCCCGCGAAAGTGCGCGTGCCCGCCTATCTGCCCGACACGCCCGAGGTCCGTGCGGACCTCGCGCAGTATTACGATCGCGTCAGCGAGGCCGACCGCCTGATCGGCGAAGTGCTGGCGGAGCTCGAGGCCGGCGGCCTCGCCGAGGACACCATCGTCTTCTACTACTCCGACCACGGCGGCGTGCTGCCGCGCAGCAAGCGCTTCCTCTTCGAGGTCGGCACGCATCCGCCGCTCGCGCTGCGTTTCCCGAAGAAATACCAGCACCTCGCGCCCGGCGCGCCCGGCTCGCGTTCGACGGAGCTCGTCAACTGGGTCGACCTCGCCCCCACCGTGCTGAGCCTCGCGGGAGTCAAGGCGCCCGAGTTCCTCCAGGGCCGCGCCTTCGCCGGCCCGGCGCGCGGCCCGTCTCCGGCGTTCACCTACAGCTTCCGCGACCGCATGGACGAGCGCTACGA
>CAZENI010000678.1:0-4112 GCA_964513055.1 uncultured Opitutus sp.
GCCCATGAAGCTGTAGCCGATGAGACCGATGCGGAGTTGTTTCTTGGCCATGGGGGGTCTGAAGTGAAAGTGAGAGTGAAGGTGAAAGGGGCGCAGAATGATCGAAGGCAGGGCGAACCGTCCTCGGTGAGCCGTCGCGCGGCGGACGTGATCGCTGCGACGGCTCGGCGGGGACGCCTCGCCCTACCGGTTCAAGTTTCAGCCGACCCAGCCGTGGTTGGTGCGGACCTCGATCATGGCGGCGAGGATGTCGTTCCAGGTTTGCTGCTGCGTCATCACCTCGTTGGGGAACATGCAGCCGTCCCAGCAGATGTGCTTCAACTTCTTGGTGACCTTGCCCTGCTTGTCGCGGAGCCAGTAGCCGGAGTCGCGGGCGATGTTGAGCTTGCCCTTCGGATCGGTGGCGAGGCAGTGGCGGCCGGTCTTCTCGTGGTCGCCGGAGCCGAAGACGGAGCCGTCGTTCTGCGCGACGTGGAAATCGATCGTCCACGGGCGGAGCGCGTCGGTGAGCTTGACCATCGCCTTGTGGAATTCGGCGGGCTCGTAGTGATAGTTCTTCGGCACGATCCGGTGCGCCTCGGCGTTGTAGCCGAGCGTGTAGAGGTGCGTGTGCGACATGTCGGCCTGGAAGCCGACGACCTTGGGCATGCCGACGGCCTCGAGGAGGTTCACCATGTTCTTCCACGAGTGCATGCCGCCCCAGCAAATCTCACCTTCGGCGGCGAGGCGCTCGCCTTCGCCCTTCGCGATCTTGCCGCACTCGCGGAAGGTCTGAGCGATGAGCTTGGTCGTGCCCTTCGGGTCCTTGTCCCAGGCGCCGACGCCCGTGGCGCTGTCGATTCGGACGACGCCGTAGGGGCGGACGCCGAGCTGGCGGAGTTTCTTGGCGATGCCGATGGCCTTGCGGACGTGGGTGACGAAGTTGGCGCGGGCCTTCTCGTCACCGCCGGCGGAAGCGTCGAACCACACGGGCGCGACGACGGAACCGACGACGAGGCCCTTGGCCTTGATCTTGTCGGCGAGCGCCTTGATTTGGTCGTCGGTGCTGTCGATGTCGGTGTGCGGGTTGTAGAGGAAGAGATCGACGCCGTCGAACTTCACGCCGCCGACGTCCGCCTTGGCGGTCATGTCGAGCATGGTGTCGAGGTCGATGAACGGTTCCGCGCCGGGGGAGCCCTTGCCGACGAGGCCGGGCCACATGGCGTTGTGCAGTTTGGGGTAGTTGTTAGCGGGCATAGGAGGGGGAGGTGGAGATTCGATCTTTCTCTATCCTCTTTCTCTTAATCTTTCTCCGGTTCGGAGGGCTTCGCGTCTGCGCCGGCACGCTCGGCCCTGACGAAAGAGAAAGATAAAGAGGAAAGAGAAAGAGGCGCGGGTGAGTTAGAATTTGTTTTTCCGATATGCGCCCATGGCGGGGGCGTCGGGGTTCACTTCGGGGCCGAAGTAGCGGAGGCACACGAGGGGCTCGGTGCTGCTGGTGTTCTCGAAGGTGACGCCGGCCTTGGCGCCGTCCTCGGTGCAGAAATATTCGTCCTCGGTGAGCTCGGTGAAGCGGATGAGCTTCGGGCTCACGAGCGGCTGGCCGTTGATCCGGCCGGAGCCCTGCACGCAGATGAGGCCGTAGGCGCCGGTGTCCTTGATCGTGCACTTGGTGCCGGGATCGACCGTGAGCTCCTTCGCGGTAAAGAGCTGTTCGCCGTCGACCTTGCCGTAGACGATCCAGCGATCGACGTAGCCCTCGCTGCGCGTGTCGGCGACGGGGACGGGCTCGAGGTAGTGGTTGTCCTTGAAGTTCGGGTCGACGTTCTTGTCCCAGTCGAGCTGGTCGACGATGAAGTCGATGTCCTTGTGCTTCGACTTGGGCATGTCCTTCACGAGGAGGCTCCACGGCACCTCGCGGCCTTCGACGAGATTCTGATACATGCCGAACACGTCGCTCCCCCACTGCGGCTCGTAGGTGCAGAGCGAGCCGGGCGCGTGGAGGATGCAGGGATCGATCAGCCAGCCGGAGCCGACCTTAAGGCGGTAGGCCTTCGAGAGATCGAGGATGCCGTTGTCGCCCTTGTTCCAGTTGCGGATGCACTGCTTGACCTGCTCCTTCGTGGTGCCGGGCTCGAAGCCCATGAAGGTGTAGGGGAAGTTGTTGCCGACGTTGTTGTGCTGCGGCGGGAAATAATACGACTCCGGCTTTCCCTCCTGCCCGACCAGTTTCGCCTGCTTCTGCGACTGGTGCATGTGGTGCGGGATCGGCCCCATGTTATCGAAGAACTTCGAGTAGACGGGCCACTTCTTGTATTTCTTCCAGATGGACGAGCCGACGAGCGTGGCGCCGGTGTCGGCGACGGCTTGCTGCAGCGTGAAGCGCTGGTTGCCGACGACGCACCAGCTCAGGCCCTCGTCCCAGGCGCGGCCTTCGTTGGCGGTCGGCGTGGTGGAGGCGAACCAGCGCTCGTCGATGCCGCCGCGGTTGAGGCCGTAGGCGTAGGTGTCGTCGGGGTGGAGTTTGATGCGGAGGCCGGGCTGGAGGAAGGAGCGCGGCACCCAGGCGGGCGCGAGGCGGAGGAGGCCGCCGGTGTCGGCGAGCGCGCCTTCGACGAGGCTCTGGGTCTTGGACTTGATCGTTTTGAGATCGGAGGTGGTTTTCGGCATGGCGTGAAACGGGGAGGCGCGTTCCGTGAAGCGCAGGGCGCGGAGCGGACGAGGGAAAGGGGCGGGGAAAAAGGAGTGAGCATCCTAGCCGCACCTGAGGCAACCGCCTAGTAGCCCGGCGGCGAGTTTTGGCAAAATCGCGGCACCCGGGCGGCCATTAATTCAGAAGCCAGGAAGCCATGAAATCAGAAGCGACCTTCGGCCGGGCCTCCTGATTCCTGGTTTCCTGGCTTCTGAATTCTCCCGATTCCGTCGCGCCGCTGGCGCCTTCATTGGCCCAGCTTCCTGCTGATTTCGGCGATCAATACGTCGCAGCGATCGGAGAGGGTCTTGTCGAGCGCGGCCTTGTTCGTGAAGCTGTCGAGGAGCGTGGCGAGTTCCTTGGGGATTTCCTGCTGGGCTCCCGGCGTGGTGGCATTCGGGGACGCCGCCGTGGTGGTCTTCAGCTTGGTGAAGAGCTCGCCGAAAGAACCGCCGGCGTCCTTCATCGCGAGGAGTTGGGCGAGGCCGGCTTGATTGCCGCCGGCTTGCGAGCTGCCGGCGCCGCTGGCCATGGCTTTCGCGGCCGTCTGGGCGAGGGTGCTCCAGAAAGACTCCTTTCCGGGCTTCTCGCTCGCGGCCTTGAATTTCGATTCCGCAGCCGCGGCCAGTTCCGGTTTCACGGCGGCGAACAGCGCCATCGCCTGCTCGTAGTATTTCTTCGCTTCAGTCGGTTTGCCCTCCTCGGCGAGCATGTCGGCGAGCGCCTTCTGGATCGCAGCGAGCCGGAAACGCGCGTCGGGCGTGGTCGCGGCCGGCAGGGTCGCGCCGGCTTTGACGAGCATATTGGTCACCTGCGGCTGGGCCTGATCGATCGCGGCGGTCAGCGCCTGGGCGTAGCTGCGATTCCGGTCGGAACTGAGAAACGTCTTCACCGCATCCGTGCGGCCATCGCTCGCGGCGGCGACGAGGTAGGCATCGAGGGAGTCGGGCGCGTCGCCCTTGACTGTCGCGGGCTTGAAGGCGGCGAGCAGCACCTCCCCCGCGGGCTCCGGCACCTGGCGAAACACCGCCGTGGCTTCCTGGCGATAGATGATCACATAGTAGGCCCGGCCCGGCGCGAGCTCGAGGGCGAGGCGCGGCGTCGCGGCGGTGCCGGCGTCCGCGCGCAGGCTCATGACGCCGGCGGGCCGGTTCCAGCCAAGCACGCGGTCGTCCTCCACCGCGCCGATCTCGATGGCGCGGCCCGGCCCGCCACCCTGCGCGCCGGGCGTCTCGTCGAAGATGCGGATCGCGCCCTTGCTCTCGGTCGTGCCTCGCGGGCGCAGCAAATAAACGCGCGCATAGTAACTGAGCGGCGACACCGCTTCGGGGGGGAACTGGACGAATTGCACCGATTCTGCCGTCGCGGCTGCCGGAGTCGCGGCGGCGGCCGTGGCCGTGGCCGCAGCATCAGGTGAATTACGATCGGAATTGCGGCGGCA
>CAZENI010000679.1:0-4106 GCA_964513055.1 uncultured Opitutus sp.
CGAGGAGCCGCGCGGATTCTGGGATCTGCTGAAATGGCAGACCAACGGCAAGCGTGCGAAGTGGCCCAGGAACGCCCCGAGCCCTTTCGGACCGGCGCAGCCGGAGCCCGGCATCGGCGGCGACGCGCTCAACGGCTGCTACTACTCGACGCATTTCTCCCCCGAGAACAAGGACGCGCTCGTCACCAAGTTCGTCGAGAAGTTCAAGAAACGCTGGAACGGCGAGACGCCCGATGCCTTCGGCGCGCTCGGCTACGACACCGCCTACGTGCTCGCCGACGCCATCAAGCGCGCCGGCACGACCGATGGTGCCAAGCTCCGCGACGCCCTCGCCGCCACCAAGAATTTCGCCGGCGCGAGCGGCATCACGACCATCGACAAGGATCGCAACGCCACGAAGGGCGCGATCGTGATCGCGATCAAGAACGGCAAGCTGGAGTTCAACAAGACCGTCGCGCCTTGAGGTTGAAGCGGACCCACGCCTCGCTTCAGGCATCATGCCATCGTTCGTAGTCCCGCCTTTGGGCGGAATCCGCTCCTTCCGCGCGAAGGCGCAGCTACGAACGGCGCGCCGCGCTGCCGCCCGCCTGTCCGCGCTGCTGGCGTTCGCGCTCGCCGCCGCCGCCCTCCCCGCCGCCGAGCCGATCCGCATCGGCGAGATCGAATCGCTCACCGGCCGCGAAGCCGGCTTCGGCCAGGCCTCGCGCAAGGGTTTCGCCCTCGCGATCGAGTCCATCAACGCCCGCGGCGGCGTGCTCGGCCGCCCGCTCGAACTCGTCACCGAGGACCTGCATTCAAAATCCGGTGACGCCGCCACCGCCGCCCGCAAGCTCATCTCCCGCGACAAAGTGGTCGCCCTCCTCTGCGGCGGCACCTCCACCAACAGCATGGAGGCCGCGCCCATCTGCCAGGCCGCGCAAGTGCCTCTCCTCGCCTCGGCCTCGACGCATCCGCAACTCACCGCGATGGGCACCTATGTGTTTCGCGCGTGCTTCATCGACTCCTTCCAGGGCGCCGTCCTCGCGAAACTCGCGCACGAGCGCCTCGGCCTCCGGCAGGTCGCCGTGCTCGTCGCCAAATCGTCCGCCTACAGCGACGGCCTCGCGCGCGAGTTCACCGCGCGCTTCCGGGCAGCCGGCGGCAGCGCCCTCGGCCCGTGGTTCTACACCGAGGGCGAAAGGGATTTCCGCGCCCAGCTCACCACGATTCGCGCCGCGCGGCCCGACGCTGTGTTCGTCCCCGGCTACTCCACCGAGGTCGCTCTGATCTGCCAGCAGGCGCGCGAACTCGGCCTGCAGATTCCGTTGCTCGGCGGCGACGGCTGGGAATCGCCCGAACTCCTCGCGATCGGCGGCCGCTCCGCCGAGGGCACGTATTATGTTTCCCACTTCGCGCCCGACCGCCAGGCGCCCGAGGTGCGGGAGTTCGTGCAACGCTATCGCGCGAAGCACGCCGGCGAGACGCCCAACGGCGGCTCCGCCCTCGCCTACGACGCCGCGCTCCTGCTCGCCGACGCCATCCGCCGAGCCGGCTCGACCGACGGCCCGAAGCTCCGCGCCGCGCTCGCCGCCACCGCCAACTTCGCCGGCGCCACCGGACTCACCACCATCGACCCGCAGCGCAACGCCGCCAAGGCCGCCGTCATCGTCACCGTCCGCGCCGGCCGCCCCGAGTTTTTCCACTCCCTCTCACCGTGAATCCCGCCACCCGCCTCCTCGCCACGCTCGCGCTGCTCGCCACCGTCGCCGCCCCGCTCCTCGCGGCCGCGAACGACCCGATCAAGGTCGGCCACTACGGCTCCCTCACCGGCAAGGACGCCGCGTTCGGCGTCGCCACCGGCAAGGGCGTCCGCCTCGCCATCGAGGAGATCAACGCCCAGGGCGGCGTCCTCGGCCGCAAGCTCGAATACCTCGTCGAGGACATCCAGTCCAAGCAGGGCGAGTCCGCCACCGCCGTGAAGAAGCTGATCTCGCGCGACAAGGTCACCGTCATGATCGGCGCCAACGCCTCCGCCAACTCCCTCGAGGCCGCGCCGATCTGCCAGAACGCAAAGATCCCGATGATGGCGATCTCCTCGACCAACGAACGCGTCACCACCATCGGCGACTACATTTTCCGCATCTGCTTCATCGATCCGTTCCAGGGCGCGGTGCTCGCGAAATTCGCCCACGGCTCGCTCAAGGCGAAACGCGTCGCGCTCCTCACCGCCACCAACTCCCCCTACAGCGTCGGCCTCTCCGCCGTGATGCGCGAGCGCTTCACCGCCCTCGGCGGCGAGATCGTCGCCGAGCAGAAATACGCCGAAGGCGACAAGGATTTCCGCGCCCAGCTCACCGCCATCCGCACCGCCCGGCCCGATGTCATCGCCGCCACCGGCTTCTACAGCGAGGCCGCCCTCATCTGCATCCAGGCGCGCTCGCTCGGCCTCAACATTCCCCTCATCGGCGGCGACGGCTGGGAAGCCCCGCAGCTCACCGAACTCGGCGGCAAGGCCGTCGAGGGCACCTACTACTGCACCTATTTCTCCGCCGACAACCACGCGCCCGAGGTGCAGGCCTTCGTGAAACGCTATCAGGCGCGGTGGAACAACGAGAAGCCCGAGGGCGTCGCCGCCCTCGGCTACGACGCGATGTTCGTCATCGCCGACGCGATGAAACGCAGCGGCGCGACGGAGGGACCGAAGCTGCGCGACGCGATCGCCGCGACGAAGAACTTCGCCGGCGTGACCGGCAAGACCACGATCGACGCCAAGCGCAACAGCGAGAAGGCCGCCGTCATGCTGACGGTAAAGAACGGCAGGACGGAGTTCTTCGAGCAGGTCGTGCCGTAGCCGCGCGGCGGAAGCCGCCGCGCGAGTTGAAAGTTGAAAGGTGAAAGTTGAAAGGCAGAGTCCGGACGAATGTTCAATTTCGAGAAATTGGAGGTCTGGCAGAAGAGCGCTGCGCTGGCCGATTTCGTTTACGTGGTCACCAAAACCTTTCGTTCGGATGAACGCTTCGGATTAACGAATCAGATGCGCCGCGCGGCGGTTTCAATCTCATCCAACATCGCCGAAGGCTGTTCGCGCGGCTCCAAGTCCGATTTTCGCCGCTTCATCGAGATCGCGACTGGCTCCACCTTCGAGGTGGTGTCGCAAGCCCGCATCGCCCGCACCCAGGGTTTCCTCGCGACGCCCGATCACGACCGGCTCTACGAACACGCGCTGGAGATTGTCCGGATGCTGACCGGCCTCCGGGATTCACTGCGGGATTAGTTCTTTCAACTTTCACCTTTCAACTTTCAACTCCTCCGCTTTCGAGTGTCCGAATTCCTCCAGCAGCTCCTGAACGGCCTTTCCCTCGGCGCCATCTATGCGCTCATCGCGCTCGGCTACACGATGGTGTATGGCGTGCTTCGCTTCATCAACTTCGCGCACTCCGACGTCTTCATGGTCGGCGCCTTCATCGGCTACTACCTCGGCAAACTCGTGCCGGAGGGCACCGTCTGGGGCGGGCTCCTCGTCCTCTTCGGCGCCATGATCGGCTGCGCCGTGCTCGGCATGATCATCGAGCGGCTCGCCTACCGGCCGCTCCGCGGCGCCGCGACGCTGAACGTCCTGATCACCGCCATCGGCGTGTCCCTCCTCCTCGAATACAGCGGCCAGGTCTTCTTCGGCGCCGCCCCGCGCACGTTCCCCGCCGTGTTCCCCGTCACCAACTTCCAGCTCGGCACGCTCGTCATCTCCACCAACCAGCTCATTGTCATCGTCGTCGCCGTCCTGCTGATGATGGGCCTGCAGTTCATCGTCTACCGCACGCGGATCGGCACCGCGATGCGCGCGGTCTCGCTCAACCCCAAGGCCGCCCAGCTCGTCGGCGTGAACAACGATGTTGTCATCTCGTTCACGTTCGGCCTCGGCTCCGCGCTCGCCGGCGCCGGCGGCATCCTCTACGCGCTGAACTATCCGTCGATCGATCCGCTGATGGGTGTCATGCCCGGGCTGAAGGCCTTCGTCGCCGCCGTGCTCGGCGGCATCGGCAACATCCCCGGCGCCGCCCTCGGCGGCCTCCTGCTCGGCACCGTCGAGACCTTCGTCAACGGCAGCCAGTGGTCGACCTACAAGGACG
>CAZENI010000680.1:0-4105 GCA_964513055.1 uncultured Opitutus sp.
CCGCGCGCACCCGCGCGTCCTCCGCCTGCAGCGCCGGCGCCGGAATCTCCAGCTCGCGGATGTCGTCGCGCCAGGTGAGCCGCGCGAGTCCCGGCAGCGCGATCACCCACGCCACGATCAGCCCGATCCGCAGCCGCCGTCGCACCGCCGCCGACAGCGCCCCCGCCCCGCGAAACGCCCGCGCCTCGAGGAACGCGTTCTCCACCGTCGAAAAATAAATCACCGCCGCCCCGAGCGCGCAGATCAGCCCCGCGCCCACGAACACCCCGAGTTGCCGGATCATCGGCAGCTCCGACCACAGCAGCAGCGCAAACCCCGCGACCGTCGTGAAGCAACTCGCAAGCAGCGGCTTCGCCAGCCGCCGCACCTTGTCCCAGTAATCCTCGCCCGGCCGCACCGGCGGCTGCATGTAGAGATAGAAACCGTAGTCGATCGCCACGCCCGTCAGCAGCGCGCCCAGCACGAACACGATCACGTGCACGCGCTCGAACGCCAGCGTCGTCGCCACCCACGCGCCCAGCACCGAGCACGCCACCACCGGCACCAGATGCAGCGCCCGGTGCATGCGGCGCAGGAAAATCGCCGCGACCGCCAGCACCGCGGCGAGCGACAGCGTGTTGAGCCACGACACCTCGCGCTCGATCCGCGCGCGGCTCGCCGCCGCGAAGCGGTTCACGCCGGTGAACGCGACCTGCAGGCCCGGCGCCCCCGCGCGCGCGAGCGCCACCGCCTGCTCGATCGCCGCCAGCGCCGGCCCCTGCCCCGCCTCGCTCAGCGGCGACGCCGTCAGTTGCGCCCACACCAGGCCCGCTCCGGCCGCCGCGCCCCCCTCTCCGGGCTGGACCAGCTCCAGCCCGTGCTTCATCCGCGCCAGCACATCCGGCAGCAGCAGCAGCGGATCCGCCGGCAGCAGGTCCTGGAACGCGAGCGCCTCCGGCCGCCCGAGAAACGCCTTCAGCTCGCGCGCCACCGTGCGCGGCAGCTCCGCCGGATCGCGCGCACGCAGCCACGCCGGAAACAGCAGCGTGAACCGCCGCTCGAACAGCACGCGCCCCGCCGCATCCCGCCACGCCGGATCCGCCAGCACGATCGCCTGCGCAAACGCCGGCGACGCCGCCAGCCCGTCCGCAAACCGCCGCACCGCCTCCGGCCCGGCCGCGCCGCCCCGCGCATCCGTCAGCACGAACAACATCGTCCTCGCCTCCGCCTCGCTCGCCAGCCCGCGCACCACCGCGAGTTCCGGATCGCGCTCGTTGACCGGGATCAGGTCGAGGACATCCGTCGAGATTTTGCGCGCGTAGTCCAGCCGCAGCAGCCACGCCGCGCCGAGCGCCACCGCGGCTATCAGCAGGACGCGACCGAAAGTGCGGCGCTGGGGAAAGGTCATGCCGGCGCGTTCAGGGACCAGGACTCCATCACCGGAAAAACGCCTTCAGCTCCTCCGCCGTAAACGCCGCCGTCGCCCGCGGCGCCGCGACCGCGATGTCGATGTGCTGCTTCGGGCTGCGCCGGAAGGCGATCGCGCGCACCGCCGTCGCCTCGCCGGCCACGTGGATCGTGCCGACCGCGCGGCGCGTGCCGCCGTCGCGCGGCACCAGCGCAATCGCCCACGCCGCCCCGTCGCGCCGGCCATACACGTCGAAGTCCGGCGCGAGCGCCGCGAAGTCCAGCCGCAGCACGTGCAGCAGCGCTCGGTTGGCCGCGACCGCCCGCGGATCCGGCGCCGACTGCCCGCCGGCCGCATCGCGCAGCAGCATGCCGCGCTCGTCGAGCACCACGACGCGCTGCTCCGGCGCCGTGTAGCGCAGGCTGAGCCCGTGCGCCTGCGACACCCGCACCTCGCCCTTCAGCACCACCGGCTCCGCGCGAATCGGGAAATACCGCCGCTCCTCGAACTCCGCGAGCGTGTCGGGCCGCTCCGCAAACTGCGCCGCCAGATCCCGCCACGCCGGCGCGCCGGCCTCGAGCCGATTGGCCGGCTCGATCGCGACCTCGGCCGCAGGCGCGGCCGCCCGCAGGGCCGCGCCCGCCAGCGCCAGCATCAGCATTACACTCAGGGCACGCTTCATGGCGCGGCGGCGCCTTCGCCGGGTTGAGTCTGAAAGCCGCCCCGCGCCCGCCGCGGCTGCGCGTCGCCTTCGCGCCAGCGCTCCCGGTGGCGGCGCAGCTCCCCGGCGCGCCGGAAGATCAGCTCCGCCAGCAGCCGCGTGTGCATCGCCGCCAGCGTGAGATTGTCGCGCACGTAGTGAAAATGGGAGATGCCGCCCTCGGCCCGCGAGAAATAGCGGACCGGCGCGGGCACGTTGAGCGGCGGCACGCCCGACCAGCACAGCCGCACCGCCGCCTCCGTATCGAAATCGTAACGACGCCCCGTGCGCCGCGGCCCGAGCACGTCCAGCAGCGGCGCGATCGGGTAGACGCGGAAGCCATACAGGTTGTCGTCGATGCCGGCGCCGAGGATCGTCCACCGCACGAGCGCCACGCTCAGTTTGCGAAAATACAGCCGCTCGCGCGGGATGTTCGCCGGAAAAATCGGGCTGCCCAGCACGAGTGCCTCGGGCCGCCGCGCCGAGATTGCCATGAACTCCGCGATCTTCGCCGCCGGGTGCTGCCCGTCGGCGTCCATCGCCAGCGCGTGTGTGAAGCCGCGCGCCCGCGCCCAGTCGCAGCCGGCGAGCACCGCGGCGCCTTTCCCGGCGTTGCGCGGCAACACGATCACGTGCAGCCCCGGCTCGCGCCGCGCCAGCTCCAGCACGGGCCGCTCGCTGCCGTCGGTCGAGCCGTCCACGACCACGAGCACCGGCTGCCAGTGCCGCAACGCCTCCGCGATCACGCCCGCCAGGCGCGGCCCGGTGTTGAAGGTCGGCAGGAGGACGAGATGCGTCGGCGACGGTGTCGACATGGCAGGAGGGTTGGGGCGCACCGCGTCAGCCCGGAACGCGATCGGTCGCGGTGGCGGCCGGGCTCGGCCCGGCCTCGGCCGGCGCCACGGGATTGTGCGGCAGGAAGTTGAACCAGTGATACGGATGATCCCGCACGAGGATCTCGAGCCGGTCGAGCACGCCCTGGAAATGCTCCTGCGCGCGCCGCAGGTTCTCCTCGCGGTCGAGCGCCGGGTCCGGCCGGAACAGTGGCGATGCCGCCACCCGCGTGCCCGTCGCGCCCTCCGGCAGCCCGATGCAGAACATCACCGGCCGGTTGAACATCACCGCCAGATGATAGATCGCGAACGGGAAGAGCCGCCGCTGCCCGAAAAACCGGAACGCCGCCGTGCGCGACGAAAACATCCGATCGCACTGCATCGCGAGCGAGTCGCCGCGATCGATCGCCGCCTTGATCGCGAAGAGCAGGTTGTCCGGCTCGTTCACCCAGATGAACGACACTGCGTCGCCGAAGTGCCGCTCGAGCAGCTCCGTGTCGCCCGAGTTCGCGACGCGCAGCCGCACCATCGCGACCCGCCGCCCGCGCCGCGCCAGTAGGAAGCCGAGCAGATCCGAGTGCCCGAAATGAAACGTGCCGAACAGCGCCGGCTCGCCCGATCGCATCAGCGCCTCGAAGTCGTCCGCGTGCTCCGGCGCGAGCGTGCACCGCGCCTCTGTGCCGCCCGCGACGCGCAGCCGCAGGAGGAGAAATTTCAGGTAAACGAAAAAATGCCGCCACACATCCAGCAGCCCCGCCGGCCGGCCCAGCGCGCCGCTGAGGTAGTCGCGCGAATGCCGGCGCTGCACCGGCAGCAGCGCGACCGACACCCACGTGCCGACCACCAGCGGCCCGTGCAGCAGCCAGCGCGGAACATACCGCTGCGCGTGCGTCAGGAACGCATAGCCCCACGTCGGCCCCGGATTGCGATACTTCCGCTGCGGCAGGCTCATCGTCGGGTTCATCATCGGCTCCACTCCAGCGACCACGCTCCGCCCGCACCCCGCCACGCCAGCGGCCGGCGCTCCGCCAGCGCCTCGGCCAACTCCGGGAGCGAAGGACACGGCTCATCCGCGTGCACTCGTTGTCCCGCCTTCAGGCGCAATCCGACCGCCTCGTCCGATGCGGACACCTCCAACGCCACCCGCCCGACCGCGCCTTCGCGTTCGCGCGTCAGCATCACGCC
>CAZENI010000681.1:0-4094 GCA_964513055.1 uncultured Opitutus sp.
GAGGCGTCCCACCTCGATGAGATGGGCGCGGTCGCCGAAGGTGGAATCCGCCGGCAGGGCCTCGCGCGAGGTGAAGACGAGCCGGGTGCGCGGGGCGAGTTCGCACAGGCGGGCACAGACCTTTAGGATGGCGGCGAGCACGCCGGCATCCGCCGCGCGGGCTCCGGCGGCGGCGGAATCCGCGGGCGGCGGCAGGATGGTCTCCATGTTATCCAGCACGAGCACGACGGAGCGGGTGCCGAGGGCGGCGGCGAGGGCAGCGAGCGCGTGCTCCACGGTATCGGCACGGGCGGCGAAGTCCGGCACGAGCTGCGTGCCCCATTGCGCGAGCACGGCGCGGACGGCCTCGGGCGGGAGGTTTTCCACGGAGGCAAAGGCGGCGCGATCCGCGCGGCGAGTGGCGACGAGCCAGCGGGCGAGTTCCGCGGCGAGCGTGGTCTTGCCCTCGCCGCCCTCGCCGCGCAGGACGGCGAAATTTTTCCCCGCCTCCAGCATGAGCCGCTCGGCGGCAAGCAGCAGGCGGCTGCGACCGACGAAGGAATGCGGCGGCGGCGCGGGCAGGTTGCCGGTGGCGAGCGCGCGGTCTTGCTCCAGCTCGCGGCGGACGCGGTCCGCCGGCGGCGGCACGGGCAGGAGCACGGGGTCCGCGCCATCCTGATAGAGCACCGGCACGAACCAGTCGTGCAACTCCAGCGGCGAGCGCTGCATCTTGCCGGGTTCATTACCGCGCGGTTCCCAGCCCCAGCCGCGCTGGCGGTGGCGGGCAAGTTCGCGCTGACCGGCAAGCATGGCCGCGCCGACGCGCGCGCCTTCCGCGAGGGCCGGATAAAACGCCGCCGTAAAACGCCGTGCCGTCTCCACCAGCACGCTGTGGCTCATGGCCACCACGGACGCGACGCCGCTCTGGAGCAGCCGACCGGCCACGGAGGCCTCGGGGTTTTCCTCCGCCTGCGCGGACTGGCAGGCTTCCAGGAAAAACAGGCCGACGCCGCAGTGGCGCAGTTCCGCGCCGAGGCGGTCGGCGGGGATGATTTCGGCGCGGCGGTGGTCGAGCTTCGCCGCGTCATCCGGGTGCTCGAAGACGAGCGCGCCGAGGCCGTTCACCTTGTCGAAGACGCCGTGGCCGTCGAAGTGGACGATGTGAAACGGGCGGCCTGCGGCGAGGGCGGCGCGCAGCTTGTCGCACAGGGCGGCGAAGGTGGGCGGCGAGAGGATTTCATACTCCGCGAGGTCGCCGAGGGCATTGAGCGCTTCGGTGAGCGGCTGGATGGAAACGCGGTGGTCAATGTAAGCGATGCCCTCCGCCTCGGGCCGGGCGCAGACGGCGAGCACGCGCAGCGGGGCCTGGCGCGCGGACTCGGGCAGCTCGGCGGGACTCTCGCCGCCGGGCAGCGAGCGGCGCACGCGCACGCCGATGCCGTCGTGGAAGAGATAGCCGTGGCCGTCGTGGAGGAGTTCCCAGGGCAGGGCGAGGAGTTCCGTGGCGGCTTCCAGTTCGGTGCGGTGGGCGGCTTTCTCCTCTTCGGTGGCCGTGCGGCGCAGGACGCGCGCGGGTGGGGCCTGCACGGTGAAGCGACGGTCGCTCTGCGCGGCCTGGGCTTTCCATGCCTTGACGGGATCCGGCGCGGCGGGTGTGGCGGGATCGGGGGCGGGCAGCATTTCCCACAAGTCCTGGCCCCATTCCGGCAGACGGGCTTCGATGCCGCGGGCGCGCTCGGCGAAGCTGCCGTAGGGCGTGAGAAAGTAGCGCTCCAAATAGAAGCGCAGTTCGGTGGCTTCGATCCGGCCCAGCGGCGCGATGAGCGGGAACTCCGGCGACTCCGCCACGGGATCGGTCGCGCCGGGCGGGTAATACGCGAGGCTGGCCGTGGCCGCCGGACGCCGCACTTCCGCGCCCTGCGGATTTTTCACCCTCTCAAATCGCGCCGCGCGCAGCCGCAGCACGAGATCCGCCAGCGGCACCGCCGGACGCGCCTGACCCGGGTCCGCCTGCCCGCCGCCGCCGCGGCCTTCCAGCGCATCGAGCAGCGCGGGCAGCAAGGCATCGAGTCCGCCCGCGCCCTCGGGCACGCGGATGCCGATGAGTTCCGGCGGCCAGTCCTGAAGATCGTCGGTGGTGGCAGGCTCGGGGAGTTCGAGAATCACGCGCAACTGAGCGGTGGAGGAATGCGGCAGGAGCAGCGGGATGATGCGCTTCTTCTGCTGGCGGGCGTAGCGCAGCTCGCGCTTCACCCAATGCGAGCCGGTGGCCTCCGAACTGCCCACGGCGATGACGGTGGGCGCGCGGTCGAGAAAGCCCTTCACGTTTTCCGGCAAATTGTCGCCCGGCACGAACTGCGAGTCCTCCAGCACGGTGTAGCCGCGGGACTCCAACCGGTGCTTGAGCGCGGCGACGAAGGGATCGTTCTTTGACGTGTGGGAAACGAAGACCGTCTTGCTGGGGGCGGCGCTCATGGGAGACAACGTGACTTTGAGAAACCGCGTGTCCAACCACGAATGGACCGCGAGCCGGCTGCCGATTTCGAAAATCAGCCCTGCTTTACTCCAAGGCGTTCCTCGATGCAGCCGTGCTTCTTTTTCCGATACCGTGTTCGCCGATTTCGACAACCGCGGCCGGCGCGATCTCCTCTTCGCCGCCGATCCCGACAACAGCGCCGGTGTGGGCCAGGATGCCGTCCCGCCATGGAGTGCGACGAACGCGCCTTGGGCAATCTACCCGCCGGGTGCGAAGTCAGGAGACTGGCCAAGCGCACAGACTCGAAGAGACGTAGGGTTCACGCAAAGAAACGGCCGGGAAGATCAGGTGGTGGGCGACGCCGCGTTTGCGGAGCTTTGCGCCTCTGCTCCTCACCGATCGATTTCACCCGCCGAGATACGTCGCCTTCAACTGCGGGTCGGCGCGGAGCTGCTTGCTCTCGCCCTGCATGACGATGCGGCCGGTCTCGAGGGCGAAGGCGTAGCTGGAGATCTCCAGCGCGAGGTTCGCGTTCTGCTCGACGAGGAGGATCGTGATGCCGCGCTCGCGGTTAATCTCCACGATTTTTTCGAAGATGGTGCTGATGAGGCGCGGCGCGATGCCGAGCGACGGCTCGTCGAGCATGAGGAACTTCGGGTTGCCCATGAGCGCGCGGCCGATCGCGAGCATCTGCTGTTCGCCGCCGGAGAGGGTGCCGGCGGTCTGGCGCAGGCGCTCCTTCAGGCGCGGGAAGATCGAGAAGACGTAGTCGCGGTTCGTGGCGTTGAGCGCGGCGTCGTGCTGCAGGTAGGCGCCCATCGCGAGATTCTCGTCGACGGTGAGATTGGAGAAAATCATCCGGCCCTCGGGCACGTGACAGAGGCCGCGCGCGACGATTTTGTGCGGGGGCGTCGCGGTGATGTCCTCGCCGAGAAACTTGACCTTGCCGGCCTTGGGCCGCAGCAAGCCGGAGATGGTGCGGAGCGTCGTGGTCTTGCCCGCGCCGTTGCCGCCGATGAGCGTGACGATGGAGCCCTGGGCGATGTCGAAGGAGATGCCGCACAGCGCGGAGATGGCGCCGTAGGAGACGTGGAGATCGGAGACTTGGAGCATTGCCGAATGGCGATTGCCAATTGCCGATTTGAAAAGTGAGTCTTGCGTCTCAGCCAATCGGCAATTGCCAATCGGAAATCGGCAATGGGTTAGTGGTGAGAGAGGTTCGTCTGGTGATCTTCGCCGAGGTAGGCCTCGATCACTTTTTTGTCGGACTGGATTTCGGCGGGCGAGCCCTCGGCGATCTTCACGCCGTAGTCGAGGACGGCGATGCGCTGGCAGCAGCTCATCACGACTTTCATCGAGTGTTCGACGAGCAGCACCGAGAGTTTGAACTGCTGCTGGATCTGCTGGATGAGGCGGACAAGTTCGACCTTCTCGGTCGGGTTCATCCCGGCGGCGGGCTCGTCGAGCAGGAGGAGCTTCGGCTTGGTCGCGAGGCAGCGGACGATCTCGAGACGGCGCTGCTCGCCGTAAGGGAGGCTCTTGGCCGGGGCGTCGCGGAAACGGAGCAGATTGAAGATCTCGAGCAGTTCCTCGACGCGGCGGGCGATGGCGGCCTCGTCGCGCTGGAAACCCCCGAGGC
>CAZENI010000682.1:0-4079 GCA_964513055.1 uncultured Opitutus sp.
GGCGCTCGGCCTCGAAGCGCGCGATCACCTCGCGCGTGTCCATGCCGAGCTTGATCACTTTCAACGCCACGCGGCGGACGACGGGCTCCTGCTGCTCGGCCATGTAGACGGTGCCGCAGCCGCCCTCGCCGATTTTCTGGAGGAGCTTGTAGCGGCCGATGCGGTCGCCGGTGCGCTCCTCCGGGAAAATCGCGGGGCGGGCGATGACGGGCGTGGTGAGCAGGCTCTCGGTCCCGTCGTGGGCGGAGAGGAGGGTGGAGACGCGGTCGCGCAGCGCGGCATCGCCGGCGCAGGCTTGTTCGAGAAACGCGGCGCGCTCCGAGGGGGAGAGCGCGATCGCCACGGCAAAAAGGGCCTCGGCGCGCGAGGGCTGTGGGTTCATGATGGGGGAAGGAGGAGGGAATTTTCCGTGACGTTGGAGAGCGGGGCGGGGGAGGAAGTGGGCCCGGAAACGGGCTTCATCCCTCAGCGCGCAATCGAGCGTCTGAAAGTGATCATTCCTGCGAAAAAAATAGTTCTCTTCGGGTCCGGCTCAGAGGTCAGGGCGAGGCGGGTAGGGCGAGGCGTCCCCGCCGAGCCGTCGCGGACCAAGGGGAACACGGCGCGGCGGGACGCCTCGCCCTACCTTACGGTTTCGCTCCGCCCATTTCCTTGAGCAGCCAGGCGCGCGCGTAGGCCCACCAGCGGCGGACGGTCGGCTCGGCGACGCCGAGGGCCTGCGCGGCTTCCTCGAGGGTGAGCCCGGCGAAGGTGCGCAGCTTGACCAACTCGGCCTTCGCGGGCTCCTCCAGCGCGAATTTTTCCAGCGCCTCGTTGACCCGCAGCAGGCGCGCATCGTCGGTGGTGATGGCGATGTCGAGGTCGTCGATGTCGAGGTGTTCGAGCCGGCCGCCGCGCCGTTGCGCGAGGCGCTTGCGGGCGCTGTCGATCAGGATGCGGCGCATCGCCTCGGCGGCGGCGGCGAAGAACTGGGCGCGGCTCTTCCAGTCCGGCTGGTGGTCGGCCCCGAGCCGCAGCCAGGCCTCGTGCACGAGCGCGGTCGGCTGCAGCGTGTGGCCCGGGGCCTCGCGCGCCATGCGCGCGGCCGCGAGGCGCCGCAGTTCCTCGTAGACGAGCGGCAGCAGGCGGTCGGCGGCCTGCCCGTCGCCGCGCGCGATGCCCTGCAGCACGAGGGTGATTTCGCCGGGGTCCACGCCCGGACCCATAGCAGCCCGGCGCCGCGCATAAAGGGCAAAGGCGGGCGGGGGCGTGCTGGTCCCTGCGCCGATTCTGATTTGCGGCGCGAGGTTCGGCGCTTCACGGTGCCCCTCCCATGACCCTTTCCGTCGGCTGCACGCTCGGCTATCAGATCGCCACGCCCCAGGCCGCCTTCACGTTCAACATTCTGGCGAACACCGACGCGCGGCAGCGGCTGCTGAGCGAGTCGATCGTGTGCACGCCCGACGTGCCGCGCGAGATCGTGGAGAACGGCAAGGGTGGCCGGGCGCTGCGGTGCGAGGCGCCCGCCGGCACGTTCGAGCTGCGCTACGCCGCCACGATCGAGGTCAACCGGCCGCCGCTCCCGGCGGTCGTCAAGGCCGACAACCCCGGCCGGCTGCCGCTCAGCATCCTCACCTACACGCTGCCGAGCCGCTACTGCGAGAGCGACCGGTTCGCGCAGATCGCGTGGGAGCTCTTCGGCCGGACCGAGGATCGCGGCGAGCAGGTCCGCGCGATCTGCAAGTGGATCGATCAAAAACTCGACTACGTGCCGGGTTCGACGGACTCGCGCAGCTCGGCGTGGGATGTGTGGCTTTCGCGCAAGGGCGTGTGCCGCGACTACACGCACCTCGCGATCGCGTTCTGCCGGGCGCTGAGCATCCCGGCGCGCTACGTGGGCGGCTACGCGGCGGGGCTGCAGCCGATGGATTTCCACGCATGCTTCGAGGCCTATCTCGCGGGCGACTGGCAGCTCTTCGATCCGACCGACGACATCCCGCCCGAGCACATCGCGGTGATCTCGCGCGGCCGCGACGCGACGAGCGCCGCGCTCACGACGATCTTCGGCCGCGTCATCCCGGCACCGGTGAAGGTGACGTGCGAGCTGGGCGGCGCGGTGGCGCCGGGTGCGGCGCAGGCGGCTGACGGCTGACGACTGACGACGGGCGTTCGGCGTGGTGGTCGAGGCGAGGGATGGATCGCCCGCTCGCTCACGCTCGCAGATCCGAGGCAGCCGCGAACGGTCCGTGGCCGGATTGGGCGAAGTCGCTCCGGAGAGGCGGACGTCGCGCCCGGCGCGAGCGGACCGCGGGTTTCGCCGCTGAGATCAGAACACGCCGTCGTAGATTTCGCCGAGGGGCAGGGCCTGCTGGATCGAGCGAAACTCGACGACGGCCTCCGGCGCGGTGAACACCTCGCCCTGCCAGCCGGTCGCGCGGCGGAAGATGGTCACCTCGCGGCGTTCCTGCGCGACGAGCACGTATTCGTCGAGCGTGGCGGCGTGCCGGTAGTTTTGATGTTTTTCACGTCGGTCGATGCTCTCTGTGCTGGGAGAGAGCACCTCGAAGACGAGTGTCGGCAGGCGCAGATAATATTTCTCGATGCCCTTGGCATGGCAGGAAACGAGAACGTCGGGATAGTAGAAGATCTCGTCGCGGGCGACCTGAAGGCGAACCTTGAAGTCATTGATGAAGATCTGGCAGGGGCCGCCGCGAAGCCGGGCGTGGAGTTGGGCGAAGATATTGCCGGTGATCTTGTTGTGCGCGGCGCTTCCGCCGCTCATGGCGTGGATCTCTCCGCCAATATACTCGTGCCGCACGGCGCTCGTCTCCTCGAACGCGAGGTAGTCGGCGACGGACATCGGCAGGACACGCGCAGCTTCCATGCAGTGGAGACTAGGACGTCGCGGATCTATTTCAAGCGCGCGTCCGGCACTGCGCGGCCGACTCACGGCACCTCGTAGACTTCCACGAGTGCGACGCCGCTGGTGCCGTTGGCGCCGCTGACCTGCACGGTATACGGGCCGGGGCTCAGGCTCACGAGCAGCGCGCTGTCGCGACTGTTCTCGGCGAGCGCGAACGCCCCGACGCGCGCGGCGGTGGCGCGGATCTCGGCGGCGTTCGGGGCGTTGGTCCAGCCGGTGTTGGTGAGAAACGCTTCCGCGCCGGCGAACAGCGCGATGACCGGCTGCGCGAGCGTGCCCGTGACACCGAAGGCCGCGAGGCCGGGGCCGACGGCGCGGATGAGCACGGTCTTCGGCGCGCCCTCGCCGACGACGAGGCCGGGGATGAGCACGTTGCCGCCGGTGCCGACCTGCGCGCGGACGGCGGTGTTGACGAGCCGCGGGGCGGTAGCGGGCGACGCGGGCGGGGCGTCGGCGTCGTAGATCTCCACGAGGGCGACGCCGGTGCCGTTGTTCGCGCCGGCGGTTTGCGCCGTGTAGGCGCCGGGCGGAAGCGACACGAGCAGGGCGGAGTCGGCGCTGTCCGCGCGCAACGAGAAGGCGCCGACGCGCTGGGCGGCCGCCTGCACGTCGGGCGCGTTGGCCGCGTCGCCCCAGCGGGTGTTGGTGGCGATGGGCTGCTGGCGCTCGTTGAAGAGCGTGAGCACCGGGGCGCCGAGCGCGCCGCCGACGCCGAACTGCGCGAGCGAGGGGCCGATGGCGCGCACGAGGATGTTCTTCGGGGCGGTGCCGCCGACGAAGAAGCCGGGGATGAGGATGTCGGCGCCGGTGCCGACCTGCGCGCGGGCGGCCAGATTCAGCAGGCGGCTCGCCGGCTGCGGGCGCGCGAGTTCGGCGATCCACGCGGCGATGATCGCCTCGCCGGCGCGGTCGCGTTCGTTGGTGCCGACGGGCGGCATGCGGCCGACGTGGTTGCCGGCCATGCGTTGGAGCAGATGGGAGCGCGCCTCGTCGCCCGGCACGAGCACGCGGTCGGCGGGACCGCCGGCGGTGGCGAGGAGCGGTGCGTTGACGATGCCGGCGAGCGATAGCGGCGTGGTGACGCGCGCGTCGAACGCCCCGGGCGCGGTGCCGCCGGGCTGGTGGCATTGGCTGCAGTTGGCGTCGAGGTAGGCGCGGGCGCGCGTTTCGATGGGCC